>JABLXW010000008.1 GCA_013177945.1 Bacillota bacterium
TCTACCTGGACATCACCGAAGGAATCGCCAACATCAAAGGGATGATCACCGGCTACGTTCCCGAGGATCTCCACGCCAGGCACAGGAAGCACGCCCCGCCGGCGCCGGGCAAAGGGGTTGCCACGGAAGGGTAAAGTGCCCGGCGAGCCGGAGTGGAAACTGCAATAATCTAGTAGGAGGAGCGGCTAGCCCCCGTCCTTTAACCCCACCGTACGTACCGTTCGGTATACGGCAGTTCACCAAGCTCCGGTCAAACTTATCAGGCCCTGGGCTTCCCGGCAGGCGTTGCCCAGGGCTCTGTTCACTGGCCCATGAGCCGTTCGCCAGGGTCCCTTACGGGCTGGGCATACTGGTGGGCCGGGTCTGAACCACCGCGATGGATACCTTACCTTAAGCCAACGGCTACTGCAGCCGAATTCTATTTCGGAAAACTATCGGGAACCGGAGGCCGGCAGATCTCTTCGATCTTCCGGGCATACATCTCCGTCAGGGAATCGGCGATTTCCTGGCTGAAGGCTTCACTGTAGATCCGGCACCGGGGCTCGTCGGCATCGGGGAGGATGAGCGCCCACCCTTTGGGATGGTGCATTTTAATTCCATCCAACATTTCCACCTCGCCCTCCCCCGCCTCCTCTGCAAGGGTCCTGAGGACCTTTCCTTTGTCCTCCCAGCTCACCTCAACGTCCCTGCGTGCTGTAGCGAAAGCGGGAATTTCACCCAAAATTTGGGACAGAGGCCGGCGTTTTTCGGCGAGAAATTCCGCGATTACAGCAAGTGTCGCCAGGGCGTCGCCGTAAAGGAGAAACTGGGGGCGGCGCTCCTGGGTGCGGCGCACCTCCTCCTCCAGGAAGGTTTGCATCAGCGCCCAGGGAGCCGTTTTTGTGCGCCGGATCCTGCCCCCCCGGCGCCGTGCCATTTCCTCTACGGCATCAGAGGCTGTCACAGGCAAGGCAAGGGTCGCCTGTTCGTTCCCGCTCAAAACGATCAGGGAAATCAGTGAAGTAAAGAGATCCTCCCGGACAATGCACCCCTTCTCGTCGACAAGGACAAGTTCTTCGCCGCCCGTATCAAGGACGGCGCCGAAATTCGCCCGCTGCTCCTTCACCACATCCCCAAACTGCTCGGCTGTCTTCAGCATTTCGGCAAAGGTCTGGGGGTATTTCCGCGGCGCCGCAAAGGTAACGAGCTCGCACCCCAAAGCCTCCAAGAGGGGAGGAAGCAGGGCGCCCAGCCGCTCGGGATCGTAGTCAACAACAATCCTGATCCGCGCCCGCCTGCAGAGGTCGCGGTCTAAATACTCCAGCAGGTGGTTGAGGTAGGAACGGCTCACATCAGGCACATATTCGGCAGGGGCAATCCTGGCAAGGGGAACGAAGCGGTATTCCTCCCTGCTCAGCATTCCTTCCACCTTGCGCTGCTCGCTGCGAGCATAGTCCGCCCCCTGCCCGTTAAGAAAACGAAGGCAGACCTTTTCTCCCCCCTGGTGGCAGATGTGGACCCCTCCCTGCAGCTGGAGGGCGCGTACTCCGTAGCGGTGCACCGGGAGGGTGAGGCTTCCGAAGTCAACGACACCGACTCCGGTGGACATTAAACCAGCAAGCACCGCGTTCTTCACCATTTGGGTTCCCGGACTGCCGTCTGTACCTAAAGAAAGCCGGGCCGGCAAACTTACCACAGAACCCAGGGCGGCCCCCAGACGGGCCGCGAGTTCGGGGCCGACTTCTGTGTTGAGATCCCCGCTGATCCCGCGCGAGCCGAAAACACAGGGCCGGGCATGATTCCCCCAAACCAGGCTGGAGCGGAGGCGCGTCCCTTTTTCAAGCCATTTCTCCGGCCAGATCTTGACCCCTGGTTTAAGCACACTCCTCTCGCCCACTACCGTCCGGTCTCCGACTGCAGAACCCTCCAGCAGAACGGCCCCCATTTTCACCCGTGCCCCAGTCCCCACAACGGCCCCTCGCAGCTCACAACCCTCCCCCAGCCAGGCGCAATCCCAAACCACGCTTCTCTTCAGAGAGGCACCCTTCCCTATCCGAACCTCCCGGCCCAACACGGCAAGAGGCCCGATCTGAGCGGCGGGACCGATTACACACCGCTCTCCAATATATACGGGAGGAGTGATTTGGGCTTTGGGATCGATTTCTGCTTCCCCTTCAACCCAAACACCAGGTGCAACCTCTGTTGCGGGTATTGGAAGTCGCGTTTTTCCTTCCAGCAGGTCGTAGTGCGCCTGGAGATAGGCCTCGATGTTGCCGACGTCGCACCAGTAGCCCCTCGTTGCGAAGGCATATAAGGGCTTTCCCGCGGCCAGTAAGCAGGGGTAGAGATCCTTAGAAAAATCCACCATTTTCCCCGGTTCGATAAATTCCAGAATTTCCGGCTCCAGAATGTAAATCCCGGTATTAACGGTATCGCTGAAAACCTCCCCCCACCCCGGCTTTTCCAAAAAGCGGGTGATTTTTCCCTCTTTGTTGGTCACGACAACCCCATACTCCAGCGGGCAGGCCACCCTCGTGAGAACCAGGGTGGCGAGGGCCCCTTTTTCCCTGTGGAAGTTCATCGCCTCTTGCAGGTCGCAGTCGGTGAGGGCATCCCCGCTGATCACGATAAACGTTTCATCTAAAAAGGACGCAGCGTTTTTCACGCTTCCTGCCGTTCCGAGGGGAGCCTCCTCGATGAAGTACCTGAATCTCACGCCAAACTCCTCTCCGGCACCGAAATAGTTTTGGATTTCCTCCGGCAGGTACTGCAGGGTTACCGCAACTTCGTGAATTCTGCACTTGCGCAGCAGACTGACGATATGCTCCATGCACGGGCGGTTTAAAACCGGCACCATCGGCTTCGGCCGCTCGCAGGTGAGGGGCCGGAGGCGGGAACCTTCGCCTCCCGCCATGATCACCGCCTTCATTCAACATCTCCCCCTTGATGCAGAACTTGCCTGGCTTTCGTAGGCCTCCCGGATCAGATACCCCGGCACGGCATACCTCCCGGTGCTGGTAATCTCCTCCCGGATCTCCTTCAACTTATTGATTCCTGCAAGCCGGGAATCGGTTTTCCAGGCGCTTGCCTCATAGTCGTCTTTGACCTCGGCGTAAACCTGCTGCGTCCGGCGCGCGATCTCCCGCCAGGTGTAAAGCTGGTGCAGGTCCCGGTAAGCCCGAACTGCAAGGCAGGATGCGAATTCCGGCTCGTGCAGGAGGCGCAGGATGCCGTCCGCCAGAGAGTTAGGGTTTCCGGGATAGCACTTCAGGCCGTTCTCTTCGTGCCTGACGATTTCGGAAAGGCCGCCCACATCGGAAACGACAACGGGCGTCTTTGCGGCCATCGCTTCCAGAACAACCATTCCGAAGGGCTCGTACAGGCTCGGGAAAACGGCCACGGCAGCCTCCCGGTACAGGCAGTCGCGGGTCGCGTCGTCAATGTAGCCGGTGAAATAAACTCTCTCGTAAATTCCCAGATCCTTTGCCTTATTCTTTAAATAATCTTCAGCGGGGCCCCGCCCGGCAACGATAAACTTCACCTTCGGGTAGTAGGACAAGACCTTTGGAATGGCGTCGAGGAGAATGTGGACCCCCTTTTCCTGAACAAGCCTCCCCACGAAAAAAACGATCTTTTCATCGGGAGCCGCATAAAAATCCCTTGAAATTATCTTTTTCGTTCGCTGGTACCTGCCCAGATCAACCCCGTTTGGGACAACCCGGATTTTGTCTCCCGGCAACTGAAAGATCCTCTGGAGCTCTTTCTGCATATAATGGCTGCAGACGATGACCCGCCAGGCCTCATAAGTCAGCCACCACTCTACATCGCTGATGTAGCGCTGGAGGTCGTTGTGAAGCCCCTGGTTCCGCCCGTATTCGGTGGCATGAATTGTGGCGATCAGCGGAAGTTTATAGGCGTGCTTAAGGGCGCGCCCCGCGTAGGCAACAAGCCAGTCGTGGGCGTGAATCAGATCGAAGTCGGCGAGGGAATTAACCAGAGACACCGCGTACTCGACCATACTCAAATTAAGCTGGAGGATCCAGGTCAAAAAGTCCAGGGCAGGAAGGTTGTAAGGATTGACCCGGTAGATGTGCACCCCGTTAACCATCTCTTTTTCCGGAGCCTCCGGGGCCGCACAGGTGATCAAGTGAACCTCTTCTCCCTCCCGGGCAAGCGCCGTTGTCAAATCGTATACATGCTGGGCAAGACCCCCGACGCTCCGGGGGGGGAACTCCCAAGAGAGCATGAGTATCCGCATCTTCCTTGCATCTCCTCGGTAACCTTTAATGGGTTGCAGTGAGATGGGCCAAAACTCAACGCGCCCGCGCTTCCTTATATTTTTCCTCCAGGACCCTGAAGACGTCAAAACGGGTTACCATTCCCTGGAGTCTTCCCGCTTCCACAACAGGAATCTGGTTGATCTTTCTTTCCATTAACAGAGCAACAAGTTTACAGAAGGGAGTATCGATAGGGGCGGTGACCAGATCCCGGCGCATGATCTCCCCAACCTGAATGCGGTTAATCCGCTCCAGAACCGCCGCCGGGTCAAGAGACCGCTCCGGGTAAAGCGTGCAGTCAAGAAACCGCACGCAACCGGGAAAGAGTGCGCGCAGGAGGTCGGCGGAGGTAACGATTCCCAGCAGGTGCCGGTTTTGATCAAGAACAGGGATGCCTCCCTGGCACGTTTCTAAAAAAAGATTAAAAAGAACCGCCCCGGGTTGATCGGGAGCAGCAGTGGCGAGCTTGCGGGACATGAAGTCCTTGGCCTGCAAAAAAACTTCTCCTTTCGGAAGTATTTTCCCATCGGCACTCCCCTTTTATGCATCAGAACTTCGGAAAAGGCAAAGGAAATCCCTACGCGCAGAAAACCGGTAGGGATTTAAACCTGCATTCCTGTATGCACTTCCAGACTCCAGTTGCGCCCGGCGTTGTTGTCCCAACGGCCGGCATCATCCCGAAAACAGAAATTCAAGCGGCTCTCGTCTTTAACCTCAAAGGTAACCTCCCAGCTCCCGTTGGTTTTCTCTAGAGGCAAATCGGCAATATACCGCCAGTTGTCGGCGGGCCCGTAACCCATATGCAGGTAAATCTCCCGGGCGCCCGCCCGGGCTAAAGGCCCCTGATACTTAATGGTGATGTCCTCACCCAGGGTAACCGGAACTGGGGCCACCGTTACTCCCCCCTCCAGTTCCGAAACAGATCTCGCCTTTTTGTTAAGTTCTTTCCTGGCCGGCCCTCTTTCCGGACAGCAACGCCCTCCACGCCGCCGGAACATCTTTCCACCTCCTCGCTCCTGAACCCTTTCGTGATTTTTGTTGATTTCTAGCTTTAGTATGCAAAAACTCAAGGGGAAACTATGCCTGGAAACTTGTGCCAACATCCCGCTTGCAGTTCAGATAAAAACTTCTACATTTTCTACATTGCCGAGTTCGGAGGCGCACTGTAGAATTGCCCCCTCCCCAGGCCCAAGCTGGCCGACCTGGATATCGGGGACAGCCCCGGTGCTACCACGGTCTGAAGCAGCAAGGGCAACAGGTAACGGGAGGGCTGGTGCCGACGGAAGGCCCGGGCGCGGGGACCCGGCGGGGCAAGTATGCCCGGTCAGTCCACCACGATTTACAGTAAAAGAATTTAAACCCGAAGACAAAAATTTCACCTCTGTCAGTTTCTAGAAAATCGAAGGCACTTGCTACCAGTCAAAAATCCCCCACCTATCTCAATTATTTAGAATTGTTCCTCTGTTTTCTCGCTTTTATCATGAAAGATAAAGAAATAAAAGGACCGAAGAAAAATAACTAAAGAGGGGGTGAAGAGAAAAAAGAATCAAAAAGTCCTTTCCAAACTTGCCTTTAGAAAATACTGAAAAGGGGAGGAAGTTGAAAATGAATGAAGAAAGATTTTTTGAGAAAATTTCTGAGGCCGTAATTCGCGGAGAAAGCGAAGCCGTTGTCGCAGCAGTGAGGGAAGCCCTCGAGGCAAAGATAGATGCCTTCAGTATTGTCGAAAACGGTCTAACAAAAGGAATGGACGTAGTTGGCGAAAAATTTGAAAGACAGGAATTTTTTCTGCCGGACCTGCTTATCGCGGCAAACGCTGTAAAGTCGGCCATGGAAATTTTAAAACCCCATCTTGCCACACGTTCTGCCGGAAAGGAAGCGGTAGTTGTCATTGGAACCGTTGAAGGAGATATTCACGACATCGGCAAGAACCTCGTTGCCTCAGCGCTGGAAGCGTCAGGGTTTAAAGTCATCGACCTGGGTGTCAACGTGCCTCCTGCCGAATTCGTTAAAAGCGTGAAGGAATACAACCCGGATATAGTAGCCTGTTCCGCTCTCATTACGGCAACGATGGTAAATATAAAAGATGTTATTAATGCACTAAAAGAGGCCGGTGTGAGAGATAAAGTCAAAATTATGGTAGGAGGAGCGCCTCTTTCCAGGGAATTTGCCGAAAGCGCCGGAGCCGATTACTACGGACGAACGGTCCGGGATGCAGTCGTTATTGCGAAAAATATCGTGGGGGAGGGGAACTGAAATGAAAATGACCCCAAGAGAACGGGTGCTTCGTGCTATTGAGGGCAAAAGTGTAGACAGAACACCGGTAGATTTCGGCGGTTTTATCTCCGGGATTGTAGAAGGCTCCAAAAATAAAATTGCCGAAGGGCCCCCTTATGGAATCAGGGCCCTGTACGAATATTGCGGCATCGAAGATTATGAAGAGCCGGTTATTTCGCCGATTCTTAGTGATGTCGCAAACATCGATGAACGCCTTCTCGTCAGGCTCGGTGCCGACATCAGACATGTTTTTACAGGGTCGCACCCGGTGGAAAAACTCCCCAACGGAAATTTGCGCGATATGTGGGGTATTATCTTGCAGCCAGCGGGATTTTACTGCAGTGTACCTGACCCGCTCACCCCGCTTCGAAGCGCCACAACGATAAAAGAGATTGAGGAATACCCTTACTGGCCCGATCCGAAAGATCCTGTTTTTCTGGAAGGGGTTCTCGAACAGGTTAAAACACTCCGGGAAACCACGGATTACGCAATCACTCTTTTCCCTGGGTACGCAGGCTTAATCTTCCATACATATGCATGGCTTCGTGGATTTGACAACTGGCTCATGGATATGCGGCTCAACCAAAAGATATATTTTGCTTTAACTGAAAAAATAACAGAAGTTGCTCTCTCAGTGCTAAAAGAGGTGCTTCCGGTTATAGGCCCCTATATCGACATCATTCTTTACGCTGACGATATGGGAATGCAAACCCAGCCGTTTATACCCTTAGACATGTACCGCAAGTTCGTAAAACCCTGGACCAAGAGATGGGTAACTGAAGTCAAGCGCATGGTTCCTCACGTAAAAGTCCTGTACCACTGCTGCGGCTCTATCTTCGATTTCATTCCCGATTTCATTGACTGCGGCATCGATATTATCAACCCGATCCAGCCTCTCGCCAACAAGATGGAGCCGTGGCGGCTAAAGAAAGAATACGGAGATCGGATCTGCCTGCACGGCGGCATCGACATCCAGCGCCTGGTAAACTTCGGCACACCCGAGGAAATTAAGAAAAGGGTCAAGGAAACGCTCGCGATTTTTGAAGGCAGCCGCTATATCCTTGCCTGCTCTCACAACATTGAACCTGAAACTCCCCCGGAAAACATCGTTGCGGTTTTCGACGCCGCAATGGAATACGCCCGGGGAGAGTAAAAGGGATTCTACGGGGGCCGGCTGCGGCCGGCCCCTCAAAAAGTTTCCGGGGGTAAAAAATGGAACAAAAGAATGTCGTACTGGTTATTTGCGAGACCCTGGCTCCGGAAATCGAAGATAAGGTGCCTCCTCACGTGGAAGTCAACGTAATTGAGTTCGGCCTTCACCTTTTTCCTAAAGAGCTAAATAAAAAACTCCGGGACATCTTAGGCGCGCTGGACCGCGAAGGAAAGTGGGATTTAATCCTGCTCGGATACGGCCTGTGTTCCGAGGGCGTGGTCGGCTTAAAATCGGAAAAAAGCAAAATCGTGATGCCCAGGACTGATGACTGCATCGCCATCTTTCTGGGGTCCACCGAGGCGTATAAAAAGGAGTTAACCAGGGACCCGGGAACCTATTACTTAACCAAAGGCTGGATAGAGCACGGGGAGGACCC
Source organism: Bacillota bacterium (assembly GCA_013177945.1). Lineage (NCBI taxonomy): Bacteria > Bacillati > Bacillota > Bacillota bacterium. The sequence goes on from JABLXW010000008.1 coordinate 8,123, forward strand.
TTTATCTATTTCTACGCGCCGCCATCAATGGACAAAAAAATATGATGAACAGACCGCCCAGTGGGTGGCACGTGAAATTATGAAAAATTATACGAGAATCGCCCTGATCGACACCGGGACTTACGAATTGAGTCCTTACATAGCTTACGCCAAAAAGGTTGCAGAGACCTTTGATCTAAAATTTGAAATTATCCCGGGCTCCCTGTTTCTGCTGGAGAAGCTTCTGCACGGGCCCTGGGACGACAATTTCCTTGCGCTGGAGCCCGGCCAGGAGATTACCAAAGAAATGTTTTTGCCAAAATATTAAACCGGAATTTAATTAACTTTAATACCTGGAGGTTGATGGTCGTTGCTGATTATCGGAGAAAAACTGAACAGCACAATTCCGCGGGTACGCGAGGCCATTAAGACTAAAGACAGGGCGTTTATTCAGGAACTGGCCCGGCAACAGGTTGCAGCAGGCGCCGAAATGCTCGACGTAAACACAGCAATGGGCGTCGAAAACGAGCCCGCCGACATGGAGTGGCTGGTGCGCACGGTGCAGGACGCGGTTGACGTGCCTTTGTGCATCGACAGCACAAACCCGGAGGCAATTAAGAGGGCGCTCCAGGCTCACAGAGGAAAGGCAATGGTCAACTCGATCTCGCTGGAAAAACCGCGGTTGGAAGGGATTCTCCCCCTGGTCCTCGAATACGGCTGTTCTGTAGTTGCCCTGACGATGGATGAAAGAGGGATCCCCGATTCGTCTGCCGACAGAGTCGCGCTGGCCGAACGCTTCCTGGAAATTGCCGAAAAGACGAACCTGAACCTGGAAGACGTTTACTTTGATCCTTTAGTCCTGCCGCTCGCCGTGAACAATAGAAACGCACTTACATTTTTTGAAAGCCTTGCAGAAATCAAACAGCGCTTGAAAGCACGCACGATTTCCGGCCTCAGTAACGTCTCCCATTCCCTGCCTAAAAGGAGGTTGATCAACCGGTACTTTTTGGCGATTTGCATGAGTTTGGGCATGGATGCCGCAATTCTGGATCCGCTGGATCGAAAACTCATGACCGCGGTTGTCACCACCAACCTGTTGTTAAACAAGGACTTTATGTGCCAGGGATACCTGAAGGCTTACCGTGCAGGATTTTTAGAAGAATAAACGAAAAAATATCATGACTGGCCTTATATTTGTTGAGGAGGTCTTTTGTGAAAAACTTTAAGGTTACCTTTCAACCGGCTAACCTGGAAATAAGTATGCCTGAGGGGGCCACGATCAAGGAGGCCCTCGAAAACGGGGGGTTATACTTCGACTTCCCCTGCGGGGGGAGAGGGAAGTGCGGCAAGTGCCGTGTACAGGTTTTAGAGGGGGCGGGTTTACCCACCCCCGTTGAAAGGGAGCACCTGGAGGAAAGGGAGATCGAAGAGGGGATCCGCCTCGCCTGCATGACCCGGATCCACGGAGACCTGATCGTCCGGCTTCCCTTCGAAAAAAGGCCGGAAGCAAAGATCCTCCAGATCGCCCCCGAAAAGGATGTAAAACTGCAACCCCGGATTCGCAAAGTCTACGCGGAGGCAGACCTTCCCTCCCTTAACGACCAGCGCCCAGACTGGGAGCGTTTAAAGGCGGGTGCGGGGCTAGGTGAACTCTCCATACCCCTTCCCCTGCTCCGCAAACTGCCCCAGATCGCCCGCGAAACCAGATACCGCATCACCCTGGTGCTGGAGGGAGAAAAGGTCCTCGGCCTCGAAAAATTCGATACAAGGGACAGGCTGCTGGGGATGGCCTTCGATGTCGGCACTACAACGGTCGTGGGTTACCTCATGGATCTCCGGACCGGCAAGGAATTAAGTGTGGCCTCAACGCTCAATCCCCAAACATCATACGGCGCCGACGTCATCTCGCGCATCACCTTTGCGAGCCAGGAAAAAACCGGCCTCGAAAAACTTCACAGGTCGATCGTAACGGCACTGAACGAACTCATCGGTGAAGCTGTAGAAAGGGCCGGCGCGGCGCGGGAAGACGTATATGCCTTAACTGTTGCAGGGAATACGTGTATGCACCACCTTCTTTTGGGGGTTGATCCGACCTATCTCGCGCTCTGTCCGTACGTGCCGGTGACGAAAGGGCCGTTGGTGTTCAGCGCGAAAGAACTGGGAATTGAAATCAACGACGGGGGACGAATTTACATGCTTCCCAACATTGCAGGATTTGTAGGCGCGGACACCGTTGCCGTCATCCTTGCAACAGACCTCGACCGGAGCAGGGAGATCAAGCTCGCAGTCGACATCGGAACGAACGGGGAAATCGTCCTCGGCAGCCAGGAAAGACTGCTCGCCTGCTCCGCCGCAGCGGGCCCCGCCTTTGAGGGTGCTCAAATCTCCTGCGGTATGAGGGGGGCAAAGGGAGCAATTGACCACGTGCGATTCGGAGAGGATCTGGAACTCTCGGTAATCGGAGGAGGAAAGCCTGAAGGGATTTGCGGATCCGGCCTGATCGATGTCGTTGCAGGACTCCTCGAGTGCGGCATTGTCGACCAAAGAGGAAAAATCCTCTCCCCCCACGAAATTGCTTCACCAAAAGCCGAAAAATTCAAAAATAACATCGTTCAGCACGACGGCGCCAACGCCTTTTTGCTTGTCGACGAATCCCAAACAGCCCACGGCGGGCCGATTCTCATTACCCAGCGCGACATCCGGGAACTCCAGCTAGCAAAGGGCGCCATTGCCACAGGAATTCAGGTGCTGATGGAGAAGCAGGGGATCGAAACGGCTGAGATCGCAGAGGTCCTCCTGGCAGGCGCCTTCGGGAACTACCTCAACCCGCGGAGCGCCTGCGCGATCGGCCTCCTTCCCCCGGCGCTGGCAGAAAAAGTAAAAGGGGTGGGCAACGCGGCCGGAACAGGAGCCAAGGCGGCGCTCCTCTCGTTTGACGAATATCAACGGGCGGCGCTGATTTCCGAATCGGTAGAATATGTAGAACTATCCGCATACCCCAATTTTAACTCCCTTTTCGCCGGCTCCCTGTCCTTTCCGGTGCCTGGAGATTGAACGGAGGGAGAATCATGGGAAGCGCCCCGGCAGCCGGCAAAGACATATTCAACGAAATTATTAATGCGGTCATTACAGGAGATTCCTTTAAGATCAAGTTGCTGGTGGAACAAGCGCTGGAAAAAGCCATAAAACCCGAGGCAATTATCAAAGAAGGTTTAATTCCAGGCATGGAAACGGTAAGTGCCAAATTCCAGAGTTCCGAATTTTACGTGGTTGACGTGATTGTTGCCGCGAACGCAATGCAGACCGGGGTCCAGGTTCTTAAAGAAAAATGCTGCAGGGAAAAAGCGTTTGAGGCTGAGAGCCGGGTTGTCATTGGCACCGTGGAAGGGGACATCCACGATCTGGGAAAAAACATCGTTGCGCTTACACTGGAGGGAGCAGGATATGAAGTCATCGATCTGGGGGTAGACGTCTCACCGGCTCAGTTTGTTGAGGCCATTACAAAATTTCACCCCGATCTTGTCTGCATTTCAGCACTGCTTACGGTTACCATGTTAAATATGCAGGATGTCATCGAAGCAATTAAAGAGGCCGGGTTGCGGGACAGAGTCAAAATTATCATCGGCGGAGCGCCTGTCACCCAGAGCTTTGCAAACAAGATCGGAGCGGATGCCTACGTAAAATACGGCACAAACGTAGTGCAAAAAGTAAGGGAGCTTCTCGAGGAAGAAAAGAATAAAAAGAGGTCTTCTCTTAGTTTCTCTTCCTTTGTAAACAGAAAACACCAGGAAATTTTTCAAAAGCTCTTTGATATTAAACCAGCCTTCATCGACGAGAGCGGTAATGTGATTTTGAAAGGAGAAGATTTTCCCACACCCTGCCGGGAATGCCGGAAATGGTTTCGGGAACACAGCTTCCGAGAAGAAAACGCGGCAATTCTCCTATGCTCCGGCGGCTTAGCAGTCATTGAAGCCTCAATTGAACTTGATCACGGAAAAACAGGAAAAATTAAGTGCGGCCCTTTCAGGTTAAGCACTTCCTCAAAAGACTGCACCCCGGCGATAAAAGAACTATCCCGCCTTGAACTCGAGAGGGTTCTAGCCGTCGTACGTCTGGTTGGGGAGCAAATTGGACACAAAGCAAGGGAGCGCCTGCTCGAAGCTCAAATTACAGAACAAAGAGAAAGCATCATTCGCTCTTTAAAATTCCAGGAAGAACTAAGAAATGCTCTCAACGAGGCCAACTACCGTTCCCTGCAGTCGCAGGTAAATCCCCACTTTTTATTCAACAGCCTGAACAGCCTGGCCCGGCTCGCAATGCTGGAAGAGGCGGAACGAACCGAGAAATTCGCCTACGCTTTATCCAGGACCCTCCGCTACATCCTCCGGAACATTAAGGGTACGGTAAAAATCGCCGAAGAAATCCAGATGATCCGTGATTACCTCTTCATCCAGCAGGTGCGGTTTTCCGATCGGATCAGCGTTAATCTGGAAATAGAAGACAGCGTCTCCGAGGGGAGGATCCCCTGCATGGTCCTGCAGCCGATTGTGGAAAACGCCATCATCCACGGCCTGGAACCCCTTGAAGGAAAGGGAAGGCTTGAGATCTCCGGGAAAAAAGAGGGGCAAACCGTTTTCTTCGAAATAACAGACAACGGCGTTGGCATCCCCCCACACAAGCTGAAAGAAATCTCTCACTTAAACATAAATCGCTCCGGCCGGGGCCACGCGACGGGCCTGGGTCTTGTCCACGTACACCAGAGGCTTCAGCATTATTTTGGTTCGAATTACGGCCTGGAAATCCAGAGCCAGGAGGGCAAGGGTACGTCGGTAAAAATTTACCTCCCTTACATCTGCTAAATATTCGCCAAAAAGGAGTGTTCTCGTTGTATTCCGTCCTGCTCGTTGATGATGAAATGCTGGAAAGGCAGGGCTGGAGGCGGATCCTGGAAAAGCACCGCTCCGGCTCCGTACGTGTAATCGGAGAAGCCAGAAACGGGAGAGAGGCAGTGGAACTGGCTAAAAAGGAGAGGCCAGATCTCGTTTTAATGGATGTAAAGATGCCCGGACTGGATGGAATTAAAGCCGGCAGGTTGATCAAGGAATTCCTCCCGGGAGTCAAAATCATCGTAATATCCGCGTATGACGAGTTTTCCTACGCCCAGGAAGCGCTCAAGTTCGGCGCGGTGAACTACCTTTTAAAGCCTGTTCAACCAGCGGAAATGCTCGAAATCGTCGACCAGCAACTCGGCATTCTGGAAAAAGAAAGAAGACAAAAGAAAGAAGAGGAATCGTTCCAGGCCATGTTCCAGAAAATTATGCCGTACCTCAAAATAGGGTTCATCTTTGAATGGCTGTCAGGAAACGTCAAGCTGGCGGACGAACTCCACGAGAGAGCGGAATTTCTAGGACTTAAACCCCTCCCCCAATTAGTGATGGTCGTAAACATAGACAACTTCCTCCGGCTAACTGCCGGCCAAAAAGAAATTGAACGCCAAATATTAAAGCAAAAAATATACCAGAAAATAACGGTGCTGGCCGAGGAATATCACCAAAGCCAATGCATTCCCCTTCAGGGCGACAAATACGGGGTGCTGATAATGCCGGAGAGGGGCGAAACCCCTGAGAAAGTGCGCCGGCGGGCAGCGCGTCTTGCAGAAACCATCAGGCGCGAAATAGAAAAAGACCCTTTTATTCCTGCAACAGTAACAATTGGGATCGGCAGAGTCTACACCGAGGGCACCGACCTTCACCTTTCATACCAGGAGGCCCTAAAGGCGCTCGAATACAAACTTTACACCGGCGGCAACCAGGTTATCCACATAGATGATGTTTTGCCTTTTGACGAACGGGTGCACTCCTATCCGTTCCCCCTGGAAAGGGAGCTGCTTTCCTGCGTCAGGATCGGCGACGGCGAACAGGCCCGGTACTGGCTGACCAGGCTCTTGAACGAACTCTTTTCAAAAACCAATAACCACCCGGATCTTCTTAAAACGCGGATCCTCGAATTGCTTGTCGTCCTTTCCCGCCAGGCGATCGAAAGTGGAGCCAGTTCGGAAGAGGTCGCCCGGCAAAACTTTAAATACACCCAAGAACTGTGGCAAAAAGAAGACTTAGGCGAACTCCATGAGTGGATCTTTGCTAAAGTAGAAAACTTGATCAAGCTAGTTCAAAGCGGCCGGGACATGCGCCAGCAGGATATTATGAAAAAGATTCTTGCTTACATTCACAGCAATTACCACCGCGACATCACCCTTGAAGAAGTTGCCGGGGCGGTTTTCCTCAGTCCGTGTTATTTGAGCCGGATTTTCAAACAAGTACAGGGCGTCAACTTTATCGATTATTTAACCAGTATAAGGCTGGAAAAAGCAAAAGTTCTTCTTCGATCAAGCGGCGAATCGATTGCCCAGATTGCCGGAAAAGTAGGGTACCAGGACCCTAAATACTTCAGCACCGTCTTCAAAAAACACGAGGGCTGCACCCCAAGCGAATACCGGAGCCGCCATTTTCCTTTGCAGGACCCGAGTTCGGCAGTTTCTCCCTAAGTTTCAGTGCCGCAGAATCCCTGGCCTTAAAACACCCAGGCGAGGCCCGGGAAATTGGAGAATGGTGCCGGACCTCGCCAGCTGCCGGGCCAGCGATTTGCAAAAGGGCATGGCCCAAAGGGCCCACCCAAAAAGAAAACTCCAAACAGCGCGCCCCTTTGAGCCGGCGGTTCAGAGCTTTTCGGCAATGGCCGCCGCCATTTCCGAGGTTTTCGCGGTTCCCCCCAGATCGTAAGTGAGGGATTTGCCTTCGTTCAAAACTTCTTCAATAGCCCTCATAATCCGGTCCGCAGCCCCAAGCTCTCCCAAATGCTTCAGCATCATGACTCCGGATAAAATCGTGGCAAGGGGGTTGACCTTGTCCATCCCGGCGTACTTTGGGGCGCTCCCGTGAACCGGTTCAAAGACCGCCGCCTCGTCGCCGATGTTCGCGCCCGGCGCAACCCCAAGCCCCCCGATCAGGCCGGCGCAGAGGTCGGAAACGATGTCCCCGTAAAGGTTGGGCAGAACTAAAACATCAAAATCCGCAGGGCTCTGGACGAGCTTCATGCAGAGGGCATCGATAATCCGGTCTTCAAACTCGATGTCCGGGTAATCCTTTGCCACTTCCCGGGCGGTTTCCAGGAAGAGCCCGTCGGTGCACTTCATGATGTTGGCCTTGTGGCCTGCAGTCACCTTTTTCCGCCCCTCCCTCCGGGCGAGTTCAAAGGCGAACCGGACAATCCGTTCGGAGGCGGGGCGGGTGATGATCTTGATGCTTTCGGCAGCATCCTTTCCGACCATGTGCTCAACGCCGGCGTACAGATCCTCGGTATTCTCCCGTACGACAACGAGGTCCACCCCTTCATAGCGGCTCCGGACGTTGGGAAGGTTCCGCGCCGGCCGCACGTTGGCATAGAGGTCAAGCTCCTTCCGCAGGGCAACGTTCACGCTGCGAAAACCGGTGCCCACCGGGGTTGTGAGAGGGCCCTTTAAAGCAACCTTGTTTCGCCTGATGGACTCCAGTACATGATCAGGCAGGGGAGTGCCGTACTTCGCAATTACACCTTCCCCGGCTTCCACAACCTCCCATTCGATTCCGACGCCTACGGCGTCGAGCACCAGCCGCGCCGCCCGCGTGACATCAGGGCCCGTCCCGTCGCCCGGAATCAACGTAACCGTATACTTCCTCAAAAGTTCTTCACTCCTCGCCCCTATCTTAATCTAAATTAAAGGTGCCGTACTTGCGAAAGTGAGGAACCAGACCCCCGTCGGCAAGAACTTTGAGCATGAAAGGGGGAAGCGGTTTGATCGGGATCTCCTCTTGCTTTGTGAGGTTTTTGATAACCCCCTTTTCCAGATCTACAATCAGTTCGTCTCCTCCGTCAATCCTGCTGGTGTCACACTCCACCACCGGAAGCCCCGTGTTAATTGCGTTCCGGTAAAAAATCCGGGCAAAGGATGAGGCCAGCACGGCTCCTACCCCGGCGTGAAGCAGGGCCAGGGGCGCCTGCTCCCGGGAGGAACCGCAGCCGAAATTGCGGCCTGCAACCACAAAATCCCCCGGCTGCACCTTGCGGGCAAAATCCGGATCCAGGTCTTCCATAACGTGGCGCGCAAGTTCCTTCATGTCCAGTGTTTTAAATTTATACTTCCCCGAGATAATGTAATCAGTGTTGATGTCATCCCCGAAGCGGTGCGCCCTACCCCGCAGTTCCACAACCGGAAACCTCCTTGGACAAAAACTCCCTGGGATCTGCTATTTCACCGGCGAGGGCCGAGGCGGCAACGGTGGCAGGAGAGGCCAGGTAGATAAAGGCCTTGTTATTGGCCATCCGCCCCTTGAAATTCCGGTTTGCGGTGGAAATCACGTTTTCCCCATCGGCCGGAATCCCGTTGTGGGTGCCAACGCAGGGGCCGCAGCCCGGAGTTACCACCGCAGCACCGGCGCGCACCAGGTCCTGCATCACGCCCTCCTCCATCGCCTCCAGAAAGACGCGGCGGGAGGCAGGTGCAACGATCAGGCGCACCCCGGGGTGCACCTTTCTTCCCTTCAAGATCCGGGCCGCAATCCGGAGATCCTCCAGCCGCCCGTTGGTGCAGGTGCCGAGCACCGCCTGCTGGATCGGGGTTCCTGCCACTTCGCTGACAGGAGCTACATTATCCACCCGGTGGGGCCTTGCCACCTGGGGCTCCAGCCGGCTCACGTCATACTCCAGGACGCGGGCATAGACGGCGTCGGGATCTGCCTTTGCCTCTTCGAAATCTTCCTTTCCGTGTTCTCTCACCCAGACCCGGACCTTTTCATCTGCCTCCATCAGGCCTGCCTTTGCCCCCATTTCGATCGCCATATTGGCGATGGTGAAGCGCGCCTCAACGGAAAGGGCCTGGATGGCCTCTCCCGTATATTCTGCAGCCATATAGGTGGCGCCGTCCGCGGTCACCTGTCCGATCAGATAAAGGATGAGGTCCTTCGCGTAGACTCCCGGAGGCAGGCGGCCGTGGCAGATGAATTTAATTGTTTCCGGCACCCGGAACCACATCTTCCCGGAAACCAGGGCGGCTGCCAGATCTGTAGATCCCACCCCGGTGGCAAAGGCGTTCAGGGCACCGTAAGTGCAGGTGTGGGAGTCGGCGCCGATCACCAGGGAGCCCGGCCCCACGTGCCCCTTTTCGGGGAGGAGCTGGTGGCACACCCCTTCGCCCACGTCATACAGGATCATCCCCTGCTTTCGGGCAAATTCCCGCATCAGGTGGTGGAGGGCCGAAACCCCCTCCAGCGGGCTGGGAGCGCTGTGATCGATCACAAAAGCGGCCCGCGCCGGGTCGAAAACCCTTTCTCCTCCCATTTCCTCGAAAACACGGATGGCTAAGGGCGCCGTCCCATCCTGACCCATCACAAAATCAACCGAGGCGACCACGAGATCGTGCGCGTAGGCATCCTGACCGCTTTTCCTGCTCAAGATCTTCTCAGCAATCGTCTTTCCCAAAAAACTCCTCTCCTTAATTCTTGTTCACTGCAATTTTCTTGATTTCGTTGAGATAGTCCTCGTAAATATAAACAAGCTCCTTGTCAAAGAGGGGGCGCTTGAGTTCTACAGCCGCCTTCCTGACCCGCGCCAAAATGTCGTTTGCTTCTTCCTCGGTCAGGCCTATCCCGTATTCTTCAAACTTTGCCTTGATCGCATTGGTGCCCGAATGCTTCCCGATCACGATCTGGCGCTCCAGACCCACCTCCTCGGGGCAGAAAACCTCGTAGGTGCGCGGGTTCTTCAGGGCGCCGTCGGCGTGGATTCCGGATTCGTGGGCAAACATGTTGGAGCCCACGATCGGCTTCCAGGCAGGAAGCTCCCGCTTCGAGGCAAGGGAGACGTACTCGGCCAGCTCCCGGAACTTCGCGGTCTTGAAATTCAGATCGATTCCCTGGAGATATTTTAAGGCCATCACCACTTCTTCCAGCGCCGCATTGCCGGCGCGTTCCCCCAGACCGATGACGGTTACCCCCACCCAGGTGGCACCCGCCCGCACTCCGGCCAGGGCGTTGGCGGTGGCCATCCCGAAGTCGTTGTGGGTGTGCATTTCGATATCAATCCCGACTTTTTCAATCAGATTCTTTACCCGTTCATAGGTGGTAAAAGGATCGAGAATCCCCACCGTGTCGCAGAAGCGCAGCCGGTCTGCACCCGCCTCCTTTGCCGCCTGCGCAAATTCCAGCAGAAACTCAGGATCCGACCGGGAGGCGTCCTCGGCATTGACCGAAATGTAAACCCCATGCTGCTTCGCAAACTCGGTCGCCCTGACCATGCTTTCCAGCACCTTCTGTCTGGTGCTCCGGAGTTTATGCTCAATGTGAATATCGGAGGTAGAGATCGAGATCGCGACCGCATCTACCCCGCACTCCAGAGAGGCTTCAATATCCTTGATAACGGCCCGGTTCCATCCCATGATGCTGGCGCGCAGACCCAGCTGGCAGATCTCCTTAATGGCCTCTTTCTCGTGACCCCCCATTACGGGAATCCCGGCTTCGATCTGGTCAACCCCAATGTCGTCAAGCATTTTCGCAATCCGGATTTTTTCGTGGTTGGAAAAGACGACACCTGCTGTTTGTTCTCCATCCCGGAGCGTGGTATCCACAATTTTAATATGGTTCACAGCTTCACCCCTCCCCATTGCTGTCCAAATCCCAAAACCATCCACAGCCAGGATGATTCGACCTTGTAGATTTCTTCATTCCTGGCCAAAAAACCTTCTGATATAATTTTACTGGATTTTCTCCTTGATTATTTTGTTCACCGCCTGAGGATTGGCCTTACCGCGCGTCGCTTTCATTACCTGCCCGACCAGAAAGGCCAGGGCCTTCTCCTTCCCGCTCCGGTAGTCCGCCACAACCCCCGGATGGGCGGCAAGCACCTCGTCCACCACCCGCGCCAGCTCTGCTTCATCGCTGATCTGGACGAGGCCCCTCGCCTCGACAATTTCGCGCGCCCTCTTCCCGGTCCGGAACATTTCCTCAAAGACGGTTTTCGCGATTTTTCCGCTGATCGTCCCCTCTTTTAAAAGCTCCAGCATCTCGACAAGGTGAGATGGCGTCAACTTCGTTTCCGCCACTTCGAGGTCCGAGGCCTTCAGGAGCCGCAGAAATTCGCCCATGATCCAGTTGCTGACCGTTTTCGGATCCGGGTAGCCGCGCACGCACGCCTCGTAAAAGTCGGCCAGCGGGCGGGAACTCGTAAGCACTCCGGCGTCATAGGAGGGAAGGCCGTATTCCCTGACAAAGCGCTGCTTCCGGGCCTCGGGAAGCTCGGGCAGCCCTTCCCTGACGCGGGCAATAAAATCAGAGCTGAGCACAATGGGAACAAGATCGGGATCGGGAAAATAGCGGTAATCCGAAGCTTCTTCCTTCGTCCGCATCCCTACCGTCGTTCCCTGCTCTTCGTCCCAGGCGCGGGTTTCCCTCACCACCCGGCCCCCCGCTTCCCAGATTGCGCACTGCCGGGCCATCTCCGCACTGAGGGCGCGGTGCACAGCCCGGAAGGAGTTCATGTTTTTGATCTCCGTTTTCGGATTTAAGACATTCGTCCCGACAGGGCGCACCGAAATATTCGCATCGCACCGGAGAGAACCCTCTTCCATTTTGCAGTCGGAGACATCGATGTACTGCAAAATGGCCTTCAATTTCTCCAGGAAGAGGCGCGCCTCCTCGGGAGACCTCAGATCCGGCTCCGTAACGATCTCCAGCAGCGGCACCCCTGCCCGGTTCGTATCCACCAGAGAGCAGTCCGCGTCTTCCCCTTCCCCGTGAATCAGCTTCCCGGCGTCCTCCTCCATGTGCACCCTTGTAATTCCAATGCGCCTCTTGACCCCCTCCACCTCCAGCTCAAGGTAGCCGTTCCGGCAGAGGGGAAGGTCGTACTGGGATATCTGGTAGTTTTTAGGCAGATCCGGGTAAAAGTAATTTTTCCGGTCGAACTTGCTGAAAGAAGCGATCTCGCAGTTCAAAGCAAGCCCCGTGCGAACGGCATACTCCAAAACAGCCTGATTCAAGACAGGGAGCACGCCGGGAAGCCCCAGGCAAACCGGGCAAACGTTGGTATTCGGTTCGCTTCCGAAAACATTGGGGCAGCTGCAGAAAGCCTTCGATTTCGTGCGCAGTTCCACATGAACCTCAAGACCGATTACGGCCTCGTATTCGGCCATCATTCGTCCCCCCTGTTTTCAGGGCCCGGTTTTTTCCACCGGCTCCTGTTCTGGTTCTCCTTTTAAAGGTGGTCTTGCCAGGTGGTAGGGCGTGCTCTGCTCATAAGCATAGGCTACCCTCAGCAGGGTCCCCTCGCCAAAGGGGGGCGCCATGATTTGCAGCCCGACCGGCAAACCTTCGACAAAGCCGCAGGGAAGCGAGAGGGCGGGAATCCCCGCCAGGTTGATCGGGATTGTATAGACATCGGAAAGATACATCACCAGGGGATCCCCGGCTTTTTCCCCAAACCGGAAGGGTGGAGTGGGAGAGGTCGGAGAAACAATCACATCAAACTGCTCAAACAGCCGGTTGAAGTCCTGCCTGATGAGGGTGCGGAGCTTTAATGCCTTTAAGTAATAGGCGTCGTAATATCCAGAACTCAAGGCATAGGTGCCCAGCATAATTCGCCTCTTCACCTCGGGCCCGAACCCCTCGCTCCGGGTTCGCATGTACATTTCCAACAGATTATAGTTTCCCCCCTTTTCCGGAGCGGCGCGGTACCCGTAGCGAACCCCATCATAACGCGCCAGGTTCGAACTGGCTTCAGCCGGAGCAATGATGTAGTAGCAGGGGAGAGCGTATTCTGCATGGGGGAAGGAACACTCCTCCACAACCGCCCCCAAATCCTCCAGCCGGCTAATTGCAGCCCGAACCACTTCCCCCACCCGGGGGTCAAGCCCCTTTCCGAAGAATTCCCGGGGCACCCCCACCTTCACGCCCCTGGCTTCCCCGGTAAGGTAAGAGGTATAATCCGGAACCGGGAAGGGGGCTGATGTGGAATCAAGGGGATCGTGGCCGGCAATCGCATTCAGAACCAGGGCGCAGTCCCGCACATCCTTTGTAAGGGGGCCGATCTGGTCAAGGGAAGACGCAAAGGCCACCAGTCCGAAGCGGGAAACGAGCCCGTAGGTGGGCTTCAAACCCACAATCCCGCAGAAGGAGGCCGGCTGCCTGATAGAGCCTCCCGTATCGGAACCTAAAGCATAGACCGCCTCTCCTGCAGCAACGGCCGCAGCCGCCCCTCCACTGGAGCCGCCGGGCACGTATCCCAGGTGCCAGGGGTTCCGGGTCGGAAAAAAAGCCGAGTTCTCTGTGGAGGAACCCATCGCAAATTCGTCCATGTTCAGTTTCCCGGTGAAAACCGCCCCTGCGGCGGCCAGCTTTTTCACAACAGTTGCATCGTAGGGAGGGACGAAGTTCTCCAGCATCCGGGAGGAGCAGGTGGTGCGCGTCCCCCGGGTGCACAGGTTATCCTTCAAACCTGCCGGGATCCCTGCAAGGGGGCCCGGTATTTCCCCTTCCCGCCTTTTCCGGTCGATCTCTTTTGCCGCCTGGTAAGCTGTTTCCTCTGTAACGGTTACGTAGGCCTGAATCCGGTCCTCCACTTCATAGATCCGGGCAAAAACCGCACGCGTAATTTCCTCTGCGGATGCTTCACCCTTTTTCAGCATTTCAGCCAGCTGATGAGCCGTTAACTGAAAAAGTTCCATAAATCCAAAACTCCTTTTTAAATGATGCGCGGGACCTTGAAATAACCCGCCTCCCGCTCCGGGGCATTCCCGAGCACCTCTTCCCGGGGGAGAGATTCTCTTGCTTCGTCAGGCCGGGAAACATTCTGGAGGGGCAGGACGTGGTAGGTAGGCTCCACGTGAGCCGTGTCCAGACGGTTGATCATCTCTGCATATTCCAAAACAGAACTCAACTGGGCGCGGAACTGCTCTTTTTCTTCTTCACTTAAAGCAAGGCGCGCAAGGATTGCTACGTGCTCAACTTCCTCCCTGCTTAATTTCATTTCACTTCCCTCCCTGGGGGCCGCGGAGAAAAGCCGCGCAATTGTGAACCTGAGTGCTATCACATGCCTAAATTATAACAGAAGAGCCAAAACCCCGCAACTTCCGCGCCGGCTCCGCAAGCGGAGGGGCTCTCCGGCAATCTTCGAGCTGGCTCAAAATGAAGCAAAGAGCCTGCGGCTGCCCGGTTATCCGGTCCGGCGGGCTTCACCAAGGAGGCTTAAAAAAGCTTCTTCATCAAGCAGGGGGATTCCCAGAGCGCGGGCCTTTTCGTACTTCTGGCCTGGATCCTCCCCCACCACCACGTAGTCCGTTTTCCTGCTCACACTTGAGGCAACCCTGCCTCCCAGCTTCTTGACCAGCTCTTCGGCCTCCTTGCGGGTGAGGGAGGAAAGCGTCCCGGTGAGCACGAACTGCTTTCCGGCCAGCGGAAGCTCCTCCCGGGGAACCGCGGCCCTCTCCTCCTCCATTTTCACCCCGGCCCGCCTCAACTTTTCAATTACACGCTTCGTCTGCTCCTCCTGGAAGAAGGCCGCGATGCTGGCGGCAATCTTGGGTCCGATCTCGGGAATCTCCGTGAGTTCCTCAACCCCGGCGCGCGCCAGGGCCGCCAGGGAGCCGTAGTGCTCCGCCAGGATCTCTGCAGTCCGGGTTCCCACGAAGCGGATCCCGAGGGCGTAGATCAGGGGAGCAAGGCCCCTTTCTTTGCTCCGCGCCAGGGCTTCAAGCAAGTTTTCCGCCGATTTTTCCCCCATCCTTTCCAGGGCCACCAGGTCTTCTTTCCGGAGGTAGTAGAGGTCTGCGGGATCCTTCACAAGGCCGCGGGCGACCAGCTGGTTCACAAGGGCGGGGCCCACCCCTTCGATGTCCATCGCTTCCCGGGAAACGAAGTGAAGGAGCAGTTCCTTGAGTTGGGCAGGGCAGGCAATTCCCGTGCAGCGGGCGGCCACTTCCCCCTCCAGGCGAACCACCCTGCCGCCGCACTCCGGGCAGGCTTCGGGCATATGGAACACTTTTTCACTTCCGGTCCGCCGCTCCGGAAGCGCCCGGACCACTTCGGGGATGACATCCCCCGCCCTGTGGACGACCACGTAATCCCCGATCCTGATGTCCTTTTCCCGGATCATATCTTCGTTGTGTAAAGTCGCCCGGGATACGGTAACCCCTCCTACCTGAACCGGTTCCAGAATTGCCGTCGGGGTGAGGACACCGGTCCGCCCCACCCGGACGATGATATCGATCACCCGGGTGACCGCCTGCTCTGCAGGAAACTTGTAAGCAACTGCCCAGCGGGGGCTTTTGGCCGTGCTTCCCAGGGCGGCATGAAGCGGCAAAGAGTTGACCTTAACGACCATCCCGTCAATTTCGTAAGTCAAGTCATGGCGTTTTTCAACCCACGCGCTGCAGTAGGAGATCACCTCCTCAATGTCCCGGCAGCAGCGCCAGTGTTCCTGAACGGGGAGTCCGAGTTCGCGCAGGAAGGCCAGAACCTCCGCCTGGGTTGCCAGGGTAAGCCCCTCGCTTACCAGAATCTGATAGGTGTAAATCCCCAGGGTCCGGGCTGCCGTGACCTTGGGGTCGAGCTGCCTGATGGAACCTGCCGCCGCGTTGCGCGGATTGGCAAAAGGAGGCTCTCCCCGGGCGTCTCTTTCTTCGTTCAAGCGGGCAAAGGCTTTCTTCGGCATAAAGACCTCCCCCCGCACCACAAAACGGCGCGGCGCCTCCGGAAGAAAAAGAGGGAGCACGCGTATCGTTTTCAAGTTTTCCGTCACGTCCTCCCCGGTCATCCCGTCACCCCGGGTCGCCCCCTGCACGAAAACCCCGTTTTCGTAGGTGAGCACAACCGACAGGCCGTCGATTTTGGGTTCCACCACATAGTCTACAGGAGAACCCGCCAGCTGGCGCACCCGCCGGTCGAAATCCCGCAGCTCCGCGGGTTCAAAGGCATTGGCCAGGCTCAGCAGCGGCACCGGGTGCCGGACCGTCCGGAATTCCGGGAGGGGTTCCCCTCCCACGCGCTGGGTGGGAGAATCAGGTGTAATCAGCTGGGGGTACTGTTTTTCGAGCTCCTCCAGTTCCCTCACCAGGGCGTCGTATTCCTGGTCGGAGATGATCGGGTTGTCGAGGACGTAGTAGTAATAATCGTGCTTCCGGATTTCCCGCCGCAGCTCCTCCACCCGTGCCCGCGCTTCCTCAAAGGCAAGCATAAGCAGTCCCCCCTTTCTTGCTTTTTTCCTTTTACCGGAGGGCCGCAAGCCTTGCCAGGGGCGGCACAACCTGCTTTTTCCGGGACATGACGCCGGGCAAAAAGATCCGGTGGTTGCGCACCTCCTGCCCGAAGGCCTCGGCCGCGAATTTTTCCCCCGGGCCGGCCACGAGAAGCTCCGTTCCCTCCTGAGCGATATCTGTCAGCATCATCAGAACCAGGTCGTACCCCCGCTCCCGGGCCATCTCGTCCATCTCCTCCAGCAAAGCCTCTTTCACATCTTCCAGGCCTGCCGTCCCGATGGCCTCGACTTGGCCGATTCCCACTTTTAAATCACCCAGCTCGAAGTCTTTAAAATCTTCGTTTAAGATCTCCCTCGCAGGGCGCTCTGCAAGAGCAGAGCCCGCCCGGAAGATTTCGATCCCGAAGGGTTCCGGCTCCAGGCCCGCCAGCCTGCTCAAATACCGGGCAATGTCGCGATCCTGCGGGGTGCAGGTGGGAGACTTAAAGATCACCGTATCGGAAAGGATCCCGGCGCAGAGCAGGCCCGCGACGCGGGGGGATGGCTCCACCCCCTGCTCCTGGTAGATTTTACCAATGATGGTGCAGGTGCTCCCTACCGGCTCGCTGCGGAAGTAAAGGGGCTCCCCGGTCTGAACATCCCCCAGCCGGTGGTGGTCGATAATCTCCAGCACTTCCGCCTGCTCAATGCCCGGCACGGCCTGGGCGCGCTCGTTGTGGTCCACCAGGATCACCTGCTTCCGCCTTAAGGCAAGGAGATCGTAGCGCGCCACCATCCCCAGGAGCCGGTCCTGCTCGTCCACGACGGGGTAATTGCGAAACCTGGTTTCCAGCATCACCCTTTTTACCTGATCCGCCAGTTCGTCCTCGTGGAAAGAAACGATCCCCTCGGTCTTCATGAGATTTCTGACGGGAGTCGCAAGAATCTCCCGCGCCCGGGAGGCGCTCCCCGCCAGGGCTTCCAGCCCCAACTCCACCAAAAGGTGATGCGCCAGGTCGCCGGTGGTGAAGAGCCCCAGCAGCCGCCCCCGGGGATCGACCACCGGCAGGGTTTTGACCTGGTGCTCCCGCATCAACCTTCCGGCCTCCTGCAGGGTGGTTTCCGGGGCGCAGCTGATAATTTCGCGGCGAAGCATATCGGCAACGCGCGGACGGACATCCGCTACAAAGGGGGGCGGCTCCACCCCAAAATAACCCAAAACAAAGGCCGTCTCACGGTTAAGGGGGCCCACCCGCCCCGCCCTCGCCCCGGCAACTCCCAGGGCCTGCTTCAACTCCGCATAGGCCAGCGCCGCACAAATGGCATCGGTATCGGGGTTGCGGTGCCCCAAGATCCAGATCGGCTTCTCCATTTAGTGTCTCTCCATTTTCGGAAGGTTCCGCTAAAATCAGTATCCCCAGTTTCCGGGCGAAACAAAGGGCCCGGCACAAGTGAAGCCCGGGCGGCCAGCGTCCGGCATGCCGGGCTAAACCCGGCGCAAAGGAGCATACTTCACCAGAAGGTGCTTTACCCCCACCTGCTCGAAGGAAACGATGATTTCCAAATCACCCCCGGGGCCCACCCTGGTTTCCGTAACAACACCCGGTCCGAATTTCGCGTGCTCCACCCGGTCCCCGACCTGCAGATCCCCCTGCGGCTCAACGTCCCTCTCAGCCGCCTCCAGCAGAGCGCGCCCCGTAAAAACCGGCGGAAGCTTCTCCCTCCGGTCCCGCGCGGGCCGGCCCTGAACCGGCACCGGACGCACCGGGGCTCCACCCCCAGGCAGGACGGGGTAAAGCAGTTCCTGCGGGATTTCCTGGAGAAAACGCGAGGGCTCGCGGGGTGTCCCGTTGCCCTGAAGGTAGCGCCGGCAGGCCCAGGAGAAAAAGAGCCTTTCCCGCGCCCTGGTAATTCCAACATAGCAGAGCCGGCGCTCTTCTTCAAGCTCCTCTTCCTCTCCCAAAGCGTGGGCATGGGGAAAGAGGCCCTCCTCGAGGCCGGTCATGAAGACAACGGGAAACTCCAGACCCTTCGCGGTGTGGAGGGTCATCAAGACAACCGCGTTCTCCTCCGCCCGGTAGTTGTCGATTTCGGCCACCAGAGCCAGCCGCTCCAGGAATCCAGCCAGAGACCTGTCTTCGCTTTCCTCGTCGTACTCCCTTGCCACACCTAAAAACTCTTTTAAATTTTCCAGCCTTGTCTCCGCCTCAACGGTCTGCTCCGCCTCCAGCAGGGAGCGGTACCCCGTTTCCTCCAGAATTCTTTCGGCGAGCGCGGCAACCGTCAGCTCCTCCTGTTCCTCCCGCCAGCGGTCCACCATTTCGAAAAAGGCCCGCAGCGCCCGGATGGTGCGCGCCCCCAGGCCGGGAATCTTCTCCGGCTCCCTGAGCACCTCTTCCAGGCTCCTTCCCTCCTGCAGTGCCAGTTCCTCCGCCCGGGCAAGGGCGGTTTCCCCGATTCCCCGGCGGGGAACGTTTAAAATCCGCCTCAGCGAAATCTCGTCTGCGGGGTTCGCCACGAACCGCAGGTAGGCCAGCAGGTCCCTGATTTCCTTCCGCTCGTAAAACCTGATTCCCCCGAAAATCCGGTATGGAATCTGGTTTCTGATAAACTCCTCTTCAAAGGCGCGGGATTGGGCGTGGGTCCTGTAAAAGACTGCAAAATCCCGGTGCTCCAGCCCTTCCTCCCGGCGGAGCTTCTCGAGTGTAGCAAGCACAAACCGCGCCTCGTCCCGCTCGTCTACGGCCTGGTAATAATAGACCGGTTCTCCGATTCTGTTGGAGGTCCAGAGGCGCTTTGGCTTCCTCCCCCGGTTGCGGGCAATTACAGAATTCGCCACAGCCAGGATGCGCTGCGTGGAGCGGTAATTCTGCTCCAGCTTGACGATCCGCGCCTCGGGGTAGTCTTTTTCGAAATCGAGGATATTTCTGATATCGGCCCCCCGCCACCTGTAAATGCACTGGTCATCGTCCCCGACAACACAGAGATTCCGGTAGCCATCCGCGAGCTGGCGTACGAGGACGTACTGGGCATGGTTCGTATCCTGGTACTCGTCCACCATGATGTAGCGGAAACGGTGCTGGTAATTTTCCAGCACATGGGGCTCGGCCCGGAAGAGGGCTACGGTTTGAAAAAGGAGGTCGTCGAAATCTAAAGCATTTTGCTGCAGGAGCTTCGCCTGGTAACAGGAATAAAGGCGGGCCACCGCCTGCGCCCAGGCATCCCGGGCGTGGAGGGCAAACTCCTCGGGCCCCACCAGCTCGTTTTTCAGGCTGCTGATCGCCGCCAGCATGCTCCGGGGCCGGTACTTCCTTTCATCAAGACCGAGTTCCCGAAGGCAGTTTTTGATCACCGTCAGCTGATCGGCTTCGTCGTAAATGACAAAGTTCCGGTCGTAGGGAAGGTGGCGCACCTCCTGGCGGAGGATGCGCACCGCCAGGGAATGAAAGGTGCTGATCCAGACATCGCGCGCCCCGGCGCCCACCAGCTGCTGGACGCGCTGGCGCATCTCGGCAGCGGCGCGGTTCGTAAAGGTAACGGCCAGAATCCTGAAGGGAGACACCCCTGACCGTAAAAGGTGGGCAACCCTGTAGGTAAGCACCCTTGTTTTTCCACTTCCCGCCCCCGCAAAGATGATCAGAGGGCCCTCCGTGTGGCGCACCGCCTCCTGCTGAGCCGGATTTAAATCCTCCCAGAAACCCACCTGTATCACCTACCGGCGCCGCTCCGCCAGTTTCGCCCAAACCTCGCCGGGGCTTAAGTTGCATTCCGCCAGCAAAACCAGAAGATGGTAGACCAGGTCGGCGGCTTCTTCCGCCAGCTCCTCCCGGTTCCGGTTCTTCCCGGCAATCACTACTTCCACCGCTTCTTCCCCCAGCTTCTTTGCTATCCTGTCAATTCCCTCCCGGAACAATTTCGCAGTATAGGAGCCTTCGGGCAGAGTTCGCTGCCGTTCCTTAATCACCGCAAAAAGCTCGTCAACGATCCCCGGGCCGGAACCCCCGTTCAGGGGTTGACCCAGGCAGCGGAAAAAACAGGAGCGGTATCCTTCGTGACACGCCCCACCTAACTGCTCAACCCTGAAGAGGAGGGCATCCCCGTCGCAGTCGATCCGCACCTCCCGGATGTACTGGTGGTTTCCGCTGGTCTCCCCTTTCAGCCAGAGGCGCTGCCTGCTCCGGCTGTAAAACCAGGTCCGCCCCGTCCGCAGGGAGCGGAGGAAGGACTCCCGGTTCATATAGGCAACCATCAAGACCTCACCGGTTGCCGCATCCTGGACTACCGCCGGGATTAAACCGGCTTCGTTGAATTTTACGCAATCCAGCACCGCCTGAATCTCCTGCTCATCTGTCAAAACCGGCTTCGCCTTCATAGCCGCACGGGCACTCCCCTCTCCGCCAGATACTCCTTTGCCTCTCTAATTGTATACTCCCGGTAGTGAAAGATGGAAGCTGCCAAAACCGCGTCTGCCGCCCCCTGTGTCAAACCCTCCCAGAGGTGCTCCAGGCTTCCGGCACCCCCGGAGGCGATCACCGGAATTCCTACAGCCGAGCTAACAGCCCGGGTCAAAGCAAGGTCATAGCCGTCCTTCGTCCCATCGCGGTCAAGGCTGGTCAAAAGGATTTCCCCGGCGCCGCGCTGCTCCACCTCCCGCGCCCAGGCGAGGGCATCCAATCCCGTCCCCCGCCTTCCCCCATGCGTCAGAACCTCCCAGCGGCCGGGGGAGACCTGGCGGGCATCGATGGCCACCACAATGCACTGGCTCCCGAACTTCCGCGCCCCCTCCGTGATCAGTTCCGGATTCAGCACCGCTGCGGTATTGATGGCAATTTTATCGGCCCCCGCCTGGAGCATTTCCCTGATGTCCTCCAGAGTCCGGATCCCCCCGCCGACCGTAAAGGGAATAAAAACGTTTTCCGCCGTCCGCCGCACCACATCCACCATCGTCTTCCGCTCTTCAAAGGAGGCCGTAATGTCGAGAAAAACCAGTTCGTCGGCCCCTTCCGCATCGTAAAAAGCGGCCAGTTCCACCGGATCCCCGGCGTCTCTCAGATCGACAAACTTTATCCCCTTCACAACCCGTCCTGCGTCCACATCAAGACAGGGAATGATTCTTTTCGCCAGCACCGAGCATCACTCCCCGGCTCCTTCTATATTCTTTCCTCCGGTCGTACCTGAGGCCCTACCCCTTGAAAAGGGCGGCCTGTCCCCTTGCGCGATTGCAATGGCTTCTTCAAGCCGGATTCTTCCTTCGTAGAGGGCCTTTCCGAGAATTACCCCTTCGACTCCGTCTGCTTCCAGCTCCTGCAGTTTTGCGAGATCCTCGAGGCAGCCGATCCCCCCGGAGGCGATCACCCGCAAACCGCTCTTCCGGGCAAGCTCCCGGATTGCCTCAAAATTGGGCCCTGCCAGCGTCCCGTCGCGGGCGGTATCGGTAAAAATCACCCGCTCTCCGCCCCGCTCCCTGATCTCCCGCGCCACCTCCAGGAAGTGCCTGGCCGTTACCTGCTTCCACCCCCTGACGGCCACAAAACCGTCCCGGGTGTCGAGGCCCACCACAATCCGCTCTTTCCCGAACTCCCGGCAGGCGGCTTCTACAACCTCCGGGTTCGTAAGGGCAACCGTCCCCAGGACGACCCGCGCCACCCCGCGGGCGAAGGCGGCCCTGATCTGTTCCAAACTCCGGAGCCCCCCTCCCAGCTGGACAGGCACCGGAACGTGCCTGACAATCTCCTCCACCACCTCCAGCTGGCAGGGCTCCCCGGCAAAGGCCCCGTCCAGGTCCACCACGTGGAGCCAGGGCGCCCCCTTTTCCGCCCAGACGCGGGCCGCCGCCACGGGGTCTGCAGCGTAAACCGTTTCCGCCTCCTCCCTCCCCTGGGTGAGGCGCACGCACCTTCCTTTGCGGAGGTCAACGGCAGGAAAGATCAGCATGCCGCCACCAGCCTTCCGAAGTTGGCCAGGACTTCAAGCCCCAGCCGGCTGCTTTTTTCGGGGTGAAACTGGACCCCGAAGAGGTTCCCCCGCGCCACCATGCTCGTAAACGCGATCCCGTACGCGGTCACCCCGCTGATGACATCCTGGGGAGCAGGGTCCACGTAGTAAGAGTGCACAAAATAAAAATAAGAACGGTCGGGGATCCCGGTGAAAAGGGGATTGGCCTGCTTTAATTCCACCTGGTTCCAGCCCATGTGGGGAACCTTCACGCGGCCGGGCAGGCGCCGCACCCTGCCCGGAATCAAATCCAGGCCCTCGTGCCAGCCCCCCTCCTCACTAAAGCTGAAAAAGAGCTGGAGGCCGAGGCAGATCCCCAGCAGGGGCTTTCCCTGCACCACCGCCTCCCGCAGGGCGCGGTCCAGCCCCTGGGCGCGGAGGTTCTCCATCGCGTCCCCAAAGGCGCCCACGCCGGGCAAAACGATCCCCCGTGCCTGCTCCAGCTCCTTCGGGGTCGCAACAATTGCGGCCTGGAATCCCACTTTTTCCAGACCCTTCTGGACGCTCCGGAGGTTCCCCATCCCGTAGTCAACAATGGCAATCATCTTTTCCGTTTCCTCTCCCTGTTAAAGTTCCCCCTTCGTCGAGGGAATTCCCGCCTCCCGGTCGCTGCGGGCAACGGCCTCCCGCAGGGCGCGGGCGCACCCCTTGAAGAGGGCTTCGACGATGTGGTGGGTATTCTGCCCCGCAAGCAGGCGCAGGTGGAGGGTAAGCGCCGCGTGATTCGCAAAGGCACGGAAAAACTCGGGGACAAGCTCCAGGGGCAAATCGCCTACAGTCCACCCTGCCGCTCTCACATCGTAGGAGAAATAGGGCCTGCCGCTGAGGTCGACGGCAACCAGCACCAGCGCCTCGTCCATCGGGAGGAGGGCAGAACCGTAGCGGTTGATCCCTTCTTTGCCGCCCAGGGCGCCGCGGAAGACTTCTCCCAGGCAGATCCCGATGTCCTCCACCGTATGGTGGGCATCAACCTGGAGGTCCCCCTGCGCTTCAAGAAAAAGATCGAAAAGGGCGTGGCGCGCCCAGAGGTGGAGCATGTGGTCCAGGAAACCGATTCCCGTTCCCCCCTGAAAAACGCCCGTCCCGTCGAGATTCAGCTTCACGCGGACCCGGGTCTCCCCGGTCACCCGCTCCACCTCAGCAGTCCGCTCCCTCATTCCTCACACCCCTGCAGGCGCCGGAGGCGCAGGGCAACGGCCCGGGCGTGCGCCTCCAGCCCTTCCGCTTCGGCCAGCCTTACGACTTCGGGGCCCCAGGCCCGGAGGGCCTTCTTCGTCCCGTAGATCAGGCTTGTCCGCTTCAAGAAATCTTCCACGCTGAGGGGAGAGAAAAAGCGCGCCGTCCCCCCGGTCGGGAGAACGTGGTTCGGCCCCGCCAGGTAGTCCCCAACAGACTCCGGGGTGTTTGCCCCCAGAAAAACCGCCCCTGCATTTTTAATGCGTCCCAGCCAGGAAAAGGGCTCCTCCAAAAAGAGTTCCAGGTGCTCCGGCGCCAGTTCGTTGGCAAGTTCTACCGCCTCCGCGAGGTCTGCTGTAATCACCGCAGCCCCGTAAGCGGACAGGGCCTCCCTGGCGATCTCCCGCCTGGGCAGGTCGGCCAGCTGCTTTTCCAGTTCTTCCCGAACCCGGCAGGCAAGCTCCGCGACGGGTGTCAGCAAAATGGCTGCCGCCCGGGGGTCGTGCTCCGCCTGGGAGAGAAGGTCTGCCGCGATCAGTTCGGGATCTCCGGAGCCGTCCGCAACCACCACAATCTCGCTGGGCCCCGCCAGCATGTCGATGTCCACAAGCCCGAAGACCAGGCGCTTGGCAACGGTGACGTAAATGTTTCCGGGCCCTACGATCTTGTCGACCCGGGGAATCGTCTCCGTCCCGTAAGCAAGGGCAGCAACAGCCTGGACGCCGCCCACCCTGTAGATTTCGGTCACACCAGACTCGGCCGCGGCCACAAGGACGAGCGGGGGAACCTCTCCATCGCGCCCGGGAGGAGTGACCATCACGATTTCAGGAACCCCGGCCACCTTTGCCGGAAGGGCGTTCATCAAAACCGAAGAGGGGTAGGCCGCAGTTCCACCAGGTACGTAAATCCCCACCCGCTTCAGGGGCCGGTAAACCTGGCCCAGGATTTCCCCCTGCGGACCCGGTTCAAACCAGGTCTGGAAGTGCTGCCTGGCATGGAAGGCAAAAATCCGGTCGCGGGCCAGGCGCAGAGAGGCAAGGAGTTCAGGGGAAACCTTTTCGTAGGCAGCCTGGATTTCCGCCTCCTGCACCCGCAGTCCTGCGGCGGCAAGGTCGGCGTGATCGAATTTCCGGGTATAGGCCAGAACCGCCTGATCGCCCTGATCCCGGACCGCCTCGAGGATGGCGCGGACTTCCGGTTCCAGGTCCTCGCCCCGGTGGTTCCGCTCCCGCAGCCGTGATACCAGCTGATCTTTACTCGATACCACCTGAAACATTGCTCCTGCTCCTTTCCAGCGCCCCCCGGAGGGCCGCCACGACCGGGGCAAGCCGGTCGTACTTGAGGCGGTAGGCAACCCGGTTGGCCACAAGCCTCGCGGTGGCCCGGGCGATCTCCACGAGGGGGGCAAGATTATTCTCTTTCAGGGTGCGTCCTGTCGAAACAAGGTCAATGATCACTTCTGCCAGTCCAACCAGGGGCGCCAGTTCGATATTTCCGGAAAGCCTGATGATCTCGCCGGGCAAACCCTGGCTGCGCAGAAAACTCTCTGCAACCCGGGGGAACTTTGTGGCCACCCGGAGCCGGCCGGAGCGGGCAAGGTATCCGGAGAGCCCTTCCCGAAATTCTCCCTGCTCAAGCTTTGCCGCCGGTACGGCAACCACAAACCTGCAGGCTCCGAACCCCAGGTCCAGCAACTCGCAGATGTCTTTGCCCTGCTCCAGGATTACATCTTTTCCTGCAATCCCCAGCTCGGCCGCTCCGTACTCAACAAAGGTGGGAACATCGGCGGCACGGCAAATCAGATAACGCAGACCGGCCTCCTCGTCAACGCAGATCAACCGCCGGCCGTTCTCTGCGAGGGGAACCCGTCCCAGTCCCGCCTCCTGCAAAAGAGAAACTGCAGGCGAAAAAAGGCGTCCTTTAGGAAGCGCAAAGGTGATGAAATCCCGGTTCATGAATAAATTAACCTCTCCCGTCTTTAGCAACCTCGTCCGCGCCTGGAACCTGCACGCCAGGCTCGAAAAGCCTCCACAAATAAAAGCTATTCCAGCACCAGGATCTGGGGAACTCCCTTCCGGGAGGCGTAAGCAATAGACTCTTCCAGGGGAAGACCGGCAACTTCAATTTCCACCGTATTTCCTTCCTGCCTGAGGGCCCTCGCCTTTTTGACAATCTCCCGCGGATCTCCCCCGGTGATGAAGTAGTCCGGCGCCTGTTCGTGAAAAGCCGCATCCTTCTCCCGGGCCGCCAGAACCCGCTCAATGTTCAGGGCAAAACCGGTCGCCGGACAGGGGAAACCGAACCTGGCAAGGAGCTTATCGTACCGTCCCCCTCCGCAGAGGGGATAACCAACCCCCGGTGCATATCCTTCAAAAACGATTCCCGTATAATAAGTAAGCCCCCGGAGAAGGGTCAGATCGAGATCAACCTGGTCCTGTAATCCGTAATCGGCCAGTCTTTCCCAGACTCTGCGGAGGGCCGCAAGGCCGAGGGCCGCCCCCCCGCCCCGGATCAGGCCCTCCACCGCCTCCAGCACCTCCACCCCCCCGCGCAGTGAAGGCAGCGCCGTCAGGGCTTCCTTGCGGTCCGGAGCAAGGGGAGAAGAGGCAACCAGCTGCTCCCAGGTGACAAGATCCTTTTTGCTCAGGGCCAGCTTCGCCTGCTCCAGATCCGGGGCCGAAAAACCGGCGCCTGCCAGGACCCCGGTGAGAACCTCGACCTGGCCCAGCGTGATCCGGAAATCCTTGATTCCTGCCAGCTTCAGGGCTTCCCCTGCAAGCCCGATGACCTCGGCGTCGGCCTCGGGGCCCGGGGCACCCAGCAGTTCCACACCTGCCTGGTAAAACTCCCGCTGCTGCCCGGCGTGGTTTTCCCGCCGGAAAACATTCGCAACGTAGCAGAGGCGCAAAGGGAGGGGCTGCTCTCTTAAGCGCGTGCTCACAAGGCGGGCAATGGGGGTTGTCATATCCGGCCTGAGCACCATAATTCTCCCCCGGTCGTCAATGAACCGGTAGAGCTGGTCGTGCAGCATTTCCCCCAGCGCCGGAGCCAGCACTTCGTAAAACTCGAAGGTGGGTGTGATTACCTCCCGATAGCCCCAGGCTTCGAATAATCTCAACAAACCGGCCTCAAGTTCCCGCTTGCGCCGGGCCTCCCCGGGCAGGAGGTCCCTGACTCCCCCCGGCATCAGAACCATCCCTGAATTTTCCATAAATTTTCCCTGCCTCGGAGATCTTCTGCACTGTGCTCATCATAACAGGAATCTCAACCGTGGTCAATACACCCGAACTCCATGCATACTTCCATAGACATTCTCAAATACTAGGGGCGTGGGGGTAAAATCTGCATCTATTACGTTCAAAACAAGCAGGAAAAACGCGAACTTAAGGAGGTCAACCAGGGTTCCATGTACGTGCAGACAATCAATCCTTTGGGAATGGCTGCATCGCCCGCAGTAGGTGCAGCCGGAATGTTCCAGGCCAGCCCCGTTGCCTATAGCTACACCTTTGCACCGGCAGGTGCGGGGGCCTGGCAAGGGGTTGCGAACCCGGTGTTCTGGGGAGGTATCAATCCGGCCGCAGGCTGGCAGGCCGTGATCAACCCGGCCCTCACCTGGAGCGCGATCGGCCCCCAGAACGTTTCCTTTATGCCTTCGCCAGGACTCACCCAGCCGCGGGTAGACCTCTTCGAAACCAACAGCGATGTGGTTGTGGCGGCGGAACTGCCGAACATCAACCCCAACAACCTGAACCTCACCGTAACCGACGACTCCATCACCATCAGCGCCAGCACCATCGGAATGCCGGGTATGGGAGCCACCAGCATTTACCGGACGATCTCCCTCCCGACAAACGTCCGGGCCGAACATTGCACCGCTTCCTACAACAACGGCATCCTGGAGGTCAGGCTCCCCAAGGCGGATCTCGCAGCAAGGCGGCGCATCCAGGTTACCAGCCGGTAAAGACGGGAAAGATTTTGCCCCCACACCTGCTAGGAATAAGGAGGTTGCACCAATGCCATACGAACCCAACTTTAATTTTTTTTCACAACAGCCCGGCCAGGAGCCGAATCCGGGAAATCAGGCGAAGGGCCAGGAAGCCCCGCCCCGCGAAAATCCGGAGCCCGCGGGGGAACCGGCTCCCGGCTTTCCTCCCGGCTACTTTCCCTACCTTCAACCCCCGGTTCTGACCTGGCAGCCCCGGATTGATATTTTTGAGGACCACGAAAACATCCTGATCGTTGTCGAGATTCCCGGGGTAAAACCAGAACAGATCAGCGTCGAAGGCGCCCCAAACCTGCTGGTGATCCGGGGAGAAGCCAGGCAGGAGGCAACCCAGGGCGAAAGCAGGATGATCCCTCGCTACCGGGAAAGGAACACCGGGAGTTTCCTCCGCCAAATCCCCCTCCCTCCCCAGCTGAACCTGGACCAGGCTCAGGCAGTTTACGAAAACGGTCTCCTGGAGATAAAAATTCCCAAAGGGCAAGCCCCGCGGGGCCGGCGCATTGAAGTTCAACATTAAGCATTCAGAAATTTCACGATTAAAGCTGCTGCAGCAACGCAGGAGCTTTTCTTTTTGATTGCCGGCAAATGCCTTCCCGGTGAAGCCAACCCTTACGGCCAACAGCACGACATTTCAACACGCAAGCACAAGGATAAATCAGCGGATCCTAACAGGATCGGCCGTCGCCCCGGTCCGCTTGAGCCTGCAGGTCACCTTTACGTCGACTTCCACATGAGGAAACCAGCGGGTGTTCCAGCTGTCCTTCACCTCCATCCAGACATCGGGCCTTTCCCGGTAGAGCCTGTCCCCCAGGCCCAGGAAATCGCTGCGCAGCTCCTGCGCCCTTTTTACAGCAGCCACTACCTCCCGCCGGATCGCCCTCTCCTTTTCCCGCTCCAGCATCCGCAAGACCTCTGGCCTGCCGACCGCAAGCCCCTTTTTCATCACACATCAGACAAAACCTTCTTCTTTAATCTCCACCCGGAAGCGGATGCGGTCTTTTTTCACCTCCGGCTTCACCCTGGTTGTGGCACCGGAAACCACCAGGGAGGCCCAGCTCCCCCGCGCCGGGGCCGGAACGTTGATGATTCCCCCTTTTACCTTCCCCTGCACCCAGAGCACTCCCCGCGTCTCCCGGGGGCCCAGGAAATCGAGAAGCCGGTCGTCCCGGAAAACCGCCGCCCCCTTGAAGGCAAGCTCCTTGCTCTCTTCGGCCCCCCTTCCCTCGGCAACCGCGCCCCCCTGCCCCCCGGAACCCCCGCCGGAGACCGCCTCCCGCATCGGGTAAACCTCGATGGAAGAGGCCACCGGCTCCCGTCCCAGGCTGTTCAAGGCAGTCAGGAAATCCCCCAGCACCACCGGAAAGCGCGTGGAGGTGTAGGCAGGGCGCCGCTCCAGGATAAATCTGATCCCCGTCCCCGGGATGCGCTCCAGGGCAGGGCGCCCCCTCACCAAAACGTCCTGCGCCCGCCCCTTTGCCACCAGAACCCAGGTGGAGCGCCGCACCTCCCAGTGCCGGCTGAAGAAGTCCAGGGCAGGCCCCACCCCCTGCCGCGCCAGATCCTCACCCAAAACGATGGCATGAAGCTGCTTGAAACGCACCCCGCGGGGAGTTACTTCGGAAAACCTTGCCAGGGCCTCGGAAACATTCCGCGCCTCTACGCTCGTTACGACAACCGGCGGGCCCTGTCCGGCCGCCCCTCCCTGTCTTAAAGCAAGAACGCGGGGTACCACAACCTGAAAAGAAACCAGTACCCCCTGCGGGCCGGCCCGGTCAACTCCAACTACCGAAACGAATGCCATCTGTTCTATTTCAAGCCGGCTCCAGCAGCCGCCTGCTGCACACGCCAGAAAAATGAGCAGCAGGCAGACATTGAGCGGCACCCTGCCGCGTTCCTTAATTCCCTTCACCTTGTCCGGGCGCCTCCTTTTCAGAAATTCCCTTTTTTCGGGCGAGAGCAAGCAAAAAAAGAAGGAGGGGAATTCCCGCCTGAACTGTGATCCCAAAGGGGCCCCAGTACCGGGCAAGGAATTCCCGGACGTGGTCGTTGTCCGCAAACTCGAGAATTGACAGAGCAACGAGAACCAGTCCGCTGGGCAGGACCAGCGGCCGGTAGTCCTGCAAGCCCAGGGACTGGGCGAAGGCCACCACCGCCGCGTAGTAAATTACCATTACCTTTAACCCTACAGCCGCAACCCAGACCCCCACGATAAGGGATTCAATCCGCTCCAGAAAACCAGCAAGGTGCACCGTTTTTGCCAGTTCATAGGTGGGAAAAACGAGCCGTGCCGTTTCTTCGGCTCCGAATAAAGCGATCACCCCGGCAATCGTCGAGACTCCTGCTGCAACCAGGAGGAAAACGACCTGGAGGTTGACCCAGTGGGCCTCCTCCGGCCGGCGCAGGCAAGGGAGAAACATCGTAAAAACCATACCTTCCCCAAAAAAGGCAAAGAGGCTCCCCGCGCCCCGCAAAATGTGGACAAAGGAATGAACCAGCACCGGCTGGAGCTGAAAAAAATCCATCTCCGGAACAGCCAGGGCCAGGGTCACCAGCCCGACAAGGAGGGAGAAGGGAAAAATAATCTCGTTTACCCTTGCGAAAACCTCAAGTCCCAGGTAAACCCCATATGCAGCCATGATCACCAGCAAAGCATTGAAAACAACGAGAGGGGTCTCAGGCATTACTGCCGTCACCAGAAGTTCGCCGAACTCCCTGATGATGATGCCGTTCAAGTAAAAGAAAAAAAGGGCCAGCAAGATCCCGAGCGCCCTTCCCCCCCAGGGGCCCAGCAGTTCTGAAGCATACTCCACAATATTCTTCCCGGGAAAACGCAGGCCCAGGGAAACCACAAGGGCGCCCAGGAGCAGCCCGAAAAATGCGGCAATAAGCACCGAGGCCCAGGAATCCTGCCCCGCCTCCCGCGCCATCAGAGCAGGAAGAAACAGAATCCCGGTTGCCAGAATCGTATTGGCAATTAAAAAGGTGGCCTGGCGGGAGGAGATCCTTCCTTTTTCGATGCCCATTTTTCATCCCCCTCCCCCGGCTCTCCCGCTTTCCCGGCGAGGACGGACCGGGGGCGGCTCCGGGCGCTGGCCTGAAGCCTGCCGCTCGTAATCCGGGGCGCGGAAGAGGCGCGGCCGGCGCTGGAAGGTCCACCAGGGGGTCCGGACAAAGACATCCCGCCACTCCCCGGGCACCGCCGGGGCAAGCGGGTAGAGATAGGGAACCCCAAAGGAGCGCAGAGATGCGAGGTGAAGAAGAAGGATCATGAAGCCCCAGAAAACCCCCACCAGCCCGAAAGCACCGGCAAGAAAAAGCATCGGATAACGCAGGACTCTGACGGCTATGGATGCAGAATAATTAGGAATGAGGAACGAGGCAATGGCAGTAAAAGCAACCACAATCACCATAAAAGGGCTCACGATTCCAGCTGCCACCGCAGCCTGCCCCAGCACAATCGCTCCTACGACCCCCACCGCTTGCCCTATCGGGCGGGGCATCCGGATTCCCGCTTCCCGCAAGAAGTCAAAAGCCGCCTCCATCATGAAGGCCTCTACTACCGCGGGAAAGGGCACCCCTTCCCTGCCGGCTGCCATGCTCAGGGCAAGGCTGGGAGGAATCATTTCCTGGTGAAAGGTCGTCAGGGCAACGTACAAAGAAGGAAGGGAAAGCGTAAGGAGGAAGGCCGCCCACCGGAGGAGCCTGATAAATCCCGGCCCTTCATAGTAGTCCTCCGGAGATTGAAGAAACTCGCTGAACACAACCGGAACGATAAGGGCAAAAGGAGTGCTGTCAACCAGGATCGCCACCCTTCCTTCCAAGAGTGCTCCGGCTACCTTGTCCGGCCTTTCAGTGCGGTCCAGTAAAACAAAGGGAGTTCTGTAGTTGTCTCTGATGAAATCCTCAATGTATCCTGATTCCAAAATACCGTCTGTATCAATGGACTGAATCCGCCGCCCCACTTCCTCTACAGTAGCGGGATTCGCCAGGCCCTCTATGTACATCACGCAGACATCGGTTTTCGTGAACCGCCCTACACTGTATGACCTGCTCTGAAGCCGGGGAGTTTTGATGCGGCGCCGCACCAGAGCAGTATTCGTGCGAAGGGTTTCGGTAAAACCCTCGCGGGAACCGCGGACGAAGGCCTCCGCTTCGGGCTCCTCGACACCCCGGTCCTTCCACCCCTTCGCGTCGACCAGGAGGGCTTTGCTGGCGCCCTCCACAAAAAGGGCAAGGTGCCCTACCAGCACCATATCCAAAACCTTTCCAACCCGATCGGCTTCCTTGATATCGGCCGAGGTAACCAGGTAGTTCCGGATGAGTTCAAAGGCGTTTCCCGGCAGGATCTTGCTCCGGTCCTCCCCCAGCGAGCGGAAAAAGAAGGGCTTAAGCACCGCTTCGCTTACCGCTCCTTTATCCACAAGACCGTCGATAAAAATTAAGACCACCCTGATTTCCTGCCGGGTTCCCAAGCAGAATTCCCGCGTCACGAGATCAGACGCTTCACCGAAAAGCTCCTTGAACCGCCTTACATTTGTCTCCAAATCGGAGGTTAGGGGTTCTGCTAAAATTTCCGGGCCCGGCCGGACTGCGGCCAGTTGCGCCTCCTGCCGGCGCATCTTCAGCGCCGCGGGCTTCAGGGGCTTTTTCAGCTTCCGGAACAAAATGTGCTCACCTCCTGCCTCTCCCATTAGCATGAACCGGACCCTTCGAATTTATGTTCAGCGGGGGTAAATCAGCCGGCTCAAGGGGCTGAAGATGTATTCCACCGCCCGCGTTGGGTTAGGGACGGGAATACCCAGGGCCAGGGCGAGAGCAAGGGCAATCCCGAACAAAAGGAAGCCGCTGAAGGCGGCAAGTTCCCGCCACTGTTTCTCACGCACCAGCTTCGGTGCTTCATAAAGGGCAATCCCTGCTCCCAGAAGCAGGATCAGCAAAACATACCAGAACACTTTCCATCCTCCTTAATGCTACATCAGAGGTTCAACAATCAACCCGGTGCGGCGGAGCCGGGCCTTAACGCGGACCTCTACTTCAATCCGGGGAAACCATTGATCCCAGTTCCTTTTTAAGGTTCTCCACTCCTTTGGGTACTTCCGATGAAAGGCCGCTCCAAAGCCCAGGCAATCGCTGTTTAAAGCCCTGGCGCGCCTTACCGCAGCCAGGATCTCCTGACGCGTGGCCTCGGCAAACCGCCTCTCCAGGGCGCGAAATTCCGTGGGTTCGTTCAACAGAGCAGGGTAATCCTGCTGGGCAAGGTCTCCTTCTTCATCAACCTCGACCAGAACCCGGAGGCGGTCATTTAAAACCAGCGGCGTGATTTTCGACCGCGCCCGGACTAAACGCAGAGAAACCTTTTTTTCGGGATGCTTGGGGCAGGGAACCACAACAGAACCCTCGCCCCGGACTACCCCCCGCAGGAAGAGAAGCCCCCTTGTCTCCCGCTCGTCGAAAAAGCCCACCAGCTTATCCTTTTTAAAGATTCCGGTGCCCCGCAGGGAAAAGGCGGCTCGGGGAGGAAGGCTCTTTTCCTGCTGGTTTGCAAGCTGGAGGAGGGGGAGAAAGGGCTCTTCGTCCTCTGCAGCAAAGGCATCAAGAAACTCGTAGATCCTGACCGGAAAACCTTTAGCCTGCCACCTGATCCCCCGGATCAACCCTTCGATCTGCTCACCGGGCATCCTCTCCAGCTCCCCCTCCTCCGGCTGGAGCAGCCGGCGGGCCTCTCCAGGAGCAACAAAGACCCATGTGTTGAGGCGAAGCTCAACAGAGCGGCTGTAGCGGTCCAGGACCGGGTAAAGGCCGCTCCGGGCCAGGTCTTCCCCAACCACGAGAACCCGGGCGTGAGAGTAGATGGGGTGGCGGGGAATGACCAGGCCCAGGTTTCTTACCGCTTCGAAGGGCGTGCTTCCCGAAACCGCGATCGTCCAGACCGGCTTCACCCGGGGCATCGCCCCCCCGGCTCCCCCTGGCACCGTGATCGCCTGGGGTCTTACAATCTGAACTGTAAGCCAGATCCGGTTCTCTTTCCGGTCCAACCCCATCGCCTGGACAATGGCAATTTCATTGGGTTCCTTCCGGCTCCAGCACCCCCCGGCCGAAAACAGGATCAGCAGGACTGCTGCAACCAACCCCCCCTTTCTCACCGGCGGTTCCCCCCCGGCAGCGGCATCAAGAAGAAAGCGAAGGGCAGCAAAAACTGCAGGGTCACGCTGTAAAAAAACCAGGTCCTGTTGAGAAACTCCGTCAGCTCCACGACATTTCTAGAAACGAGAATGCTTAACGCTCCCAAAATCAGGCCGAGAGGAAGGACCAGGGTGCGGTAATCCCGGAGACCAAGCAGTTCTGCGCTTCCCAGCACCAGGATGTAATGGAGGATACCGAGTTTAACGAGCGCTGCCGTCACCCAAACTGCAACGACAACTACTTCAATCCGGGAGACAATCTCCGCAAGCTCGACAATGCGAGCGAGGGAGAACGTAGGAAAGACCAGGCTTTTGGTCACCTCCGCCCCGAAGACTGCAAGCGGCCCTGCGATCACAAGCAGGAAAAAAATTGAGGTAATGACAACTGCCACCGAGAATGACCAGCCTGTTTCTTCAGGCCGGGCGACGAATGGTGCCAGAAAGAGAAGAACGGCCAGCTCGCTGTACCAGCCAAAAGAGGGGAGGCTTCCCTTGAGAAGGGGAAGCAGGCCGTTTTCCAGGACGGGAAAAAAGTGCCGGGACTCCATGTTTCCGACTGCTAAAATAAAAACCACAGCAACCGAAAAGAGGACAACAGGGAGCAAAATCTCCGCCAGCCTCCCCAGCACTTCGATTCCCTGCCGGACGGCATAAGAGGAAAGTGCCACCAGCACTACCCCGAAAACAACAAGCGGCGTCTCGGGCATAATCGCGATATTGAGAAAATCGCCGAACTCCCGCAAGACGATGGCGGCCAGGTGGGTGTAGAAGAGCAAAAGCAGGCAGGCCGGGAGCCGGCAAAGAAAGCCGCCCTGCCTCGCGCAGAAACCGGTGGCGGTGGCTCCCTGAAAACGCCTGACGAGCGCCAGGAGCAGGGCGCCCTGGGGCAGGCTGAATCCAGCGCTGACAAAGGGGACGAGCCAGGCGTCCCTCCCTGCTCCCTTTGCCACGAAACCGGGAAGGAAAAGAAAGACGGTTCCGAAAACCTGCAGGACGAGAAGAAATGCGAGCTGGCGGCCGGAAATTTTACCTCCTTCGAGCATTTCGCCTCCCCCTGCGCCCAGGCCGGAGAGGTTGTGGGGCAGGCCTCTGCCCCGGCGCCTGGCGCACCAGGTTCTCCTTCCCGACGAAAGCAGGCCGGTGATCAAGCGCCCAGTGAGGAGCGCGAAAGAAAACGTCTCTTAAGCCCCTGGTAACGCCGGGCGTCAGGGGAGCCAGATAGGGAATGCCAAAGGACCGGAGGGTTGTCAGATGGATGAGAATGCTCATTAGTCCCGCCATCAAACCGTAAAACCCCAGCATTCCCGAAAGAATCAAGACCGGAAAACGAAGGAGCCGGAAGGTAATCGCCATTGCGTAGCTGGGAATTACGAATGATGCAATCCCCGTCAGAGCAACAACGACAACCATCAGGGGAGAGACCAGACCGGCCGAGATCGCCGCCTGGCCCACCACCAGTCCCCCAACAATGGAAACCGCCTGGCCGACCGGGCGGGGGAGGCGGATGCCTGCTTCCCGGAGCGCCTCGAAAACGAATTCCATCAGCAGGGCCTCCGCGAGGGAGGGAAAGGGAACTCCTTCCCTTGTCACCAGCACGTTGAACAACATCCGGGCTGGAAGCATTTCGTGGTGAAAGGTGGTCACGGCTACATAGGCCGAAGGGAGGCTTAGCATTGCCAGCAAGGCCAGAAACCGTAAAATCCGGATCCCGGCGGCAATCGGGTAGCGCTCGTAGTAGTCTTCGGCGGCCTGGAGAAACTGCACCAGGAGGGCCGGAGCCAGGAGAGCCACCGGGCTCCCGTCGGCAAAGACGGCGACCCTCCCCTCCAGAAGGTCCGCAGCCACCCGGTCCGGCCTTTCGCTGTAGGAGACCTGGGCAAAAGGAGACCAGGGGCAGTCTTCGATAAACTCTTCAATTACCCCCGTGTCGATAACCCCGTCCACATCGATGCGGCTCACGCGGGTGCGCACCTCGGCGACGATCTGGTCCATAGCAACTCCCTCTATATAAACCAGGGCTACCCTCGTCTGGGTGTAGCGACCCAGCAGAAAGGTCTCCTCCCGCAGGGCAGGGGTTCTCAGCCGGCGCCTGATCAGGGACAGGTTGACGCTCAGGTCCTCGATAAAGGACTCGCGCGGCCCCCGCACCACCCCCTCGGCAACCGGCTCGCTGATGCCCCGCTTCTCCCACCCTGCAACGGAACAGATCAGCGCTTCCCCGGCTCCTTCCAGGAAAAGGGCGGCGCACCCCCGCGTGATGTGGAGCAGCACCACCCGGGCATCCCGCTCCCGCCTGATCTCTTCAACAGCAAGGACCCGTTCCTCCAGAAACTGCAGGAGGTCCCGGGGCTGCCAGGGCTGCCGGGAAACTCCGAAAAAGATGGGCTTAAGCACCTGCTCGTTGACAATCTGGCAGTTCGTGATGCTCTTCAGGTAAAGGAGCGCCCCTTTTACCCCCCGACCGCCGCCCAACCGGAACTCCCGGCTGGTGAGATCTTCAGTTCCCCCAAGACACTCCTTGAAATAAGTTAAATTTTCCTGGAGAGAAGGGGAAAGGGGCTGAAAAGCTCTTTGGGGCCCCCTGTCCCGGGACGCGGCGCGGGGCCTCCTGAGCAGCCGCCGCAAGGGTGGCAACATGTGCATTCTTCACTCCCGCCGCTTTCATTTCCCTTCCTCCTATTTTTCAACCAGCCTCCCCAATTTATACCCGGAACGGCACGGTGCTCCCCCAAAATAAAAAAATCCCCATAACAGAGGATTTTTAAAAAAAGGGGGGGCTTAGAGGAGGCGGGCGCCGTTGATGACCAGCCCGAAGCGGCACTTCAGAAAATTGGCCGCCCTCCGGCAGAGGAGCATCTTGGTCAAAAAGATCTCGAAGTAATCCATCACCGAGCAGATGCCGGTGTCAATCTCCAGGTGCATCACGATCTCCCGCCGGTCGGGATTGACCTCCAGAAAGGACCTCACCGCAGCGTAGTTGACCCGGTCCCTGGTGGTAAAGGAGGCGGCTTCCTCCTTCCGGACCCGGGAGCGGTGGACGTTGGATTTATCGGCAAGGATCACGGCTGCCGCGATGTTGCTCACCGGCGAGCCGGAGCGTTCTTCGTGGTTGCCGATGGCGGCGATCACCGCCGCCACCTCCTCGGGCGGCATCCCCAGCCGGGTCAAAAGATGGAAGGCAAGCAGCGCTCCCGTGCGCCCGTGTTCGTACCTGTTCACAATGTTCCCGATGTCGTGCAGGTACCCGGCAATCGCCGCAAGCTCCGCCTCCCGCCGGGGGTAGCCCAGCACCGTCAGGATGTGATAGCTCAGGCGCGCCACGTGCCGGGCGTGCTCCTGATCGTGGGTAATCGCCCCCATCGTGCCCAGGTACTCGTGGACCTTCTCCATAATGCTCTGGAGCTCCCGATGGCGCTCAAGATCCTCGAGCTTAAGCATGCCCTGCACTCCCTTCTCTGGAGAGGGCGCGGTGGGCAATATCCCGCCGGTAGTGCATCCCTTCAAAGGAGATTTTTTCAACCCCCTCGTAGGTCCGGGCCACCGCCTCTCGAATCGTCTTCCCAAAACCGGTGACTCCGAGCACCCTGCCGCCTGCAGTAACAAGCCGTCCGTTGATTTTTGCCGTTCCGGCATGGAAAACAAGGAGGTCCAGGGGGACCTTGTCGAGTCCGGAGATTACCTTCCCTGTCTCGTAAGCACCCGGGTAGCCGCCGGAGGCGAGCACCACGCAGACGCAGGGGCGCTCGTCCCACTCCAGCTCCACTTCCGCCAGCCGCCCCTCCAGGACGGCGAGCATCACCTCCACCAGGTCGGTGCGGAGGCGGGGGATAACCACCTGGGCCTCGGGGTCCCCAAAGCGGCAGTTGAACTCCAGTACAAAGGGCCCCTTTCTGGTGATCATCAGCCCGGCGTAGATCACGCCCTGATACTCCCGTCCTTCCTGAGCAAGCCCCCGGATCAGCGGCTGCAGGATCTCGGCGCAGACCCGGGCGTGGATTTCAGGTGTGTAAACAGGAGGCGGAGAATAGGCTCCCATCCCGCCGGTATTGGGGCCCCGGTCCCCGTCGAATACCCGCTTGTGGTCCTGGGAAGCCACCATCGGGAGGACGGTCCTGCCGTCGGTAAAGGCAAGCACGCTGACCTCCTCCCCCTCCAGGCGCTCTTCGATAACTACAGCTTCCCCGGCCTTTCCAAAAACCTTTTCCTCCATGATGAGGCGCACGGCATCCTCGGCCTCGGTCTGATTTCGCGCCACAATTACTCCCTTTCCCCCGGCCAGCCCGTCCGCCTTCACCACGCAGGGGCCCGCCAGCTCCCGGACGTGGGCTAAAGCCGCCCTCGCGTCTTCAAAAGTTCGAAAATCCGCCGTTGGAATTCCGTACCTCGCCATCACCTGCTTGGCAAAGACCTTGCTTCCTTCGATCAGGGCGGCCTCCGCCCGGGGCCCGAAAAGCCTGAGCCCGGCAGCATCGAAACGGTCCCTGATTCCCGCCACAAGGGGGGCCTCAGGGCCCACCACCGCAAGGTCGATTTTCTCCCGGCGGGCAAAGTTCACCAAACCGTCAAGATCCTCAGCCTTGATGGGAACACACTCAGCATCCCGGGCAATCCCGCCGTTCCCGGGAGCGCAGTAAATCTTTGCAACGCGGGGGCTCTGCCTGAGCTTCCAGACCAGGGTGTGCTCGCGCCCTCCCCCGCCCACCACCAGCACTTTCATCCCCTTACCTGTCATGCCCCACCAATCCTTAATCTTTTCTTTAATTTTCTTCCGTACACTCTCCCGATCCCTGAAAACCTTCCGTCTTCAGTGTTTGAAGTGGCGCCGGCCGGTAAAGACCATCGCCATTCCTGCCTTATCTGCAGCAGCAATCACCTCATCATCCCGGACGGAGCCCCCCGGCTGGATGATCGCCGCTACCCCTGCCTTTGCCGCAGCTTCCACGGTATCGGGGAAGGGAATAAACCCATCCGAAGCCAGCACCGCGCCCCTCGCCTTCGGTCCTGCTTTTTCAAGGGCAATGCGGGCCGCCTCCACCCGGCTCACCTGCCCCCCTCCGATCCCTACCGTTTCTCTTTCCCGGGCCACGACAATCCCGTTGGAAAAGACGTGCCTGACAACGATCCAGGCGAAGAAGAGGCCCTGCCACTCTTCTTGCGTGGGTTCCCGTTTTGTTGGAACCCGGCTTTGCTGCATCAACTCTTCAAAATTATTTTCCACCGCGTCGGGCTCCTGAAGCAGGAAGCCTCCGCTTACCCGCTTCACGTCCAGCTCCCCGCGCAGATCGGCAAACTCACCCGAACACAGGACGCGCAAATTTTGCCTCTTCCTCAAAACCGTGAGGGCCTCCTCGCTGTACGCCGGAGCAATCACGGCCTCGAAAAAGGTCTCCGTCAGCGCTTCGGCCGTCTCCCTGTTGACGGTCTGGTTCAGGCCCACCACTCCCCCGTAGGCAGCCACCGGGTCCGCCTCCCGCGCCCTGCGCAGGGCATCCACCAGATTCGGGGCGCAGGCAACCCCGGAGGGCGTATTGTGCTTGATCACGACCGCAGCGGGAACCTCAAACTCCGAAACAATCCGGAGGGCAGCATCAAGATCGAGAATGTTGTTGAAGGAAAGCTCTTTGCCGTGAAACTGGCGGGCGCCCGCAACCCCGTAGGACCTGACGGTTTCTTCCCGGTAAAAGGCCGCCTCCTGGTGGGGGTTTTCTCCGTAGCGGAGGTCCCCCAGCTTGATCAGAGGGAGCATCAGCCGGGCCGGAAACTTTCGGCCCCCCCGGTTTTCCGTGAGCCTGAGAGCTTCAATACTATCCTTCGCCTCGATTCCGTAAAGATAATTGGAAATCGCCGCATCGTAAACCGCAGTGTGCCAGAACGCCTCCTGCGCCAGCTTGAGGCGGGTCGCCAGGCTGACTCCTCCTTTCTCGCGCAGTTCCCTGATTACCTGGGAGTAACGGGTGGGATTGACAACCACCGCCACCCTGAAGAAATTTTTGGCAGCGGCCCGAACGAGGGCCGGCCCCCCGATATCGATCTGTTCCAGCGCCTCGGCCAGGGCCACTCCGCTCCGGGCGACGGTTTCCCGGAAGGGATAGAGGTTTACAACTACGAGATCGATAGGGAGAATCCCCATCTGCTCCAGCTGCGCCCGGTCTTCGGGAAGGTCGCGGGCCAGGATTCCGGCGTGGATCCGCGGGTGGAGGGTTTTCACCCTCCCGCCTAAAATCTCCGGAAAACCGGTCAGGTCTTCAACCCGCTCCACCTCCACTCCTGCCTCCGCCAGCGCCCTGGCCGTTCCGCCGGTGGAAATGATGTGGTAGCCCAGCTCCTTTAAATGCCGGGCGAATTCTTCAATGCCTTCCTTGTCGGAAACGCTGATTAAGGCTCTTTTCGCCTCTTCTTGCAGTCCGGTGCAGCACCTGCTACCCAACGGGGGGAGCCTCCTTTCGCCAGTCTTTTAT
Source organism: Bacillota bacterium (assembly GCA_013177945.1). Lineage (NCBI taxonomy): Bacteria > Bacillati > Bacillota > Bacillota bacterium. The sequence continues at coordinate 48,172 of JABLXW010000008.1, forward strand.
TTCTTTCCATTCCTCCACGCAATCCCTGGGGCGCCGGGGATGGCGCCCCTCCCAGTTGATGAATACCCGCCGCCCCTCGATCCGGAGCCGGCCCTCCGCAAGGAGCTGAAGGGCTGCCGGGTAGGTGCGGTGCTCCTTCGCCAGGATGCGGGCCGCCAGGGTTTCCGGCGTATCATCCTGGTAAACAGGCACCACCGCCTGGAGGATAATGGGTCCCGTATCCACTCCTTCATCAACAAAATGCACCGTACACCCGCTGAAGCGCACCCCGTGTTCCAGAGCCCGGCGCTGGGCATCCAGGCCCGGAAAGGCGGGCAAAAGAGCAGGGTGAATGTTCAGCACGCGCCCGGGAAAGGCCCTCAGGAAAACCGGGGTCAGAACCCGCATAAATCCCGCAAGAGCAACAGCATCCGGCTGAAAGCGCCGCACCTCCCGGACAAGGGCCTCATCGAAGGCCTCCCGGCTGGAAAAAAGGGCGGGATCCACAGAGATCGCCGGAATCCCTCTTTCCCGCGCCCGCCGGAAGGCGGGGGGGTTGAGGCGGTCGCTGAAAACTCCAACCACCTCCGCCTCCAGACCGCCGCTTTCAATTGCGTCTAAAATCGCCTGCAGATTCGTGCCGCGCCCGGAAACCAGGACGGCAACCCGAAGCTTTTTCATCTTTGTCCTCATTCCTTTACGTTGAAAACGGGTTAAGAGGTTCTGCCTCCAATGCTCACAGTTAAGCCAAGGCAACGCCGGAGCCGGGGCGCACTTCCCCGAGGAAGAAAACCGCTTCACCCATCTCCTGGAGGGCGCGGGCCACCGCCCCTGCTTCCCCCGCCTGGACGTACAAAACAAACCCGATTCCCATGTTAAAAACACGGTACATCTCTCCGGTAGAAACCCCTCCCCTGGCCTGGATGAGTTCGAAAATGGGAGGAACCTGCCAGCTTCCCCGCCGGATCACCACACCCAGGCCCCCGGGGAGCACGCGGGGAAGGTTTTCGAGCATTCCCCCTCCCGTAATGTGGGCGGCCCCCCTCAAAACTCCTGGTGGAAACTTTTCCTTTAGAGCAAGCACCGTTTTCACATAGATCCTGGTGGGAATCAGGAGCTCCTCTCCGACGGTGCGGCCCAGCTCCGGAAGGAAGGTATCGATCTGGTACCCGGCCTCTTCAAAGAGGACGCGGCGCGCCAGGGAATAACCGTTGCTGTGCAGCCCGGCCGAGGCAATTCCGAGAACTGCATCACCTGCCTGGATTCTTCCGCCGTCCCAGATCTGATCCCGCTCGACAACGCCAACCGCAAATCCGGCCAGGTCGTACTCCCCTGCCCGGTAAAACCCGGGCATTTCGGCGGTCTCCCCCCCGATCAGGGCGCAGCCCGCCTCCCGGCAGCCGGCGGCAATTCCTGCCACTATTTCTGCCACCTGTTCGGGAATGAGCCTGCCGCACGCAAGGTAATCCAGAAAGAAGAGGGGTTCGGCGCCGCAGACCAGAATGTCGTTGACGCACATCGCCACCAGGTCGATTCCCACCGTATCGTGCTTCCCCATCATCTGGGCAACCCGGAGTTTTGTGCCCACTCCATCGGTGCCGGAGACCAGGACCGGCTCGCGAAAGCGGGCAAGATCCAGCGCAAAAAGGCCGGCGAACCCCCCGATCCCGCTCAGCACCCCGGGCCTCCTTGTTGTTTCCGCATATCTTTTGATCAGCTCCACAGCCCGGTTCCCGGCGTCGATGTCCACCCCGGCGGCCTTGTAAAAAGATTTTTTCTCAGGCTCTTTTTCTCTCATCAGCCTCACCTGAATTTATCTTTTTCATGCGGAGGGAACCTCGATCGGGTAGCTTCCGTTGAAGCAGGCAACGCAGAAGTTTTCCGGGGCGAGGGGTGCCGCCGCCGCGAAAAGCCCCTCCAGGCTCAGGTAGTTGAGGCTGTCGGCCCCGATGAACTTCCGGATTTCGGCCAGGTCGTGCCGGGCGGCAATTAGCTCTCCCCGCCTGGAGGTGTCGATCCCGTAATAGCAGGGATACAGGACCGGCGGCGAACTCACCAGCATGTGGACCTCCCGCGCCCCCGCCTCCCGGATCATCTGGACGATCTTGCTGGAGGTGGTTCCCCGTACAATGGAGTCGTCGATCATGATCACCCTTTTGCCGGCAAGGACATCCCGGACGGGATTGAGCTTCAACCTCACGCCCAGGTCGCGCATCTCCTGGGTGGGGCGGATAAAAGTGCGCCCCACATAGCGGTTTTTGATCAGCCCCTCGCAGAAGGGGATCTGTGTTGCAGCAGAGTAAGCCAGCGCCGCACTCGTTCCCGAATCCGGAACAGGAACCACCAGATCTGCGTCGATCCGGTGCTCCCGCGCCAGTTCCCGGCCCAGGGCGGACCGGGCCTGGCCGACGCTAAGACCGTCAATCACGCTATCAGGCCGGGCAAAGTAGACGAACTCAAAGATGCAGAGGGCGCGCCGGGAGGGTTTGAGGAGGCGCAGGGATGTGATGCCGTTCCGGTCGATGACCACAACCTCTCCCGGCTCCAGATCCCTGATGAACTCCGCTCCAATCGTGTCCAATGCACAAGACTCAGAGGCGAGAGCATATCCCCCATCCAGCCGGCCCAGGCAGAGGGGGCGCACCCCGTAAGGATCCCGGATCCCGTAGAGCCGGTTCTCCGTCATCACCACCAGGGAGTAGGCCCCTTGAATCTCCGCCATCGTCTTTAAAATTGCCTCGGCCAGATTGTTCTTGCAGGTGCGGGCAAGAATGCTGACAATCAACTCGCTGTCGGTTGTTGATTGAAAAACCGCTCCCGCTTCGGCCAGCTTTTTCCGGAGCGCGGTATAGTTGGTTAAATTTCCGTTGTGGCCCAGGGCGAGCATCCCCTCCTGGTAGTGAAAAACAAGGGGCTGGGCATTTTCAATGGTGCTCCCTCCGGTAGTGGAGTACCGGACATGGCCGATGGCGAGGGGCCCGCGCATCTTCTCAAGGAGGGCCTCCGTGAAGACCTCGCTCACCAGGCCCATGCCCCGGCGGCAGTTGATCCTTTTCCCGTCGCTTACGGCGATCCCTGCGCTTTCCTGGCCCCGGTGCTGGAGGGCATACAGGCCGTAGTAAGTGAGGCGCGCCGCATCAAGTCCCGGGGCATAGATGCCGAAAATCCCGCATGCCTCACGGGGTTTATCCCCCTCGAGCACCTGGCCGCAATCTCTGATTATTCCATCATGCCGGCAATGCTCCCCCGCCATCTTTTCTCCATCTCCTCAACTGCCAGATTCACCAGAACCTGTTTTGCTCCTGAATCCTGAATGACAAGACGGCCGCCTCCCACCTCGCCCAGCACATGGCAGGGAACCCCCGCATCCCGAGCAGCTTTCTCCACCGCAGGAAGGTTGCGCGGGGTGCAGGTAACGATCACGCGGGACTGGGCCTCCCCGAAAAGGCAGGCATCCGCCCGTCCCTGGAGAAAAATTTCCGCCCGCGCTCCGGTTCCCCCGGCCATGCAGCACTCGGCCAGGGCAACGGCAAGGCCCCCCTCGGCGCAGTCGTGGGCCGACTTCACCAGCCCCTCACGCACAAGAATGCGGCAGCAATCCTGAACCGCCTTCTCCCGGGCAAGGTCAATTTCCGGCACGGGGCCTGCCTCCTGCTCGTGAATCACGGCAAGATACTCGCTTGCCCCAAGGTGCGGCGCAGGCTCCCCGAGCAGAACGATGAGATCACCGGGGTCCCGAAAGGCAAGGGTGCAGCATTTTTCCACATCGGGCAGGAGGCCCACCATACCCACCACCGGAGTCGGATAAACCGCCTCCCCCTCGGTCTCGTTGTAAAAACTCACGTTCCCGCTCACCACCGGTATCCCCAGGGCGCGGCAGGCCTCGCTCATCCCTCTGACAACCTCCTGGAACTGCCAGAAAATTTCCGGCTTCTCGGGATTCCCGAAATTCAGGCAGTCCGTAACTCCCAGCGGCTCCGCCCCGGTGCAGGACAGATTCCGGGCCGCCTCTGCCACCGCAATCATTCCGCCCCGGTAGGGATCAAGGTAGCAATAGCGGGAATTCCCATCGGTTGTCAGAGCAATCCCCTTTTTCGTCCCCTTGATCCGGAGGACGGCGGCATCTGCCCCCGGCCTCACAACGGTGTTGATCATCACCATGTGGTCGTACTGGCGGTAAACCCATTCCTTGCTGGCCAGGGTCGGACTCTCCAAAAGCCGGCCCAGCACCCGGTTGAAATCACCGGGCACCGGCAGGGACTCCACCGGCCAGCTGCGGCGCGTCTCGTAGTACTCAGGAACGCGGGGGGTCCGGTGGTAGACCGGGGCCTGCTCTGTAAGAGCGCGTACAGGCACCTCGGCAACGATCTCGCCCCCATCCCGGACCCGGAAAATTCCGTCATCCGTAACCCGCCCGATGACGGCCGCATCCAGGCCCCACTTCCTGAAGATCTCCCGGACAGCCTCTTCTTTTCCCCGCTCCGGAATCAAGAGCATCCGCTCCTGGGATTCCGAAAGCATCACCTCGTAGGGGGTCATCCCCTTTTCCCGCCGGGGGACGAGGGAAACGTCGATCTCCACTCCCGTCCCGGCCCGCCCTGCGGTCTCGGCACAGGCGCTCGTCAACCCGGCCGCGCCCAGGTCCTGGATTCCCACCAGATAACCCCCCCGGATTACCTCCAGGCAGGCCTCGATGAGGAGTTTTTCCATAAAGGGGTCCCCGACCTGAACCGCCGGCCGCCGCTGTTCGCTCTCTTCGCTCAGCTCCACCGAGGCAAAGGTTGCCCCGTGGATTCCGTCCCGGCCCGTTCTCGCCCCCACCAGCATGACCGGGTTTCCGACCCCGGCGGCCTTCCCCCTTTTGATCTGATCGTGTTCGACAAGGCCGACGCACATGGCGTTGACCAGCGGGTTCGCGGTATAACACGGATGAAAGTAAACCTCGCCGCCAACCGTTGGGATCCCCAGGCAGTTCCCGTACCCGGCGATTCCGGCAACAACCCCGCCGAACAGGTAGCGCACCCTGGGGTTGTCGAGGCTTCCGAAGCGCAAAGAATTCAAGAGGGCGATGGGACGCGCCCCCATCGCGAAGACGTCCCGGACGATCCCCCCCACCCCCGTAGCCGCGCCCTGGTAGGGCTCAATGGCCGAGGGGTGGTTGTGGCTCTCGATTTTGAAAACAACGGCCTGGCCGTCCCCGATGTCCACGATCCCGGCGTTCTCACCGGGGCCCTGCAAAACGCGGGGGCCCGTCGTGGGAAAGAGCTTGAGCACCGGCCGGGAGTTTTTATAGGCGCAGTGTTCGGACCAGAGGACGGCGAACATCCCCGTCTCAAGGTAATTGGGCTCCCGCCCCAGCAGTTCGCAGATCCGCTCGTACTCCTCCCGGGACAATCCCATTTCCGCCCAGACCGGGTTTTCAGCCACAGGCGACCACCCCTCTTTCCCGCTCCAGCCCCCACCAGGCCAGGACCGAGAGGAAAAGCCGGCGTCCGTCGGCGTACCCGAGAATTTCTTCTGAACAGCGCTCCGGGTGGGGCATCAAACCCAGCACGTTCCGCCCCCGGTTGCAGATTCCCGCGATGTTGCCCAGGGAGCCGTTGGGATTTGCCTGGGGGGCGATTTCCCCCGCCGGGGTGCAGTAGCGGAAGACGACCTGCCCCTCCCGCTCCAGCGCCGCGGCGGTTTCGGGGTCTGCGTAGTAGTTCCCCTCCCCGTGGGCAATGGGCATCCTGATCACTTCCCCCGGACGGTACCGGTTGGTGAATGGAGTTTCCGCGTTCTCCACCCGCAGGTAAGCATCCTGGCAGCGGAACTGAAGAGAGTCGTTGCGCCGCATGGCGCCGGGGAGCAAACCGGCCTCCAGCAGGATCTGAAAACCGTTGCAGATTCCCAGAACCAGGCCTCCCCGCTCTGCAAAATCCGCCACCGCCTCCATCACCGGGGAAAACCGGGCGATCGCTCCGGTCCGCAGGTAGTCGCCGTAGGAGAAGCCGCCGGGCAAAATGATGCAGTCGAAGCCGCTCAGGCTTTTCTCTTGATGCCAGATATAGGAAACAGGGTGGCCGAGAACCTGGTCGATTACATGGTAGCAGTCCATGTCGCAGTTGGAGCCCGGAAAGACAACCACCCCAAACTTCATTGAGGAACCTCCTCCAGTTCAAAGGTATAATCTTCGATGACGGGGTTGGCAAGGAGCCGGGCGCACATCTCCTGCACTTCTTTTTCCGCCCGGGCGCGGTCGGAGTGGGCGAGGGAAAGGACAAGGTACTTCCCCACTCTGACCTCGTCAACATTTCTGTAGCCCAGGCTCACCAGCGCCCCCTTCACCGCATTCCCCTGGGGGTCGAGAATTCCCCTTTTTAGCGTAACATAGATCCGGGCCTGAAACAATTACACTTCCCCTCCTTGCAGCCTTTTCCAGACTTCTTCGTAGGCAGGAATGAGGCCCCCCAGATCGCGCCGGAAGCGGTCCTTGTCCAGCCTTTCCCGCGTCTCTGCATCCCAAAAACGGCAGGTGTCAGGGGAGATCTCGTCTGCCAGAATCAGCCTCCCTTTGTGAAATCCGAATTCCAGCTTGAAGTCCACCAGTTCCAGATTCTTTGTCCTCAGGTATGTCCTCAGCACCTCGTTGCAGCGAAGGGCAACCTCTCTCAAAACCTTTAGCTGCTCCGGAGTTGCCAGGCCCAGCGCCAGGATCTGGTCTTCGGTCACCAGGGGATCATGGAGCTCGTCGCTCTTATAGCAGAAATCCACCACCGGGGAAAGGAGATCCTTTCCTTCAGGAAGCCCGAGCCTTTTCGCCATGCTCCCCGCCGCGATATTCCGTACAATCACCTCGAGGGGAAGGATCTTCACCCCTCTGACCAGCATTTCCTGCGGGCCCAGCAGCTTCACAAAGTGGGTGGAAATCCCCGCAGCCTCCAGGAGGGCAAAGAGGTGGGCGGAAATCAGGGCATTCAGCCTCCCCTTGCCGGGAACCACATCCTTCTTCAGGCCGTCAAAGGCCGTTGCCTCGTCTTTATACTCCATCCAGAAGAGTTCGGGATCCGAGGTCCGGTAGAGCCTTTTTGCCTTCCCTTCGTAGAGAAAATCCCCTTTTGCCGGATCCCCCTCCTCGCGGGCAGGGACGGCACGCCTCCTTGCGGCCTCTTCCCACCCGCGGACGGGGGGAGCACCCAACCCCGCCCGCCAGAAAATGTAATCCACTTTTTGCAGATAAGGCCGGCAGTCGAAAAGCCCCTGGATCTCCTCCTCCGTAAGATGAAGCCTGATATCCGGGTCTCCTTTGACGAGCTCCAGAAAGTCCCCTTCCGGCCAGGCCCGGAGCGCCTGCCGCTGGACCAGGGCGTAGGCATCCTCCCTGCGGAGGCCCTTCTCCACCAGGGCGAGCAGGAGGCGCTGGCTGAAGATGAGGCCCCGCGTCCGGTTGAGGTTCCTCTCCATCTGCTCCGGGTAAACCTGCAGCCCCCGGATGACTTCCGTGAACTTCACAATCATGTAGTGGAGGAGGGTGGTGCTGTCCGGAATGATGATCCGCTCCACCGAGGAGTGGGTGATGTCCCGCTCATGCCAGAGGGAGATATTTTCCAGGGCGGCAAGGGCATTGCCGCGCACGACGCGGGCGAGGCCGCTGATCCGCTCACAGGTGATGGGATTGCGCTTGTGCGGCATCGCCGAGGAGCCCTTCTGCCCGGCCGCAAAGCCCTCTTCCAGCTCCAGGACCTCGGTCCGCTGGAGGTGCCTGACCTCGGTGGCAAACTTCTCCAATGAGCTTGCGGTAACCGCAAGGGCTGCCAGGTATTCGGCGTGGCGGTCGCGCTGGAGCACCTGGGTGGAAACCTGCGCCGGAGCGAGCCCCGTTTTCCGGCAGACGTATTCCTCAACAAAGGGATCGAGGTGGGCGTAGGTCCCCACCGCCCCCGAAAGGCGGCCGACGCTGATCACCTCCCGCGCCCGCTCCAGGCGCGCCCGCGCCCGGTTCATTTCCACATACCAGAGGGCAAACTTCAGCCCCAGCGTGATGGGCTCGGCATGGACCCCGTGGGTGCGCCCGATCATGGCCGTATCCCGGTAGGCCTGCGCCTTCGCAGCAAGGGCCTCCTGAAGTTCATCCAGGGCCTTCAAAATAATGTCAAGGGCGTCCCGCATCAGGAGAGACAAAGCCGTATCCACAATATCGTAGGAGGTGAGGCCGAGGTGCAGGTACTTCCCCGCCTCTCCAACAGACTCCGCAACGCAGCTGACAAAGGCGATTACATCGTGCTTCGTGACCTCCTCGATCTCGGCGATCCGCCGCAGGTCGAAACGGGCGCGCGCCCTGATCTCCTCGACAGCTGCGGCGGGAATCCGGCCCAGCTCGGCCCAGGCCTCGCAGGCAAGGATCTCCAGTTCGAGCCACTTCTGAAAGCGGTTCTCCGGAGCCCAGAGGGCTTTCATTTCCGGTAAAGTATAGCGCTCCAGCAAGCTCTGCAACCTCCTTACAGGCTAACGGTCGTTGCACAGGAGTTTCTCCTGGAGTTTTTCGGATCTGGCGGCTACCTCCCGGGCCAGCCCCGCCTTGTAAGCCCGGAACCTTTCCCGCAGGCCGGGATCCTTTAACCCCAGCATCTGAACGGCAAGGAGGGCGGCGTTGCGCGCTCCGTTGATGGCAACAGCAGCCACCGGAACCCCGGGAGGCATCTGAACGACGGAATAGAGGGCATCTACTCCGCCAAGGGCGCCGCCCTGCAGGGGAACACCGATCACGGGAAGGGGAGTGTAGGCGGCAAGCACCCCGGGCAGGTGGGCGGCCATTCCCGCACCTGCGATCAGTACTTCAATCCCCCGCCCCTCGGCGTCCCGCGCGTATCCTGCGGCCCGCTCCGGGCTCCGGTGGGCCGAGGCAACCGTCACCTCATAGGGAACTCCAAATTCATCCAGGACCCGGGCTGCTTCCTTCATTGCTTCAAAGTCGGAGTCGCTTCCCAGAACGATCCCAACCCGCGGCCTTTTTTCCGCAGACACCTCTTGACCGACCTTCCTTCCTGCCCAGAATTTACTCCCATTCGATGGTTGCGGGAGGTTTGGAGGTGATGTCGTAAAGAACCCTGTTGACGCCCGGCACCTCGTTCACGATCCGGCTAGAGATCCGGGCCAGCACCTCAAAGGGGAGGCGCGCCCAGTCGGCGGTCATGGCATCCTCGCTGGTGACCGCCCGGACCACAACGGGATGGGCGTAGGTCCGCTCGTCCCCCATCACCCCGACACTCCTGACGGGAAGGAGCACTGCAAAGAACTGCCAGATCTCCCGATCCAGGCCGGCGCGCCTGATCTCCTCCGTCACAATCCAGTCGGCCTCCCGCACCACCTCCAGCTTCTCGCGGGTGACTTCACCCAGGACGCGCACCGCAAGGCCGGGGCCCGGAAAAGGCTGGCGCCAGATGATTGCTTCCGGCAGGCCGAGCTCCAGGCCGACCCTCCTCACCTCATCCTTGAAGAGCCAGCGCAGCGGCTCAAGGAGCTGCAGTTTAAGGTCGGCGGGAATCCCCCCCACATTGTGGTGGGTTTTAATCACCGCCGCAGTCTGGGTCCCGGACTCAATCACATCGGGGTAAAGGGTGCCCTGCAGGAGAAAACCCACCTCGCCCAGCCGGGCAGCCTCCTCTTCAAAGACCCGGATGAACTCGCGGCCGATAATCCTGCGCTTTTCTTCGGGGTCCGTGACACCCTGCAGCTTTTCCAGAAACCTCGCCCCGGCATCCACCACAACGGTCCGGATCCCCAGGCCGTGAAAAGTTTTTGCGAGGTCCTCCTTTTCCCCTTTGCGGAGCAGGCCGTGGTCGACAAAAATGCAGGTAAGCCGGTCCCCGACGGCGCGGTGGACGAGAGTGGCGGCAACGGTGGAATCTACTCCGCCGCTCAAGGCTCCGACCACCCTGGCGCTCCCGACGGTCCGCCTGATCTCCTCCACCTGCTCGGCCACAAAGGAGGCCGGGGTCCAGTCTCCCCGGCAGCCGCAGATCTCGTAGAGGAAGTGAGCCAGGATCTCCTTCCCCTGGGGCGTGTGGTGGACCTCGGGGTGGAACTGCACCCCGTAAAGTTTCCGTGCCGGGTCAAACATTGCCGCCACCGGGCTCTGGGAGGTGGCCGCGGCAACCAGGAAACCGGGCGGGGGGGCCTCGACGCGATCCCCGTGGCTCATCCAGACCGGAATTTCCCGCGGCAGGCCCCGGAAAAGAGCGTCTTCCCGGATCACGGTGAGCCGGGCGGGGCCGTACTCCCGCTTCTCCCCCCGCTTCACCTTTCCTCCCAGGAGGTGCGCCATCAACTGCATCCCGTAGCAGATTCCCAGAACAGGCACTTCCCCGGCGAGGAGTGCGGGGTCGCAGCGCGGTGCTCCGGGTGCATAAACACTTGCAGGCCCCCCTGAAAAAACGAGCCCGCGGGGGGTGCGCTCCCGGAGTTCCGCCCATGTCGCGGTGTACGGGACGATTTCGCAGTAAACCTTCAACTCCCGGATGCGGCGCGCAATCAGCTGGGTGTACTGGCCCCCGAAGTCGACAACAAAGACTAAATCCCGTTTTTCTGGCACTTCGAGGGCCCCCTTTCTCCCTCTTTTTCCTCCGGCCGGCAAATATAAATCCCCGGCAGGTTGCGGTAGCGCTGGCCGCAGTCCAGCCCGTAGCCGACCACAAAGTAGTCGGGAATCGTAAAACCGTTGTAATCGGGCTGAATATCCACCCTGCGGCGGTCGGGCTTGTCCAGCAGCGTGCAGACACGGAGGCTGGCGGGGCCGCGCGCCCGCAGGCAGTCGCACAGGTAATTAAGAGTGAGACCGGTGTCAATGATGTCTTCCACAAGCAGGACGTGCCGCCCGGCGACACTTTCATCCAGGTCCTTCAAAATCCTGACCACACCTGAACTCTGCGTGGCGTTCCCGTAGCTGGCAACGGCAATGAAATCAACGGTCACCGGAACTTCAAGCTGGCGCACCAGATCGGCCATAAAGATAAAAGCACCCCGCAGGATGCCGATCACCAGAAGTTCCCTTCCCGCATAATCCCTGTTGATCTGCGCGGCCAGCTCCCGGACCCTTGCCTGCACCCGCTCTTCCGGCAGCAAACACTCGAGTTTCTCCACAAACCTTCCCCCATCGCTTTCTTAATACATACACATTATACCACAGGAAACGACAATCTCCTACAGCTGCGTACAGCAATTACCGAACGGACACGATTAGCCGGGTCAAATTGAACGAAGAGGTAATTGGGCTGACTTCCAAAGAGTTCGGCCTTTTGCTTTCTTTTTTTTAATCGCAGGATTTCCCTGACGTTTCTCGCGGTTCCCTCCTGTTAGCCATGACTTGCAAAACACCCGTTCGTTTTCTCATTCAAAATCTGTTGCGCAATATAAAACCCCAGGACAGATGCCTCAAAAGTCCCGGGGCTTGTCAGCGCTCTCCGTTTTTTTACTCAAAACGTAAACATTCGATAGGGTCGGCATTGGCGGCCTTCCGGGCCGGATAATATCCAAAGAAAATTCCCACCAGTGTAGCAAAACCGATGGCCAGGAAAATGGATCCCGGCGCAACCACCGTAGGCCAGCCGGCTAGCCGGGAAACAACCTTGCTCCCGATAACCCCTGCAACAATGCCTATCAGGCCGCCGACCAGGCTTAAGACCAGGGCTTCGATTAAAAACTGGCCCAGGATGGCCCTGCCGGTAGCTCCAACTGCCATCCGGATGCCGATTTCCTTGGTGCGTTCGGTTACCGAAACCAGCATGATGTTCATGATGCCAATGCCCCCCACCAGCAGGGAGACAGCCGCCACGCTGGCCAGCATAATGGTCATGATCTTGGTTGTATCAGCAACTGTTTCCATGACCGCCGTCATATTCTGAACAGTGAAGTCATCCTCCTGCTGGCTGCTAAGGCGGTGCCTCTGTCTCAAAAGGAGAGTTATTTCATCCTGGACCGTCGCCAGGCTCATCTCGTCCTGGACCTGGACATTAATCAGGCGGACGGTTCTATCACCTGTAAAACGCATCTGGGCGGTCGTAATGGGAATATACACCGTATCATCCTGATCAATGCCGCCCATGCCACTGCCCTGGGAGGCCAGGACGCCAATGACTGTAAACTCAAGGTTATTCAGGCGAACAGCAGCCCCGATGGGATTTGCTCCAGGAGGAAAAAGGTTGGCTGCAACGGTCTGCCCGAGGACGGCCACCAGGGCCGCCCGGGCGACATCTTCGTTGGAGAAAAAGGCGCCCGATTCTACCCGCAAACTCCTGATTGCCTGGAAAGGGGCCGTTGTTCCAACAGCGGTTGTCGTCCAGGTTTTGCTGCCTGCCGCGGCGGTAACACCCTGGCTTGTTTCGGGTGCTACGTATTGCACGAGGGGCAGGCCGGCAATGGCCTGGGCATCATCGATGGTAAGGCTGTTGACGGCCCCGCCGGCACCGCGGACGGGGCCAAATCCTGCCCCTGGCCTGACAACCAGCAAGTTGGACCCCATGCTGGCAATGCGCGCCGTAACCTGCCTCGTGGCCCCTTCGCCGACAGCAATCATGACAATCACAGCCGCCACGCCGATGATAATTCCCAGCATAGTCAACAACGAACGCATTTTATTGGCAACAAGGCCCCGCCAGGCTATTGCCAGAGCTGATCGAAAGTTCATAAGCGGCCCTCCTCTTGAGACACGGCTGCCGGTTCTTTTTCCGGCTGCTGCGGCTCTTCAATCACCCTGTCTTCGATGACTATGCCGTCGCGCAGGCGCACCAGCCGCCGGCAGTAGTCGGCGATGTCGGGCTCATGAGTGACGATAACAATCGTCAATCCCCGCTCCCGGTTTAGATGCTGCAGCAAGGTCATAATCTCCCTGCTCGTCCGGGTGTCCAGGGCCCCGGTCGGCTCATCGGCCAGGATGGTGTCCGGCTCGTTGATCAGTGCGCGGGCAATGGCCACCCGCTGCTGCTCGCCGCCGGAAAGCTGGGTGGGCAGATGCATCTCCCTCCCCTGCAGCCCTACCTGTTGTAAAGCATTCCAGGCCCTGGTCTTCATTTCCTTGCCGGAAACCCCGGCGTATACCAAGGGCAAAGAGACATTTTCCCATGCCGTTGCATTGCTTAAAAGGTTGAAGCTCTGGAACACGAAGCCGAACCGGCGATTCCGGATGCAGGCAAGGCTGTCCCGGTCCAGCCTGGTTACATCCTGCCCGTTCAACAGGTAGCGGCCGCTTGTGGGGCGGTCGAGGCACCCCAGGATGTGCATCAGGGTGGATTTGCCCGATCCTGAGGGCCCCATAATCGCCGCCATTTCCCCTTTTTGAACGACCAAATCGACGCCCCTTAAAGCGTCCACCCGGGTGTTGCCGGTTGTATAGACTTTCGTCACTTTCTCAACAAGCATGAGAGGAGCGCTCATGACTATCTCATCCACCTCATTGGGGTTCCCGTACGCTGCGGCATTGGCACCGGCGCCGGCATCGGGGAAGAAGACGTGCTGCTGCTTGCTGCTGATTTACCAGGGGTGCTGGCGCCGATAATCACCTCCTCACCTACCTTCAGCCCGCTCTTAACCTCAATGTTGCTCTCGTCGCTCAGGCCGGTGACAATACGCCTGACCACCGGCCGCCCCTCTTCCATGACCAGGACTGCAGCCCGGCTGCCATCATTTGCCGCCTGTCCCGGCTCGCCTTTCCTGCCTTCACCCGGTGTCAGCATTCCTGTTCCCGTCTGGCGGCCGCCCGCTGTTCTCGCCCCATCAGCACTGCCACCGCCCGGCGTTTTGCCACCAGTTGCATTGCCTGCACTTGCTGCCCGGTAACTGGCTGCAAAGCTCACCGCCGCCCGGGGCACGGTAATCACATTGTCCTTTTGAGCAACAATAATATTGACGCTTGCAGACATGCCGGCTTTAAGGAGGCCGCCGGGGTCAGCCAGGGAGACAACGACGTCGTATAGCTGGACGTTGGATACCGTTGTCGCCTCCGGAGAAATCCAGGCCACCTCGCCATTAAAGGTCCTCTCCGGAAAAGCGTTGACGGTAAAGGTTGCCTTCTGGCCAACCTTGACCTGGCTGATATCCGCCTCATTAACCTGAGCCCGCAACTGGAGGCCGGTTGTGATCAGAGTGATGAGACCGGTGCTGCTGTCGGAACTTTCGCTGCCCCCGCCGCTCGTGCGCTGGCCGGTTTCGCCCCTCACGGCAGCGATGACCCCATCGAAGGGTGCCCGCAGCCGGGCAGAATCAAGATCGTTTTGGGCCAGCATGAGCTGCGCCCGCGCCGCATCCACCTGGGCCTGGGCAGCGGCTATATCTTCGGGGCGATTTCCGCTTTTTAGTGCTTCGAGGGCGGCTTGAGCCTGGCGCAATTTGGCGGCAGCCGTGTCGCGGTTGGCAAGGGAATTATCCAGATCGGCCTGGGCAAGGGCCCCTACCTCGAAAAGAGCCTGATCGCGCTTTAAGGCCTCTTCGGCGCTCTTGTAGGCAACCTGGGCCTGGGCTACATTGGCTTCTGCCTGGGCAATCTCGGTCTCCAGGGGCCCTGCCTCCAGAAGACGCAGTTTCGCCTCGGCTGCCTTCAAATTGGCTCTTGCCTGAACCACCTGGGCCTCCAGGTCGGACGTGTCAAGGCATGCCAGGAGCTGCCCTTCCTTAACCCGGTCGCCTGGTTTGACGTATATCTCTTTGATGACACCGCCGGTTTTGAAATTCAGGCCAACGCTTTTCACCGCCTCGATCGTTCCTGTTGCCTTGACGGCGTTGACGATGCTGCCTTGCCTGACAGGCATGGTGATATAGTTTACCTGACCCTGGCGCCCCCGCCACCACCAGTACCCGGCACCGACAACCAGTACAGCCAAACAGCCGAGCAATAAATATAACCCTTTACGCCTCTGTTGAGGTTTTAAAAAAGCCGCCGCTTCGGTCGTCATGGCCGCCCTCCCTGAATTTTCCTTGAATTTTTTAGGTGCCCCCGCCAGAGGCAGCCCAGGGTTTTTCGAAAGCCATTCTTAGATAGGCATGGTTGCGGAGTATTTCTTCAACGGTTTCCTGTGCCTGGATTACCTCTGCTTCGGCAGCAACCAGCTCCGCCCTGGTGATCATGCCGACAGCAAATTTCACCTGGGCGATACGCAGCTTTTGCTGCGCTGTTTTCAATGCTTCCTGGGCCGCGTTGTATTTTTCCTCAAGATTTTTAGCCTGGTAATAAAGACTGCGGGTAACGTTGCCCAGGAGTTCTACGGCGCTGGCCGCATCCAGTTCTGTCTGGTTGAGTTCTATCTGTCTTACCTCGTACGGTGTGTAGTCACCGCTGAAATACATCATCTCTGCAGCCCACTTCGCCAGGGTTACTTTTTGTTGGGCAAGCCAGGCGCTGGGGCTTTCTTCGATGACCCGCTGCACTTCATAATCGAGGTCGGCAACTTCTAAAGGCTCGTAGGCAGGCTTATCTGTCAGCCTCGGCCGCTCATTAGAGCCCAGCCCGACCAGCTGGTTGAAGGCATTGTAGGCATCCTCCAGGTTATGCCTGGCAGCAACCTCATTGCTTTGCGCCTGTTTCCATTGCATTTCAGCTTCGCTGAGGCTCGAGGGCGATGCCGCGCCATACGCAAGCCGGTTGCGAGTGTTCTGCAGGTTGATCCGAGCCTGCTGGGTCAATTTTTCCATGGTGGCCAGTTTCATCTCCGCCACCTGGACATCCCAGTAGCTTTTGCAAACTTTCAGCACCAGGGCGTCCGTAGTCGAAGTCAGGGTTTTTTTGCTCATCTGCCAGTTGAGATCGGCCGAGAGCAGCCTGTTCCAGCTGGCCTCGATTTCCGGGTCGTAGGTTTCTCCCTCAACAGGGGTAAAGCTCAAGGCCTCACTTGCCTGCTCACGCAATGCCTCCGTTCGCTCAACTTCATACTGGGCCTTTTTAACATCTTTGCTGTTTTGAAGGGCCAGGCTAATGGCCTGCTCCAGAGTCAGAACATCGTCGTTCTGCTCTGCAAAAGCCGCCGGCAGCAACGATCCCAGAACTAAAAGCAAGGTCATTAACAAGGTAATTCCCTTCCGCATTTAATCCCTCCTCATTTTTCCTCCGGACGCTGCGGAGTCGCCCGGCACCGGCCTTTTCGTACTAGTTCGGTCGGATCAGCTGGATAAAAGCAACAGACTGCTCACCACTCGAAAGTTTTTCTCCAAACCACAACATCAATAAGTCGCCTTCCTGAATGTCCCCGACCTCGAGCCGGGCTGTTTCCTGATTTCCGGGGCTCCTGTTAAAGCCCTGAATTTTAATGATTTGGGCATCTGCAGGGATTACCAGGTCCAATGTTTCATCTGTAATCTGGAACATTTCTGCTCTCCGCCTGGCACGCTCTTCCGGGCTCGGGGGCTCACCTTGTTCTTGCTGAATTTCGCTTCTTTCAGGTCTTTCAGGAGGTCCGTCTGGCGTTCTGGCCTTGTAAACGGTTAACTTGCTGCCGGCAACGGTTTTCACTTTCCCGATCATATCGGGGGGCCTCCGGGGAGGTGCAGGCTGCTTTGTGCTCTCGCCGGATGCTGTTGCATTTGCAGAATTCTTCTGCCCGCTGCTGCCTGCCGGGCCGGTCTTGGAGCCGCATCCTGCTGTCAGCAAGAACAGGAAAACAGTTGCCGCTGCCAGCAATTTTTTGCCCAACATAAAAAATTCCACCTTTCCTCAATATCACCATATTCTCCGACACAGTGAAAAATAGAGAAAACGTTAACATCAGACCATATCTTCCATCACCACCAGCTGCAAACCATCAAGACCTGAACCCGCTTCGGCGCAGAGATCAAAAGTCTGTTCTGTCAGGTGTTCTGCCGTCTCTCTGGAACCAGAAAGGTGGAGGCTTAAGTTGTATACCTGGTTAATTAACTCTGTGAACCAGAATGTTTTTTGGGAGCCTCTCCGGAATGGCAGCCAACATTTCTTTTGGATAAATTTATAAATAGAAATTGTGGGAAAATTATCAAGAAATTGTGGGAGATTATGAAAGGAAGTATTTAAAAAGGACGTGGTCGTGAAAAAAACACGTCCTTATTTGTTATAATTTAGGTCAAGGGAGGTCAGGATATGTCCTTTCGAATTTACTTGGTTGAGGACGACAAAAATCTGAACTCCGTGCTGACCAGTTATTTGCAAAAAGAAGGCTGGCAGGTCTCTTCTTTTTTAACCGGAGAAGCAGCGAGACAGGCCATCGGCGATTCCCCCCATTTGTGGATACTGGATATTATGCTCCCTGACATCGACGGCTTCCAGCTTATCAAAGAGATTAAAGCCGCTTCACCTGACATCCCGATAATTTTTATTTCTGCGCGGGATGCCGACATCGACCGGGTTGTTGGGCTGGAAATGGGCAGCGACGATTATCTGCCGAAACCTTTTCTGCCCCGCGAGCTGGTGATCCGGACTCGCAAACTGCTGGAGCGTGTATATATGCGCCCTGCGCAACAGACCGAGCCATCAGCCCTGACGATTCCTCCATATTATGTCAATGAGGCAAGCAGAACTGTCAGGTTAGGGGAAGAGGTCGTTGAGCTGACCTCCAAAGAATTCGACCTCTTGCTTTTCTTTGCCAAAAACCAGGGCCGGGCATTATCCAGGGAACAGATACTCAACTGCATCTGGGGTGAAGATTATTTCGGAACAGACCGGGTGGTTGACGACCTGGTCAGGCGGCTGCGCAAAAAGATGCCGGAGCTGCGCATCGAAACGATATACGGGTACGGTTACCGGATGGTGAAGTCATGAAAAACCTTCCATTATCTCTGCAAATCTGGCTGGTTTTTACTGCCATCACCTTAGGCATCTCGGTGCTGTTAACCATTTTGTTTCCCTGGACTTTGCGGGATTTCTTTACCAGGGAAATCTATGCTACCATCGAGAGCGCTCAAAGTTTAATGTTCAACCGCTTCGCCAGCGAGCTAAATAGAGGAATGTGGAAACCGGGAGTTTTTTTCGAGGGATGGCAGCAACCGCAGGACATCCGTGCCGTTAATCATTTTATAATCTCTTGCGAAAGCGATGAGATCATTTCTTTTCGCGTCCCTCTCCTTTCTGAAGAGTTTTTGTACAAGGTAAAAAAAGAGGCAAAAGAACAGATGAGCAGCAGCCAGCGCTACAGCGGTCAGGTTGGAGGCAGGAAAATATTTTACGTAATAAGCAAGAGTAATCTATGGGGATACGACGTTTTTCTTGTCTCGTACATGTGGGACTCTTACCGCGAGGATCTGGTGCAAACCCTCTTCAAGAGGCTGGTGCTGATCATGAGCCTCGTATTCCTGTTCAGCTGGGTGCCTTCTCTCGGCCTGGCAAGATATTTGTCTAACCCGCTGGTGACTTTGGAGAAGCGCGTTAAAAGGCTTGCCAACCGCGACTGGCATGAGCCCATCCAGCTGCAGCGCAAGGATGAAATAGGCAGGCTGGGCCAGTCCGTAGAGCAGCTGCGAAACCAGCTGATTCGCCAGGATGAAGCCCAGCAGTCGTTCTTGCAGCATGTATCCCATGAGCTGAAAACTCCTGTTATGGTAATCCGCAGTTATGTGCAGTCAATTCGCGACGGCATCTATCCCAAAGGAGACTTAACAAGCACGGTGCAGGTAATCGAAGAAGAGGCCGAGCGGCTTGAAAAACGCATTCGCAACCTGCTTTACCTGACCAAACTCGACTATATGGCAAGTCATAAGCCTGTGCACGAAACTTTTGACATAACCCGATTAATCAGGGAAGTAATTGAGAGGCTGCGCTGGCGCCGCAGAGAGCTGGACTGGTCGTTAAAGCTCTCCCCTGTCAAAATCAAAGGGAATATTGAACAATGGCGGGTAGCTTTAGAAAATTTATTCGACAATCAGATACGTTATGCCAGAGAACAGGTTAAAATCTCTTTGTCTACAGGAGGCAGCGGCAGCGGAGCTGCTCTGCTGCACATCTGGAACGATGGGCCCGCTATCGAACAGGAAATCATGAACAGGCTGTTTCAAAAGTTCAACAAGGGATACAGGGGAGAATTTGGGCTCGGCCTGGCTGTTGTCCAGCGCATTGCTTCTCTGCATGATGCCAAAATATGGGCTGCAAACGAAGAGGAAGGGGTTTCTTTTTACCTGGAAATCCCCGTTGCTCAAACCTAAACAGCAACCAGGCCTGCCTCCCGCGCCCTGGCAAAAACCATCGCGAAGGGGGCATTCTTTTCAGGTGCCGGACTCCCAGGAGGCCAGGTACTTTTTCTGCTCATCGGTCAGCTCCTCCAGCCGCACCCCGAAAGCCGCAAGCTTCATGCGGGCAACCTGCTCGTCAATTTCCCGGGGCACCCGGTAAACGTCAGGCTTTAAATCTCCCTGCTGCGCGATCAGCCAGGCAGCAGAAAGGGCTTGATTTGCAAAGCTCAGGTCCATCACCTCGACAGGGTGGCCCTCCCCGCAGGCAAGGTTGACGAGCCTCCCTTCACCCAGCAGGCAAATCCGCCGCCCGTCCTGCAAAACAAACTCCTCCACATTTTCACGGACGGTCCGCCGCTCCCGCGCCCGCGCCTCCAGCGCCGGGATGTCGATCTCCACGTTGAAGTGCCCGGCGTTGGCAAGGATCGCCCCATCCTTCAAGGCGGCAAGGTGCTCCTCCCCTAAAACGTGGATGTTGCCGGTTGCAGTGACAACGAAATCGGCCCTGGAGGCGGCGTCCTTCATGTCGGTCACCTCAAACCCGTCCATCCAGGCCTCCAGCGCCCTGAAGGGGTCCACCTCGACAACGATCACCCTTGCCCCCATGCCGCGCGCCCGGGCGGCGATCCCCCGGCCGCACCAGCCGTAGCCCACAACCACAAAAACAGATCCGGCCAGGAGGTAGTTGGTGGCGCGCAGGATCCCGTCAATGGTGGACTGCCCGGTGCCGTACCGGTTGTCAAACAGGTGCTTTGTGAGGGCGTCGTTGACGGCCACCACCGGGTACTTTAAAGCGCCGTCCCGCGCCATCGCCCGGAGTCTCACCACGCCGGTGGTGGTTTCCTCGGTCCCACCGATTACCCGGAGCGCCTGGGCGGGCCGCTCCTTGTGGAGCGTTGTCACCAGATCTGCCCCGTCGTCGATGGTGATCTGGGGTTCGGTGTCGAGGGCAGCATAAATCTGGCGGTAGTAGGTTTCCCTGTCCACCCCCCGCCGGGCATAGGTGGGAATCCCGTAGATCACGTTGAGGGCGGCGGCAACATCATCCTGGGTGCTGAGGGGGTTGGAGGCGCAGAGCACAACCTGCGCTCCCCCGGCCTTGAGCACCCGCGCCAGGTTGGCAGTTTTTGCCGAAATGTGGAGGCAGGCCGCGATCCGGATCCCTTTCAGGGGTTGGGACTCTTCCCACTCCCTGCGAATTTGCCGGAGCACCGGCATCTTCCGCCAGGCCCACTCGATTCGCCGTTCCCCCAATTTACCCAAGTTTTCGTCCCTTAATGTCAAGCAGGCAAGACTTCCCATTCCTTTTCCTTCCCTCCTTGTTTAGTCAGTTCAGACGCGGAGTCGTCGATCCATCCCTGTTGCCCTTCTGCCTGTTGATTTCCCCGGCGCGCAGCCCCCAGTCTGCCCCCGTTAATCATACCACAAATTTCATTCCCGCGTCCCGTCCGAATTCCCGGAGATCAGGCAGGTTTCCTGCCCCCGGAGAAAGTGCCCGAACACCGCGGTTGAAGGCAAAAATCTTAATGAAGATATAGGCAAGCCCCCTTCTCTTGTGCTAGACTTGTAGCAGAAGCGCCAGACAAAATCATCGAAAGGGTGAGGGATGCTTGAGGGCAGAAGTATTTTATGCAGACTCGAGGGCGAAAAGCGGAGAAAACCTGCTGGATAAAGTCGGGCGCCTCTTCGACCGGGCGGGCTTCGCTCCCCTGATCAGGCCAAAGGACCTCGTTGCCGTGAAGATCCATTTTGGGGAAAGGGGGAATACCGCTTACATCCGCCCTCAGTTTGCCCGGAAGGTGGTCGAAAAGATCAAAGAGGCCGGGGGGCGGCCTTTCCTCACCGACGCCAACACCCTTTACGTGGGAAGCCGGGCCAATGCCGTCGACCACCTGGAGACCGCCCTGGAAAACGGCTTTGCTTATGCCACCGTCGGAGCGCCGCTGATCATCGCGGACGGCCTCTGGGGGCGTGACTTCGTCACCGTAGAAATAAACCAGAAGCACTTCCGGGAGGCAAAGGTGGCAAGCGCCGCCTATTATGCCGATGCTTTAATGGTTCTCACCCACTTTAAAGGCCACGAAATGACGGGCTTTGGTGGAGCCCTCAAGAACATCGGAATGGGCCTGGGGTCGCGCGCCGCCAAGCAGGCGATGCACTCTGACGCCCTTCCCACGGTGAACCCCGAAAAATGTATTGCCTGCGGGCGCTGCACCAGGTGGTGTCCGGCAGGGGCGATCAGGGTAGAAGAGGTGGCAGTAATCGATCAAGGACGCTGCCTGGGCTGCGGGGAGTGCACCATCATGTGCAGGGAAGAGGCAATTGCCATTAACTGGAAGACAACCCCTGATGCCGTCCAGGAAAAGATTGTGGAGTACGCTTACGCCGTTTTAAAGAACAAAGAAGGGAAGGTGGGATTCATCACCTTCCTCACAGACATCAGTCCGGAATGCGACTGCTGGAGCTACAACGACGCTCCCATCGTCCAGAACATCGGAATTCTCGCCAGCAAAGATCCGGTAGCCCTCGACCAGGCCTGCGTCGACCTCGTAAACGCCCTGCCGACCCTGCCGGGATGCAAGATCGACCTTCCGGCAGGAGCCGACAAGTTCCGGGGCCTCTACCCCGGCATCGACTGGACGGTGCAGCTGTCCTACGGAGAAAAGATCGGCCTCGGCACCAGGGACTACCGCCTGATCCGGGTTTAACCGGGAGGTTTGATTTCGATCTTTTGGTTGAAGTCCCGGAATTCCACGGTCAGCGAGAGGAAGGTGCCGGGGCTGTTTTTATTCTCTGCAGTAGCCTGCGCCTTCAGGAGCATCCGGCTCCTTTTATCAACCCAGAAGCGGTACGTAAAGTTCTTCCACCACATTTCCAGATATTTGTTTTCGATCTCCGGCCGGAACTCCACCAGCCAGCACTTCCGCCTTCCCACCTTTTCAGTCCTCAGAATTCTGGGGCTGCCGATTATTTTAAACTGGAAGTTGCTTAAAGGGTTGATTTCGGCCCAGAATACCTGCTGCCTGGTGAGGTCGTTCCCTTCCAGGACAACCCATTTTTCGGAAACGGGATCACGGGTATAGGTCTTCTTTCCGATCTGAAAAATCTCCACAGGGGTTCCCAAAATTGTCCCTTTGATATGAAAATCTTCTGCCGCCTTTTCCCCCTGCACCCGGCTCCAGGTCTGCTTTTTTCCCCCGAGATTAAATTCTGCGGCAATCTGGTAGCGGTAACCCCGCGCCTGGTTCGCCCGTTTCACCGTCTCCTGAATCAGCGCTCCCGGCTCGACCTTTGTTTGAACCCGGTAAAAATAAAAGCCCCCAGCCACCAGAACAAAAACACACAAAAACAGCCCAGCCCGCCAGAAAGCCTCCTTCTTCTGCAACCGGAGTTCCCCCCAGTCCATTGCTCGAACCACTAAACTCTAAGCTACCTCCAGTTTATGCTGAAAAAGCCCTCCCTATGCGCCTCTCTCCAACCCTGCCGCTCGACTCTCTGTCCCCAGTTTCAGTGCCTTCCGGAGGAGGCTCTTCCTGGAAACGCGAAAAGGGATCCGCTTGGCGACGGATCCCTTCTGTTTCACATGGGAGGTCTCGACCAGTTTGCACCTTTTCTCGCGTGATTCTTCTGCTACATCATCGGCATCCGCGGCATCCGGGGGGATTTTTCTTCTTCCTCTTCAGGTTTGTCTGCAATCAGGCACTCGGTGGTAAGCAGCATCCCTGCAATGCTTGCCGCATTCTGCAGGGCAGAGCGGGTCACCTTGGCCGGGTCGACAATGCCGGCCTCAAACATGTTCTCGAATTTTTCCGTAAGGGCGTTGAACCCCCAGCCCGGCTCCATGGCTTTAACTTTTTCCACCACAACAGAGCCCTCGTAACCGGCGTTGTGCGCAATCTGCCGGAGGGGCTCCTCCAGGGCCCTTTTAACGATGCCGATTCCAGTCGCTTCATCCCCCTCGGCTTCGAGCTGCTCAAGTGCAGGAATGGCGTTGACCAGCGCCACGCCGCCTCCTGCCACAATTCCCTCTTCAACGGCCGCGCGGGTGGCGGCAAGGGCGTCCTCGATCCGGTGCTTCTTCTCGCGGAGTTCCACCTCGGTTGCCGCCCCAACCTTGATCACGGCAACACCTCCGGCCAGCTTCGCCATCCGCTCCTGGAGCTTTTCCCGGTCGTACTCGGAGGTCGCCTCTTCATACTGGCGCTTGATCTGAGCAATGCGCTTTTCAATCGCTTCGGTAGAGCCCCTTCCCTCGACAATGGTCGTCTCTTCCTTGCCGACCGTAACCCGGCTCGCCCGGCCCAGCATGTCGAGGGTGGTGTTCTCCAGCTTCAACCCTTTTTCCTCGGTGATGACCTGCCCTCCTGTGAGAATTGCAATATCTTCCAGCATTGCCTTCCGCCGGTCCCCGAAACCGGGAGATTTCACGGCAGCACAGGATAACGCGCCCCGCAGCTTGTTCACAACCAGGGTTGCAAGGGCTTCCCCTTCCACATCCTCGGCAACGACGAGCAGGGGCCTCCCGGTTTGGGCAACTTTCTCCAAAATGGGGATGATATCTGCAACCGCCGAAATCTTCTTGTCGGTAATGAGAATGTAAGGATCCTCAAGCCTTGCTTCCATTTTTTCAGGATCGGTGATCATGTAGGGTGAAATATA
Organism: Bacillota bacterium; assembly: GCA_013177945.1. Lineage (NCBI taxonomy): Bacteria > Bacillati > Bacillota > Bacillota bacterium. The sequence continues at coordinate 71,965 of JABLXW010000008.1, forward strand.
ACCCCGGTCGAACTGCATTCCCTCCACAACCTCAAGGGTTGTCCCGATGGTCTGGGATTCTTCAACGGTAATCACCCCGTCGTTTCCCACTTTTTCCATGGCATCGGCAACCCAGCTTCCGATTTCTTCATCTGCGGCAGAGATCGATGCAACCTGGGCGATGGCCTCCTTGCTTTCAACCGGTTTCGCAAGCTCCCTGATCTTCTGAACGGCCGCTTCGGTTGCCCTCTCAATCCCCCGCTTCAAAATCATGGGGTTGGCTCCGGCCGCGACGTTTTTCAAGCCCTCCCGGATCATCGCCTGGGCCAGAACCGTTGCCGTCGTCGTTCCGTCGCCTGCAACATCATTGGTCTTGGTGGCTACCTCCTTTAAAAGCTGGGCGCCCATGTTCTCCCACGGATCTTCCAGTTCGATTTCGCGGGCAATCGTAACTCCATCATTGGTAATCTGCGGAGGACCGAACTTCTTTTCCAGAACAACATTGCGGCCCTTGGGGCCCAAAGTCACCTTTACGGTATCGGCAAGCTTGTTCACGCCCCGCTCCAGGGCGTGGCGCGCATCTTCACGAAAATGGAGCTCTTTCGGCATCTTTCACCCTCCCTTTATTTAGTCAACAACCGCAAGAAGATCCCGTTCGTTAACGATCAGGTATTCTTTTCCCGCAACCTTGACTTCGGTGCCGGCATAGCGCGAGAAAATCACCCGCTCCCCCACCTTTACCTCCAGGGGAACCCTTTCTCCGTTTTCGAGGACCTTCCCCGTCCCTACCGCAACGATTTCCCCCTGCTGGGGCCTCTCTTTTGCGGTATCCGGTAAAATAATCCCACCCTTTGTTTTGTCTTCTGCTTCTACGACCTTGAGTACAACCCGATCGCCTAGCGGCCTCAGATTCACAACTTGACCCCCTTCTTTTTATTAGCACTCTCTTAAATTGAGTGCTAGATCTGACACTATTATAATAATTTCACCCCTGAAGAAACGCAAGCCGTTGAGAGGCCATTAAGTATAAAAATCGCGCTTGTACTTAAAACTTTTTCCAAAAATCTCGGCGATTAATTCTTTTTGGCTCATTTACTGCTCCAAAATAAGATTTTCCCAGGATTAATTCTTTCCTGCAGGGCGGCAAACTATACAAAAACAGCCATCCATCAAGTCCGGCTGCCCGGCAGCCGCAAGAAGCGGCAGCCCCCCAGGCAGCCGCTCAAATAGCCAGAAAAAATAAATCTGGAGCGCATATCATCATCCGGATCGGGAGAGAATATAAGCAGGTTCACAGCAGCCGGGCTAAGACTACTGCAGGTCTCATAATATACGGGCGTTTCCTGAAAAGGGATCTGCAGTGGTCGAGCAAAGGTCCCTGCAGGTTCTTAAAGGTATTCCCTTGCCGGATCTGCAGGAGCCGGAGCGAAGGCCGGTATGGGTCGGGTGAGGGTCTGCCGCAGCCCGAACGGTTACGGCAGGCTCAAGAGCAGGGATCCATTACCGGCCGGGCGCAGACTGGCTGAGGTTCTGCAGGGGTCTGCAAGGGCCGAGAGGTTCTTGCAGGCTCTGTAAGGATCTCCTCGCAGTCGGGCAAAGGTCGGTCCTGGTTCGAAAAGGGTCTGCAGGGGCCGAAAGGTTCCTGCAGGCTTTGTAAGGATCGCGGCTGGCCGGCGCGCAGGTTGCTGTGGGCCTGTCTTTTAAGGTTTCAACGGCAAACTCACGCATCAGGGCGGGCGCATTCTCCTCCCCGCCCCTGCAGAATCTCAAGGGCATGAGGAAGCGCGGGCAAAATCACTTCCAGGTTCTCCCGGACGGCGCGGGGGCTGCCCGGGAGGTTGATGATCAGGGTTTGACCGCGGCTTCCCGCCACCCCCCGCGAAAGCATGGCGTGCGGGGTGTGCCGCAGCCCGGCCGCCCGCATCGCTTCGGGGATGCCCGGGATGAGGCGCTCCACCACCTCGAGGGTTGCCTCCGGCGTGACATCCCGGGGGGAGAGACCGGTTCCGCCCGTTGTCAGCACAAGATCCACTTTTTGGTCGTCTGCATAAAAAATAAGCTTTCTGGCAATTTCCTCTTTCTCGTCCGGAACCACATCGTAAGCAACAACTTCTCCTCCAATGGAAGCAACAATTTCTTTAATCACCGCCGCACTGTAATCTTCCCGGGCTCCCCTTGCCCCCTGGTCGCTCGCCGTCAGAATCGCCACCTTCACTGCCACCCCTCCTGTTCGGGTCAACCTCTCTTAATTTGCGCCTTGCTCTGGTTCGGGTGCGAGGACCTCGATGGGGTCCCCCACCTTTACGGGGCCGCCTTTTAAAACCCGGATGAAGATTCCCTCGCGCGGCATCACGCAGTCCCCCGCCTGGTAGTAAATGGCGCACCTGGTATGGCACTCTTTCCCGATCTGGGTAACTTCCCCGAGGGCGTGCTCACCCAGGCGGATTTTCGTGCCCACAGGGAGGTTGACAAGCTCGATCCCTTCAGTCGTGATGTTTTCTGCGAAATCGCCTGGCCCCACCCCCAGACCCTGCTCCTGCATCTTTTTGATGCTTTCCAGGGCGAGCAGGCTGACCTGGCGGTGCCAGGGCCCGGCATGGGCATCCCCCTCAAGGCCGAAATTTTCGATCAGCATCCCCTGCCCGACGTTGATTTTCCGCTCCCCTTTGCGGGAACTGGTGCACACTGCTACGATTCTTCCCATTCCGCTTCCCCTTCCCGTAAAAATCTTTCGCTTTTCCCGCCCGACTTTTCCACCAGGCGGATCTCCCCGATCACCATTCCCCGGTCCACCGCCTTGCACATATCGTAAATCGTCAGGGCAGCAACACTCACAGCGGTCAGGGCCTCCATTTCCACCCCGGTCTTCCCCCGGCTCTTCACCCGTGCCTCGATTTCAACCGCACTGCGCTTCGCGTCAAACCGGAAGCGGAGGTCCACCCCGTCCAGCAGCAGAAGATGGCACATCGGGATCAGTTCGGGAGTGCGCTTTGCCGCCATAATTCCGGCGACCTGCGCCACTCCCAAAACATCCCCCTTTGCAATCCCCCCGGTTTGAATCAATTCCAGGGTTTCCGGCGCCACGAAAACCGCTCCCCGCGCCCTTGCCTCCCTTGCAGTTTCGGGTTTTCCCCCCACATCAACCATGCGGGCGCGGCCCTGCGGATCAAAATGGGTCAGTTCGGCCAAATGCTCAACCCCCAATCTGGCACATCCCCCGCCCCCCCTCGGGTGCGCCTTTTGCTTTATGGTAGCCTTCCGGCTTTAAAAGGAGAGCGGTCCGGAAAATCTCTTCCAGTTCGGCATCGCCTGCGCCTGCCCGCAGCGGCCCCCGCAGGTCGACCTCCCGGTGATCGTGGAGGCAGGGACGGAGCTTTCCGTCTGCCGTGAGCCGGAGGCGGTTACACCGGGCGCAGAAGTGGTTGCTCACGGCATCAATAAACCCTACCGTTCCCAGGGCGCCGGGCAGGCGGAAGTACCGGGCAGGACCGCTTCCCGAGATTTCTCCGGCCGGAGCAAGATCTCCAAAAATTTCCTGGAGCACCGATTTAATCTGGGAGCAGGAGATAAAATGCCTTCCCGCCAGATCCCTGCTCGTCCCTACAGGCATGATTTCGATAAACCGCACGTGGAGGGGATAAGCATACGTGAGGCGGGCAAAATCCGGCCATTCCCGGTCGTTGAACCCCCTGAGGGCCACGACGTTAATCTTGACGGGATGAAAGCCGGTCCTGAGCGCCCCGGTGATCCCCTCCCAAACCAGGTGAAAATCTCCACCCCGCGTCAACCGCCGGTAATTTTCTGCATTCAGGGTATCCAGACTGATGTTGAGACGGCGTATCCCGGCTTCAAAGAGCCGTTCTTTCATCTGGGAGAGAAGAGTTCCGTTTGTGGTCAGAGACAAATCCTTGACTCCCGGCAGAAGGGCAAGGGCCCTGATGAAAGAAAGGATCCCGCGCCTGATCAGGGGCTCTCCGCCTGTCAGGCGAAACCTGTTGATCCCCAGCCGGAGAGCAACCTGCGCAATCCGGATGATTTCCTCAAAGCGCAGGATCTCGGCACGGGGCTTGACCCTGATCCCCGCTGCAGGCATGCAGTAAAGGCACCGCAGATTGCAGCGGTCTGTCACCGAAATCCGCAAATAGTCAATTCTTCTTCCAAACCTGTCCTCCATAGCCCCCTCCCTCCCTGAATTCAGGCAGCAGAGGACCGCCCCGGGAGGCCGCCCGGGCCGCCCCATTTTACGTTCTGGCCATAATTTTCCCGCAGTCCCTGAAGTCGTACCCCGCAAGCTTCCCGGCCGCCCGGCGGAAGCCGGGATCTGCGAGAACCTCCCTGAGAAGGCGGATCTCCTCCTCTTCCCAGAAGGCCGCAGGAATGCAGAGGTCGTAGCGCTCTTCTCCCACAGGAATGAAATCCAATCCGAGCGCCCCGGCCGCAGCCCGGATCCCCAGGCCGACATCTGCGCTCCCGGAGGCGACGGCTGCCGCAACACTCATGTGGGTGTACTCCTCCCGTTCGTAGCCCGAGACCCGGTCCGGGGAAATCCCCTGCCGGCGCAGCAGGTGGTCAAAGAGGAGCCGCGTCCCCGAACCCCGCTGGCGATTGACGAAACGGATGCCGGACCGGGTGAGGTCCGCCAGCTCCCTGATCCCCAACGGGTTCCCCCGCTGCACAATCATCCCCTGAATGCGGTAAGCCAGGTTAACCAGGTACGCCGGCTCGCCGCCCAGGATCCGCTTCACATAGGGAAGATTGTACTCACCGGTTTCCTTATCCAGCAGGTGGACCCCGGCAAGGTGGGCCTCACCCCGCGCCAGTGCAGTCAGGCCTCCCAGGCTCCCCACATGAGAAGAAACCAGGCGGAACCCCGGGCGCTTTTTCCGGATCAGGTCCGCCAGGAGATCCAGAACCAGGTCGTGGCTTCCCACCGCAACAATGGTGCGGGCTATCTCGTGCTGGGGCCGGAGAAGCTCCACCTCCACCTCGGCCCCGGCGGCATATCCCTCCGAGAGGCGGGGGATCCGCAGAATCCCGTCAGCCTGCACAAGGGAAGTCACGGCTCCCGCGCCCCGGGGGAGGGTTAAAACCACCAGTTCATCCCTGACGCGCCCGAGCTTCACCCTCACGAACTCCTCGGCACCCAAAGGGGAAACGAACTTCCGGCCCACCCTCGCCTTGACCCGCGGCCTTTCCGGAACGGGCAGCCCCAGCTTTTGATAGACAACCGGGCGCGCAAAGATTTCAAAGGCGAGAGCTGCTGAAACGGGGTAACCGGGGACGCCGATGGCAGGCTTCCCCTGAATCGAGCCCAGGACCACAGGCTTTCCGGGTCTGATGGCAACACCGTGCACATAAACCTCCCCGAGTTCCCGGATCAGGGAGGCGGTGTAATCTTCCCTCCCCGCCGAAGAACCGGCGATCACCGCAACCATATCCGCCTTTCCCAGAAATTCAAGGATTACCTTCTTTAAAAGCTCGTAGTCATCGGGCGTCCGGGGGCCGTAGACCGGCTCCCCGCCCCATTCCTCCACCAGCCCTCCCAGCACCCGGCTGTTGGACTCAATCACTGCTCCCGGCTCCGGTCTTGCTCCGGGTGCAACCAGTTCCGTTCCCGTCGGGATCAGCGCCACGCGGGGTTTGGGATAAACCTCGACCTCGGCGACTCCGGCGGTCAGCAAACCCCCGATGTCGTAGGGGCGAATCTGCTGGCAGGCAGGCAGAATCATTTCCGTTTCCACAAAATCCTCCCCCGCGACCCGCACGTGCTGCCAGGGAACGGCGGGGGCAATGATTTCTACAGTGCCTTCTTCCGGAAAATGGAGGTCTTCGATCATGATCACCGCATTCGTCCCTTCCGGAAGGGGGTCCCCGGTGTCGACCAGAAACGCCTTTTCCCCAAGCCGGAGCCGGACCGGGTTTGTCTCGCAAGCTCCGAAGGTATCCCCGGCAAGGACGGCAATCCCGTCCATTGCAGCAGCGTGGTAGTGAGGCGAGGAAATCAAAGCAAAGACCGGCTCCGCCGTCACCCGTCCCCTTGCCTGAGCGACAGGAATTCGCTCCGGCCGTCCCGGGTTCAGCGCCCCCAGGCCGGCGAGGGCCGTCAGGAAGCGTTCCAGGGCCTCCTGGCGGGGAATGTTTTCCAGATAGCGCTGTCCTGCTTTACCCATCTTCCTGCCCCCTCACAGGACGTAATCTGTTCCGTAGAGATAAACATCCACCGGGGTTCCGGCGGCAACCCCTTCTCTTTCGAGGGGAATCCTGAAAAATCCGTCCCCCTGGACCATCGGAGCAAGCAAACCGGACTTGCCCAGAAGCGGGTCTGCCCATAACCTGTCCCCTTCTCGCCGCAGCCTGACCCGGACGAAATCCTCCCGCCCCGGGGCCGAGGCGAGACTGCGGGAAACCAAAGCCGGGACAGGCGGCGGACCCGGCCTGATTTTTCGATAAGACCCGAACTTCAACAGGGGAGCCACCAGCAGATCAAAGGCAATCAGGGCGGCCGCGGGATGCCCCGGCAGTCCAAAAACCGGCTTTCCGCCCCCAACCGCTCCCAGGGTCGGCTTCCCGGGCCGGGCCGCCAGGCCGTGAAAAACCAGGCCGGGCTCCCCCAGCTCCTCAAGGGCCTGCACCGTCAAATCGCGGGTGCCCACCGAGCTTCCTCCGGAAATGAGAACCAGGTCCACCTCCCGGTGGGCCCTGGCCAGGGTCTCCTTAAGCAGGCGGAGATCGTCTCTCACCAGCCCGTAAAGCACCGGAGCTCCCCCGCATGAGAGAACCTGCCCGAACAGGGAATAAGAATTTACGTCCCGCACCTGGCCGGGAGCAGGCTTCTCCCCGGGGGGAACCAGTTCGTCCCCGGTGGAAACAATCCCGACGCGCAAGGGTATGTAGACCTGTAGCTCCAGTTCTCCAACCGCCGCAAGGAACCCTAAATCCTGGGGGCGGAGCAGGTGGTTTTCGGAAAAGATTTCGGTGCCTGCCTTGATGTCTTCATCCGGCAGAATTACGTTTTCGCCCACCCCCACCGGCCTGACAACTTCAATCCCCTCCTCCCCTGCCTGCTCGGTATGCTCGACCATGACAACGGCATCAGCACCCGGAGGGAGCGTCGCCCCGGTGGCTACCTGCACGGCCTCTCCAACCCCCACCGTCAGGCCGGGGGGAAATCCCACTTTCACTTCGCCTTTTACAAGCAAGTAGGCCGGGGAGCTCTCGGAGGCGCCAAAGGTATCCTGAGCCCGGACCGCGTAGCCGTCCACTGTAGACCGGGGGAATCCGGGCACATCTTCCCCTGCCACCACACCCTGTGCCAGGCGCCTTCCCAGGCAGTTCAGAAGAGGGCACCGCTCAGTCCGGCGCAGCTCCGCAGGAAGATGTGCGGCCATCTTTGCCCTTGCCTCGTGAACCGGGAGCACCGTGAAAAGTTCCTTCATCAAGCGTCGCGCTCCTTTTAAAGCATTCCGTTAAAAGCACCCCAGGGCGCACTCTTTGATTTTAATTTTGAGCTGATTGCAGGCAGCACCGATCACGCGGGGGGAGACTCCCAGGAAGGCGGCCAGTTCCCGCGCCGCAGAACAGGTAATCTTTCCCTCCGGAGCCGCCTTTAAAAGAGCTTCTTTAATCCGGGGGTCAACCTCAACCATCTTCTCTCTGCCCATGCTGCACCAAACCTCCTGCTTCAAAGTCAGGCTCCAGCACCTGAAAATGCAAAGGGCGCCAACCCTGGAACCGGTGCGCCCTCGCAATCCTGCAACTCCTTTCCAAGGTTGGGAGGTACCCCGGTTTCCCGGAATACCCTTCGGCCGCCGGCAGCTTTTTTTGCAGCAAGCCCCGCCGCAGCCTGCGTCTAGCCTCCATAGCAGGAACGCCTTAGGAAGGCTAAATCGGAGTTCGGTCCTCTTCTCTTTTTTGATTTTTACTTTACCCCAATTCGAGCATCGTGCCCTCGCTTAACATTTCGCTTTCAAACAGAAAAATCCTGCTTCAACGCCCCCTTTTTTGCGCCCGGCAGCTCCTCGTTCATGCTCCCCGTGCGGTACCCTGCCAGGTCAAGGGTGACATAGAGAAAGCCGAGTTCCTTCAGAAACCCGGACACCTCCTGCCGGTGCCGGAAAATGAGGGGGGCCTCCTCGGCCCCGCCCTCGATCCGGGCAAGCCTCCCGTGGGACCGCACCCTTACCAGGCGGCAGCCGAGAGCATGAAGAAATTCTTCGGCCCGTTCGATCCTCTGCAGCTTCTCCCGCGTGATTTCCTCCCCGTAAGGAATGCGGCTGGCCAGGCAGGCGGCAGCGGGCTTATCCCACGTGGGGAGCCCTGCCTCGCGGGAAAGAAGGCGAATCTCCTCCTTCGAAAGCCCTGCCTCCTGGAGCGGGCTGCGCACCCTCAGTTCACGACCGGCGCGCCTGCCCGGCCTGTAGTCCCCTTCATCATCCCGGTTCCCGCCGTCGATCACCCAGGCCAAACCCTTCTCCCGCGCCAGCTCCCAAAACTTTGTGTAAAGGAGCTTCTTGCAGTAATAGCAGCGCTCGGGAGGGTTTGCCCGGTACTCCGGCAGCAGGAGGGGATCGAAATGAATGACAAAGTGCTCTACTCCCAGCTTGCGGGCAAGCTGGCGCGCCTCCTCGACCTCCCGCTCGGGATCCACCGGAGAGGAGGCGGTCACCGCGCAAACCCGGTCCCCCAGCTCCTGCCGGGCCACCCAGAGGAGAAAGGTGCTGTCCACCCCCCCGGAAAAGGCCACAAGTGCACTCTCCAGCTCCCGAACCAGCCTCCTCAAGTCATCAAGCCTGCCCAAACTGTCCCCTCCAGTTCGCTCCTCAAATTTTTGCCCTTTTGCAACTTGAAGCGCGGCCGTCAATCTCCTGCGAAGCGTCGGCACCCTCAAAAGGGAATTAACGGCTAACGGGCAAAGCCATATTAGACCTTTCTGAAATAAAATATGGATTCAAAGAATTTATTTTCGTCCCTTTCGGTTCTCATCAGAACCGGCCTGTGAAAAACGTCTATCAATTCAAAACCGCATTGTTTCCCTACCTCTGGATATAAATTAAATTTATCATTTGCCACAATAAACACAGGTGCATGATCAACCAGATTCCGAGAAACATTTTTAAACACATCCACTACACCTTCTACATACTCCCTTTTTGCGCTTCCATTCTGTCCCTTCACCGCAGGGCCTATCTCTAACTCATCCAGTCTCGGAAAATCAAACAGTTCGTAAGCATATCTGTGCTGTTCGTGGTAATCTATCAGTCCAACATAAGGCGGTGAAGTAAAGATCCCGTCTATTCGCAAATCGTCAGGCAACCTGACAGTTCTTGCATCTCCCTGGATAATTTTGATAAAGGCATCTGTTCTTAATTTATCAAATTCGTTGAGCCTTTTTATTGTATCATAGCTGTACCGGTTGATGAATTTCAGGGCTTCATCGATGGGTTCGCAGTATCTTTTATGCTTAATGCACCAGTATTTTTCCCTTACAGGTCTATCAGGCCTTGCCAGATCATAATGGGGAATAAGTCTTGCCGAGCGGGCAGCTCTTGAAAGGATGATCATTAACACATCCTGGTTTTTATAATCCTTGATCATGCTCCGGTAAAAAAGAATCTCCTGCAGTGCTCTCTCTGAAAACCATTCTTTGAGATACTCACTACTGGTTTCATATTTTGCTACGGGTTGATCAATATCAAAGAGCGTCCGGTTTTGATTTTGCAGCCTGGAACTGAAAGATTTGAGTCTTTTCAACGCATCTTTAATTTCTGCTTCCACTTCTGGAATATTGTATTTTCTGGTCTTGACCTGCTGGATCAGAACATTGAAAGGCGACAATTCTATACCGACGGAGTTCATGCCCAAGATATTTGCTTCTATCAGCGTTGTCCCTGAGCCTGAAAAGGGGTCAAGGATTGTATCCCCCTTTTTGAAATATCTCTTTAAGAAGACCTCTACAAGCTGGGGGATAAATTTGCCAAGATAAGGATGCAGGCGGTGAACATGCTTCGTTCTCTCAGATTCTCTGACAGAGATAAATGTCAGGTCATTGCCTAAAATTTCAAGATTTTTCTGTGTGTTTGTTTTCTTTTCAATAAGCTCAGGGTCTATTCCGAATTTTGCTGCCGCTTTTTTGTTCACCTCAAGCATAACCCGCCTCCCCCAGATTTGACCTCCCGGCTCACTTCAACCTGGAAACCTTTGCCCAAACGCCCTGCCCTCGCGTAGATTTAAAATTCGCCCGCGCCGTCAAATCTCCTTCTCCTGCCCGGCCCCCGCGCCGGGATCCTCACCTCGCCCCCAAACCATCTAATCCTCGCCTCTTGCCCGGGGGCGGTCCCCCCCTGCCCTGGTATCTAGACGCAATCTTGATATGCCGGCTGCCGGGATTTTATAATTTAGGGGAGGTGAAGAATATGCGACAAAAAGTGGGTACAGCCATTTATTCCCGGCTCCTTTACAGGGCCAGGCTGGTGGCTAAAAATGAAAAAACATATCAATGAGATAATTGAAGAGGCGCTGGAGCCATACCTGATCGCGAAAAAGGGAACCGGAGAGGGGGAATCTTCTATCGTTAAGATGACCAGAGGCAGTATACCATCCCGGGCTGAAGTGGTAAAAAAGGTCCTGGAGGAGGAAGACTTTTTCGAGGTTTGAGGAATTGCCCGCCGGCAGCCGGATCTTCATCGACAAGCATACCGATCACCCGGGGGGAGACTCCTGGAAGGCAGCCAGTTCCCGCGCCGCAGAACTGTAATCCTTCCCTCCGGAGCCGCCTTTAAAAGAGCCTGGTACGCAGTACCAGCCAGGAAAGAAGAAATCGACCGCTAAACGCTAACGACACTGGCAAGGCGACCGGCGATGTCCTTCAGACTTTCCGCCATTTTCCGGATCTCACTGACCGAAGCGGCCACCTGCTGCGTGGCCGCAGCCTGCCGCTCACTTACAACTGCTGTTTCTTCGACTTCGGCAAAAATTTCTTCTATCGATTTTTCGATGTTGCGGAGAGTTTTCCCGATCTGCTCAGCAGATGCCTTGCTGTGCTCGGCAAGTTTTCTCACCTCATCGGCAACAACCTTAAACCCGCGACCATGCGCTCCGGCACGGGCTGCTTCAATGGCCGCATTCAGCCCCAGAAGTTTTGTCTCAGCCGCCACGTTTTTAATAAAATTGAGAACTTTATCGGTGTCCTGAACATCGCGCCTGGCGGTACCAGTGAGCTGTTCCAGCTTTTGTCCCCGTGCCGCAAGTTCCTCTGCCCCGCCGGCCAATTCCTGAACTGCAGTGTTGATCTGCTCCACGGCACAGCTCAGTTCGTCAGCCAGTGCGGCCAATTTGCGCGATTGGGCAAGTTCGTTGAGTAAATCCTCTTTGGCTTCAACTACTGTCATCATGAGATTGGCCGCTGCTGCTTCGACCAGGGTGGTCTTTTCTCCTTTCCGGGCCCGCAAAAGTTCCTCGACCTTCGGGTTTCCGGTGGCCTCGATAACCACGTCGAGGTCCGAATATTCAAGCATCTCCACACAATCCCGGTAGGTTTTGATGCCCGATTCTTTTGCAAGTTTCATACCCGGTGCCTCTTCGTTGATATCAGCAATTCCTACCACGCGGACACCCGGCAGGTCGCTCAGTGCCTTCAGGACCGAGGTTCCACCTTTACCTGCGCCCACAATTCCCACTTTGATCATCATTTTCTTGAGGCCCCCTTAAACCATATTCAATTTTGGTTTAGATGTATAAAAACAGGCTTGAAGCCGCTTGCAAACCGGGTTCCCGCCTCCCAACATAGCGGCCCGGCACCTGAAAAAAGAAGCCGCCACGAGAACTGGTATCAAAACCAGTGGGAGGTGTATGGCGGCTTCTGGGGGGGTGCTGATTTAAAAAAATCAGAATCCAGGAAATCCCCACTTCAGGAAGCTACTTTTCTTTTTTTTTAGTTTTAAAGGGGTTCTGGATTCCCAGCTCCTTTAAAACATATTTATAGAAAAAGTCGAGATCGTCGTAGGGAAATTCAAGTTCAACTTTCTCCTGGGCCTGGAGGTCCCTTTTTTCGGGAGAGGTTTCCGGCGCTTCCTTTGCCTCCGGCTCACGCTTCACATGTTCGTTACCGCCCTCATGTTCGGGAGTCATTCAAACAACCCCTCCTTCCTGCAAACAAACCAGACTGACCGCTTTACACCCGTTCCTTTGTGAATAAAGTAACATGCAAAAACTATGCCAGCGCACCTTCGTAATCCGGCCGTTTTTCCCGAGCTTCTCTACCCTCAGGGGGCGCCTCTTGATTCAGATCCCTGTTTTCCGACATTTTCCTTCCTCCTCTCCTGAATCAAACTTATCCCGCAGCCCCCGAGCCCTTTCCTGACAAGAGATTCTGTAATATGCACTTACGCAAAAAACGTACCAAAAACGTGCAGCCACGCAAACAGGGGCCGCGCCGCAGCACGCGCCCCTGTTTTTCTCTATTCTCAAGGTTTTTCTTAAAGCACTTCTTCCGTGATTTCGTAATTTTTGCCGGGAATCTGGAATCTCTTTCGAAAAAGAGGAAGCTGGGCCAGCCGGCAGTCAGACTTCAGGGAAGGCCAGGGCTCCGGACTTCAGCCGCTCATAGACGGTCTCTACCGCCTGCCTGACTTCAGGTGAAAGAGGCAGCCCGAAGGCAACACCCTTGGGCTGAATCCCGATAAAATAAACCCTCGGGACGGCTTCCTTGAGGGCCCGGAGAAAAAATGTCAGGGGTAAATTATGGGTGGTGATGAAAAACCGATCGGCAATGCAGTCTTCGGTAAGGAGGCGAATGCTCCCGGGCGCCAGGCCCATCTCTGCCGCGTCCACGACCACGGCCACCTCGGGCTTCATTCTCCGGACGAGATGAAGGCAATTTTCCGGCACCGATTCTCCGTTTATGACCTCCCAATTCTGCAGGGGGAAAAGGGTCAGGAGCCGGGCCAGCAGCGGCCCGGCTCCGTCGTCACCCATCAGTTCGTTTCCGACCGTAATCACGAGACCCTTCATGATGCCCTCACCACCAGGTAAATTGCCGGTTCCTGTCTGATCATCTGCAGAAGCCGGAGGAGAGACCGCGCCCACCTCTTCTCCTCCGGCAGCATTCCGGGCAGGGCGGCCTGCAAAGCGCTTGACAGGGCCGGGAGGTGCTCCCTGGTAATCTCGATTTCTCCCCACTTCAAGACGCCCTCCAGCTTCCGCCTGCCCTCCCCCGGCGGGAACTTTGCAATCCACCGCTCATATTCATCATGACCCATGCCCATAATCTTGCGAAAACAGTCCAGAACCCCGATGTGGTGACCGATGGCCAGGCTGTAGTAGATTAAATTTTTGCACTGCTCCGGGGCATCCTTGCTGTCCACGAATTTCCGGTTCAACTGGTAGAACTCAACTCTCCTAAGCACTTCCGGCAACCCTTTCCATGCTGTCCAAAAAGATCCGGTGAATTTTCATGAACACCTCCACGAGGCGCGCGTCCTTTTCTGCCTTTAAGAGTTCTTTCACCCTTTTATCGACCTTTTGCGGATCCTTTTCGGCAAGGAACTCCAGATATTGATTGGCGATCTGCCTCCCGTGCCAGTAGCCGCAAAGGCGGCGGGCCTCCCGCTCGATCTCCTTCCGGAGGCTGATGGGAACCTCGGGAAACTTGAGCCGCACCCCGGCACCCTCCCCTTCCACGTAATGTTCGCCCTTCATCTTCTGGTGGAGCAATCCCAGCGCAACCGCAAAGCCGTGGATGGTTGCGCAGGGAGTGGGAGGGCATCCGGGAATGTAGAGATCGACCGGGAAAACGCTGTCGGCCCCGCCCCAAACCCCGTAGCTGTCGTGAAAGATCCCGCCGCTGCAGCCGCAGGCGCCGTAGGCCACAACAACCTTCGGGTCGGGAGCCGCCTTGTAGGCCCGGATGGCGGGCACCCGCATAGGTCTGGTCATGGGGCCCGTAAAGACGATGACATCGGCATGCCGGGGAGAACCGACCACTTTGATTCCGAATCTTTCTGCATCAAAGAGGGGCGTAATTGCGGCAAAGATTTCAATCTCGCACCCGTTGCAACCCCCGCAGTCAACCCGGTAGACGTAAACCGAACGCCTGATCAGTTTTAAGAGTCTGAGCTTGAGTTCCAGGATCTTTTCCTTCTGGCTGGCATCCAGTTCCTGGTTGAGAGTGATCAATCTCCTCACCTCCTATTCAAGGGGCGTAAATACAGCTTTTTTCATCTTTTCCACTTCAACCTTTCTCCTGCACTCAGGGCAGACCTCTAAAAGGGCCCTGCGGTTGGCAACTTCCGGCTCGGGAAGTCCGGCCTGCACCATGACGGCCAGAACGTATTCCAGTTCCTTTGCAGGGGTGAAGAACCTGTCGCAGAAACGGCACTTATTCAAACGGAAGTCTGCCCGGCAGATCAGGTCCTCTTTTTTGAAGGCAGCCAGTTCGAACTCGGGGGAAAGGGTAATCGCTTCTGTTGGACAGACCTCCTCGCAGCGCCCGCAGAAAATGCAGCGGCCGTAGAAAAGCTGCCAGGTTCTGATTCCCCTTTCGAGGTCACAGCTCAATGTGATGGCATTCGCCGGACAGGCAAGGGTGCAGGCGCCGCAGGAAATGCAGAGTTCAAAGTTGTAAACGGGCTTTCCCCGGAAGCCGGGGGCCACCTCCGCCGGCGCAAAGGGGTATTTAAGAGTTGCTTCGCCCACCTGGAGCACTTTTTTAAGCAGCTTGATCATCTTGTCAACCTCCTTCCCTCTTCCCGGTTTGAGAAATTTCAGGACTTGAGCGGGGAGTCTTTCTGCTCACGGCAGTACCGCTCCAACTCCTGGTAGGGAATGGTCTTCGCTTTCTTCTTGCGGACGTCGATCACGGTAACCCTCTCCGTGCAGGAATAGCAGGGGTCGATGCTGGCCACAATCAGGGGAGCGTTGGAAATCACATTCCCCCGGAGCATGTACCTGATCGGGGGCCAGTTGTTGTAGCTGGAGGCGCGCGGCCGCCAGCGGTACACCTTCTGGTTGTTGTCGGTCATCAGCCAGTGGATGTCTTCACCCCGGGGGGCCTCAACACACCCCACCGCCCAGCGATGCGGCTTGTAGGCGAAGCCCTCGACCAGGATGGGGCCGTCAGGCATCTCGTTCAGGCAGTTTTCCAGGATCGAGAAAATCTCATAAATCTCCAAGGCCCGGACCAGCGTCCTGGCGAGAACATCGTTCCCTTCCTGGGTGATCAGCTTCCAGGGAACGCGGTCATAGGCGCAGTAGGGATGGTCGGCCCTGGTATCCCGCCTGTAGCCGGAGCCCCGGACGGTGGGGCCAACCGGGCTGAGATCCCTGGCAACTTTCCGGTCGAGGATGCCCACTCCCTGGGTGCGGTGGAACAGGTTGGGGGTGTTGACCAGGATGTCGATCATTTCATCGACTTCCTTCCGGACCTCGGCCATTAAGGCCAGGACGCGATCCCTTTCGTCCTTTAAAATGTCCTTGCGCACCCCGCCGATCAGGTTCATCCCGTAAGTTTTCCGGGCCCCCGTGAGAATTTCCGCCATTTCCATGGATTTTTCACGGACCCGGAAGAGCTGCATGAAGCCCGTATCAAATCCGATGAAGTGGCAGGCCAGCCCCAGGTTCAAAATATGGCTGTGGAGCCGCTCTGTCTCAAGCAGGATGGTGCGGATGTACTGAGCGCGGGGCGGAACTTCAAGCCCGATCGCGTTCTCAACCGCCATCGTGTAGGCAATGCTGTGGTGGTAGCCGCAGATGCCGCAGATCCGCTCGGCCAGGAAGTGGATCTGGTCGTAATCCAGGCGGTTTTCCGCCAGCTTCTCCAGCCCGCGGTGGCAGTAGAAGAGGCGGTAGTCGGCATCAACAACCGTTTCCCCATCGACAAAAAGGCGGAAGTGGCCGGGTTCATCGGAGGTTACGTGCAGGGGGCCCAGGGGAATTTCCACCAGACCCTCCCCCTCCACTTCGATGAATTCAAAGGTTTCTTCTTCGGTCGTGGGCTCCGGGCGGCAGCGGTAATCCATTGCATCTTTTCTCAACGGATGGAAGTTTTCCGGCCAGTCGTCGGGCAAGGCCAGGCGGCGCGGGTCCGGGTGCCCGACCGGGTGGATTCCGAAGAGGTCGCGCACATCCCGCTCATACCAGATGGCTGCGGGAACCCGCGGTGTCACCGAAGGAAACTCCGGTTTATCTGGAGGAACCAGCGCCTTTACCGTCAGCCAGATGTTTTTCTGAGGATCTCGCTCTTCCTCGATGGATAAAACGTAGTATACCGCAAAGTGCCCGTTCAGGCTGCGCTCATCATTACCGACAACACTGGAGAGCCACCCGCCCTGCCGGTAATATGCCTCTTCCACAACTTCCGGGAGGGAGTTGAGATCAACAGTCAGGGTTACCTGGTCCGGGGTCTGCCAGGCCTCCTCAAGGATCGCCGCTCCAAACTTGGCCCGCAGGGCATCCACGTACTTCTTGCCGCCCTGCTCGGGCTTCACTTCATGTTGCATCCCACGTCAACCTCCTTTTCCCTCTAGCTTAACAGGGTCAAGACAATGTACTGGGAAATCAGCGTCATGACCATGAGAATGGCCAGGACTGACGAAATGGCAAAGGGCACTTGCGACGCCCCGGCAACCGGTTCTGAGGGGGCGCCCAGGACGCTTGCTCCCAGCCACTTCAGGAACCAGATGAAGCTTCCGACGGATTCAAGGATTGTAACGATGATCAGGACAAGGATCAGCGGATAGAGCTTGCCGATCTCAAAACCGCCGACGAAGATCATGAATTTGCTGAAAAATCCGTTAAAGGGAGGAACGCCTGTAATGGCCACAGCAGCCGCAATAAACCCCAAACCGACAACCGGGATTTTATTCAGAATTCCCTTGAGCATCGGGAGCAGGCGGGTGCCGGTCGTATAGGCCAGCGCCCCGGCAACCAGGAAGAAAAGGCCCTTGGCGAAGGCGTGGTTGAAGATGTGGGCCACCGCTCCGTTAAAGGCCATCTTTGAGCCGTAGATGGAAATGGAGATCGCCAGGAAAATGTAAGAGAGTTGGGTGATCGTAGAGTAGGCGAGCAGGCGCTTCATATCCTCCTGCGGGAAGTACATGACAAAACCGTAGATCATGGTGACAACCGCCATGATTGCCCCGATCAGGCCGATCACCTGGGGAACCGCCCCCGTTGCCAGGACGGTCCGGGCGAAGATATAGACTCCTACCTTAACCATCGAAGCGGCATGCAAATAGGCGCTCACCGGGGTCGGCGCCACCATCGCCTCGGGGAGCCAGGACTGGAAGGGGAACTGGGCGGACTTGCCCCAGCAGGCGATCAGGATCCCGATAAAGGCGATGATCTTTCCGGCTTCCGTAAGCTCGTTGAGGGCGTTGACAGAAAAGCTGCCCGTATTCACAAAGACGTAGGCGGTGGCCACGTAGAGCCCGAGGGCGGCGGCGTGGGTGAGGACGATCGCCAGGAGCGCGGACTTTCGGGATTTCTGGTCCCCGTAAAATCCGATCAATCCCCACGAGCAGAGGCCGGTCATCTCGAAGAAGAACAGGAGCCCGAGCAGCGTGGAGGAGAAGACCACGCCTGCCATGGAGCCGATAAAGAGGAGCATGAAGGCGTAGAACCTGGGAACTCCTTCTTTGATCGGATGCTCTCTGTTCTCAGGGCTCATGTATCCCGCCGAGTAGGTGCAGATCAGCCAGCCGATGAAAACCACGATGAAGTTGACCAGAACGCTCAAAGCATCGATGGTTACTCCGTAGAAGCTGATCCCGCCTATGGTCACCAGATCCCGGGTGAAGCTCGCGCGGTCGGCCGCAAAACCGACCAGCAGGAGCAAACCGCAGACGAAGGCCAGGAAAGAGAAGAGTTGACCCACCTTTTTCGCGTGCCGCTCCGGCAGAAGGAGAACAAGCAGGCTACCTATTGCCGGAATCAAGATGCTTCCCAGCGTATACCAGAGCATCTAAATCTCACCTCCAGAATCCCTCATAATTTAACCCTCTTCCCAAAGCCTAGAATCCGGACTGGACGATACCGGCAGCACCCTTGAGCAGGTCCGAAAGAGGCGAAGGGATGTAGACGCCCAGTCCGAACATGAGGATGAAGAGAAGGAAAATGGGAAGTATGGTTATGAAGCTGACATCGCCTCGCGTCACGTTTTCGGGAGGTGAGCCGAATACCGCCTCGCCTATCAGGCGGAGAAAAGCAGCAAAAACCACCAGCAGGAAGAGGAGACAGAGAATCATCAGCCAGAGATACCCGCTGTTTAATCCGGCCGTGACTGTCAACAGTTCGCTGATGAAGACGTTAAAGGGCGGAGAGCCGGCAACTGCCAAAGCGCCGCTCCCCAGCAGGAAAGCGGTAAAGGGGACCACCTTCAGCATCCCCTTGATGACGTCCAGGTCCCTTGTGCCGTACTTGATTAGAATGTTTCCGGAGGTGCAGAACATCAGGGACTTGGCAATGCTGTGGTTGATGGTGTGGAAGAGGGCGGCGAAGATGCCCAGAGGCCCCCCCAGGCCCAAACCTGTGGCGATGATCCCGACGTTTTCGACGCTGCTGTAGGCGAGCATCCGCTTGATGTCCCGCTGGCTGAAGATGAAGAAGGCTGCAAAGGCAATGGAAAGGACGCCGAAGATCAGGAGCAGCGTGCTGGGGAAAGCGCTTCCGATGGCCTTTCCCACCACAATGTAGTACCTGATGATGGCGAACAGGGCGCACTTGAGCAAAACTCCGGAAAGGAGGGAACTCACCGGGCTTGGAGCCTCGCTGTGGGCATCCGGCAGCCAGGCGTGCATCGGGAAGAGCCCCGCCTTTGTCCCGAAGCCGATGAGGATGAAGACAAAGGCCAGCTTCATCACCATCGGATCCAGCAGCTGAGCATGCTTCACGATCTCCGTCCAGAGCATGGAATCGTGGGCGTTCTGCAGAACGTTGAAAGAGTTGGAGTAGACCAGGATCGTGCCGTACAGGGCAAAGGCAACGCCGACACTGCAGATCAGGACGTACTTCCAGGCGGCCTCCAGCGACGACTTGTGGCCGTAGAGCCCGACCAGGAACGCCGAGCCCAGCGTGGTTGCCTCAACACCAACCCACATTAAGGCGATGTTGTTGGAGAGCACCGTAAAGATCATGGTGAAGAGAAAAAGGTGAAAGAAGCCGTAATATGTGCTCAAGCCCTTCCTGTCCACTTCACCTGTTACCAGGTCGTGCCGCATGTACCCGATGGAATAGAGACCGTTCAGGAATCCCATCAGGCCGATTACGAGCACGAAGACGGCGGCAAGTTTATCGGCATAAAACCACTCAGCAAGCGCCAGCAAACTTCCGTTTAAGAGCACCAGCCTGACAGCCCAGAGCGTCAGGACCAGGAGCAGGGTGATTCCGATCAGGTGCACAGCTTCAAGAAAGCGGCGGGCGCCGGCGCCCAGGGTTCTTGCCCAGAAGGCAAGGAGCGAGACGACAAAAGGAATTACCAGCAGCCACACTAAAAGATTTCCGCTCACCTGCGTCACCTACCCTTTTAGTAAAGTAAGCTTATCGGTATCAAGCGTACCCAAAACCCTGAACAGGGAGATGGCGATGACACTCATGATGACGACGGCAAAGATGGCGTCGGTAAGAATCCCGATCTCTACGGTTTCCGGGGCGTTGTAGGCCATGAAGGCAAGGGTTAAATGGGATCCGTTTTCCATCAAACAGTAGCCCAGGATCTGCTTCAGGGCGTTCCTGCGGGTCAGGATGCAGAGCAGGCCGAGCAGGAAGTGGGCAATGGAGACCGCAAGCGCGGGTTTGAGCTTGAGAATGGCCTGCATGTGGAAAGGAGTCACGATCAGAAACGCCAGACCGATAAACAGCGCAGCGAGCAGGAGCGAAGATGCAGGGCTTAGCAGCGCCCCCGGTTCTCCCGGGTCCCCTACCTTCTCGAGGGCTTTAATGATCAGGTAGGGAACCAGGATCACCTTCGTAATCAAGGCGGTAATGGACCAGATGTACAGGGGTGTTGCTTTCATGAACACGGCCAGGCAGAGGAAGATCAGCACCAGAACAAAGGACTGAAGGCTGTATAAATGAGCCGAGAGATGGGGCCTTCTTGTCTCGACAACCATCAAAGAGGTGATGATCAGCAGAACTGCCAGGGCATTGATAATCTGAACTCCCGTCATACCGCTCACCTCACTTCATCAGATCTGAACCAGGTAGAAAACGAAGGAAAGCAAAGCGATTCCCAGGGCCACCCAGGTGATGTGAGGCGCTCTGAAGAGCGTCAGCCTTGCCATGGAGTTTTCAATCACAGCAACAATTACGTACAGGCAGAAGAGCTTCAGGAAAAAGAGCACCGCAGCACCGAGAACCCCAGGCAGGCCCGGCGTGGCAGCGCTTCCAAACGGGAAGAAGATGGCCAGAAACAGAGAGAGGACGACCACCTGTTTTGCAAAGATCCCCCATTTGAGCAGCGCCAGCCCGGGCCCCGAGTACTCCGTCAGGGGCCCCTCCTGGACCTCCTGCTCCGCCTCGGCAAGGTCGAAAGGCAGCTTTCCCGTCTCAATAAAAGAGGCAACCGCAAAGGCGGCCATGCCCAGCCAGATCGCCGGGCTTGTATAGGAGACCTTGCCCAGGGCAATCATCTGGCTCATCGTTCCCAGGTTTGTGGAGCCTGCAAAGAGGGCGATAATGAAGAGCACCAGCATGATCGCAGGTTCCACCAGCACGCCCAGGGCAAGCTCCCGGGCCACGCCGATCTGGGCAAAACCGCTTCCCGAGTCGAAACCCGACATTGCCAGGAAGAACCTGACCATTGCGAAGAGGTAAACTACGAGAATCATGTCGCCAACAACCCCGAAGGGCGACTGTAAAACCCACATCGGAATCAGAGCAGCGATGAGGAGAACGCTGACCATGATAATGTAGGGGGTCGCCCGGAAGACCCAGGTTGCTTGAGCCGGTCTGACCTCCTGCCGCTTCATGAGCTTGACGATGTCGTAGTAGTATTGAAAAAGAGGAGGTCCCTTGCGGGAATGCATCTTAGCCCTCAGCACCCGGGCCAAGCCCGCAAAAAAGGGTGCCAGCAGGAGGACAAAAAGAGCCTGGAGAAAACCGATGAGGAAAAGCCTGGCATCGAACATCATCTTGCCCCCTCTCAGTTAAAATCTCACGGCAGCCAACAGAATGACCAGGGTGATAATGATATAGGTGCAGTACAGCCGCACATTCCCCAGCTGGAGTAGCTGGACGAGCCTCCCCAAACCCTGGACACCCCGGGCGAGAGGCCTTCCAATAAACTTCTCCCACATATCTTCCACCTGTACTAGATAGGCCACGCGGGTGCTGAAATAGGCACCCGCGGTCGCCCCGAATTCCTTCAGGGTCGCACTGAACAGGTAGAGGGGCCGGAAAATGATCTGGAGCGGCTGGGCAAAGGCATGGGAAGAGTAGGTCATCTGCGGGATGTACTTATAGCCGCAGGCCCAGGGCGTGGGATCGAGCCGCGACCCGACTCCCGCTCCTCCGTACAGCACCAGCAGGAGCAAAGGCAGGACCAGGAATCCGATCAGGAGCAGGGCAATTAAAGGCGTGGAAAGTGCAGCCCGGGCAACATCTCCGGGGAACACGGTGAAAGCAGAACTTACCGGAACCGCCCCTGTGTTCAGGAGGCCGGCAACAACCGACACGATGCGGGGTGCAATCAGGGGGGCGCCCAATCCGAAGACAACGCACCCAAGCCCGAGAACGGCCTTTCCTAAAAGCATGGGGAAGGGGGCCTCCCGGGCCTTTTCACCGTGTTCGCTCCGGAAGGGTCCGGTAAAGGCTACCCCGTAGGCCTTCACAAAACACATAGCCGTTAAGGCTCCCGTCATAGCCAGGAGCATGGCAAACAGGGGCACAAACACCTTATCGGCAAAGCCGCCGCTCATCCCCAGGGTGAAAAGGGACTGGTAGATGAACCACTTGCTCACAAAACCGTTCAACGGAGGAATGGCAGCAATCGATGTTGCCCCTACAAGAAAGATGAAGGCGGTCACGGGCATGACCTTTGCCAGGCCGCCCAGTTCCTCTAAATTTCTGGTGTGGGCCCTGTAGATGACGGAACCCGCCCCCAGGAAGAGGAGGCCCTTAAAGGTGGCGTGGTTGAGCAGGTGGTAAAGCCCCGCCATCAGCCCGAGGCCGACCAGGAGCGGCCTGTTCAGGGCCAGGCCCAGCATCCCCGCCCCGACGCCCATCAGAATGATGCCGATGTTTTCAATGCTGCTGAACGCAAGCAATCTCTTCAAATCGTGCTGCGTGAGGGCATATACCATCCCCAAAACGGCGGAGATGATCCCGACCACGAGAACCAGGAAGCCCCACCACCAGCCGCCGGCTCCCAAAAAATCCATGCAGACACGAATGATCCCGTAGATTGCCGTTTTAATCATCACACCGGAGAGGAGAGAGGAGACATTGGAGGGAGCCACGGAGTGGGCCTCGGGGAGCCAGAAGTGCAGGGGCACCGCTCCTGCCTTGGCGCTGAAGCCGACAAACGCCAGGATAAAAAGCACCGAACTCAGGACGGGGGTTAATTTCGCAGTCCGGAAAACTGCAAAATCAAAGCTCCCCGTGATGATAAAGAACAGAATGAAGGAGAGCATGATCAGGGCGGCGCCGGCGTGGGCGACAAGGAAGTAGAGGAAGCCGGCCCTCAGGGCCTCCCTGTCCTGCTCGTAAATAACCAGGAAATACGAAACAAGGGTCATGATCTCCCAGAAGATCAGGAAGTAAAACCCGTTTCCGACGGTCACGACCAGAATCATTGAGGCGATAAAGAGGTTGATTAAGAATCCCAGCACACCCGGATTCTTCCTGGTATACTCATCCAGGTAGGAGAAGGAGTACAGGGAAACAGCCGCAGCCAGAAAAGAAATCACCAGGACCATGAAGGCCGATAACTGGTCGACCTCCATCGTAAAACGGGTAAAGGGAATCCAACCAGGAGCATCCAACCGGAATCCGCTCCCGGCGAGCACCAGGAGGGCCGAAGCAATTCCTGCAAGGGAGGCAGCAAAGGCGCTCAAACTGGTGATGCAGTTGGCAAACCTGCCGCTGTTGTTAAAGATCAGTGCAGCGACCGCCCCGGCCAAATAGAGGAAAATGGAAAGCAAAAGGAGATCCTGTGCGCCCATCAACCTCACCCCTCCGCTCCCTTAAACATCGCGACTGCGCCGGTCACGGCGCCCGCCCGCTTGAGCCTGCTCCAGCGCTCCACATCTCCTCCCTCCACCAGCTGCAGGGCCTTGGTGGGGCAAACCCGCACGCACTGGGGGCCCTGTTCATCAAAGTCGCATAAATCACACTTGATTCCGATGGTTTTCTGCCCTGCGAACCAGGCGAGGAGAGGTGGGAGCGTCCGGGCCGGTTCTGCCTGTACGGAGGGGGGCGGAGTGCCCTGGATCGTAATGGCTCCAAAGGGACAGGCCAGGGCGCACATCTTACAGCCGATGCAGAGCCCTTCGTTTAACTTCACCATCTGCTCCTTAACTTCAATAGCTTTAACTGGGCAGACCAGGGCGCAGGGCGCGTCTTCACAGTGATGACACTGCACGGGCATCGTTCCCACCGGAGTATAAGTAACATGGAGCCTCGGGTAAGCCTGAAGCCCCTGCTTCACGTGGTTCACGACGCAGGCAGCCATGCACGTATAGCAGCCCAGGCACCGGTCGGGATTGGCAATCACAAAGCGGTTAAACATGGGCTTCCCTCCTCCCGCTCTTCAACTGACCTGCCACTTCCGCCTCCAGATCAACCAGGTACTTCTTCTTTTTTTCCTGGAGGATGGCCTGGAATTCGGCGGGAGTGATCTTTTCCACCTTCGCTGCTGCCACTTTGAACTCCGGAATGCAGGCCGCCGGGTCTGTCGAGTTAATGGTGAGTTCGTTGACATTGGCCTCCCAGAAGTGGAAAGTGGTGAAAACCGTTTTCTCGGGCACCCGCTCCGTCACCCACGCCCTTGCAGCAATGGAGCCGCGCCTGGTGGAAAGCCTGACGAAATCGCCGTCTTCAATGCCGAGCTTCCTGGCATCGCGGGGGTTGATTTCGATCAGCTGCTCAGGGGTAACCTGGGTGATCGGCCAGGACTTCCGGGTCATGGTGCCGGTATGGTAGTGGTAGCCTCTTCTTCCGGTGGTGAGGGTGAAGGGGTACTCTTCGTCGGGTAGCTCTGTGATTTTGCCTGCGAGCGCATTTTTGAATTCTCTCACTTTCTCCTCCGGAATCCGCACGGGATCGAAGAAAACCGGACGCAGGTTGGCCTTCCCGGACGGGGTCGCGAATTTACCGCCCTGGTAGAGAATGGGAGTACCCGGATGGTCCTCTGCCGGACAGGGCCAGTTAATCCCTCTCGCCTTTTCCAAACGGCTGTAGGTGATCCCGCCAAACTTCTCCGGAACCAGCCGCCGCACCTCATCCCAGATCTCCTGGGGATGGAGGTAGTTCATCCTCCCGTAGTCCATCTTCTGGGCGAGAGCGCTGAAGATCCACCAGTCATCACGCGCTTCACCAGGCGGATTCACAGCCTTGCGCACCCGCTGGACCCTGCGCTCGGTGTTGGTGAAGGTTCCTTCCTTTTCGCCCCAGCAGGCTGCGGGGAGGACGACATGAGCAAGGCGGGCGGTTTCGGTGAGGAAGATGTCCTGGACGACGAGGAGATCAAGATGCTCGAAGGCATGCCGGAGGTGATCTGAATCGGGATCGCTCATCACGGGGTTTTCACCGAAAACATAGGCAGCCCGGACCCGGCCGCCCAGGATCGCATCGGCCACTTCGGGGATCCTCAGACCTGGCTTGGAGGGAAGCCTGACATGCCACTCCTTCTCAAAACGGGCGCGGTTCCCCTCATCGGTGACGGCAAGGTAGCCGGGCAGCAGATTGGGAAGGCAGCCCATGTCGCAGGCCCCCTGCACGTTGTTCTGCCCCCGCAGGGGGTTCACGCCTGTACCCGGTCTGCCCAGGTTCCCCGTGATCACGGCGAGGTTGGAAAGGCTGACAACGGTTCCCGTCCCGTAGCTGAACTGGGTGACACCCATGCAGTAGAGGATTGCAGCGTTCCTGGCCCGAGCGAAGAGGCGTGCCGCCTCGACGAGATCCTGCTGGGGAATTCCGGTCAACCCCTCCACATAGGCAGGGGTATACTCCTCTACCGCTTTCTCCAGGTCGCCAAAGCCCTCGGTATAATTCTGAACAAAATCTGAATTGTAGAGCTTTTCTTTGACAATAACATGAAGCAGCCCGTTAATCAGCGGGATGTTGTAACCCGCGGGAACCCTCAGCCAGATGTCGGCCTTGTTCGCCATTTCAGTCAGCCGCGGGTCGGCAACAATAAGTTTGGCCCCCCGTTCTTTAGCCTTGATCACATGCCTCGCAACCAGAGGATGGCACTCTGCCGTATTGGAACCGATGATGAAAATAACATCCGTGTGCTGACTGATTTCCGGAATCGAGTTGGTCATCGCCCCGCTCCCTAACGTCATCGCCAGACCGGCGACCGTTGGGGCGTGTCAGAGGCGGGCGCAGTGGTCTACGTTGTTGGTGCCCATCACCGCCCGCGCGAACTTCTGGGCAACATAATTTTCCTCATTGGTCGCCCGCGCCGAGGCGAACAGGACAAAGGCATCCGGGCCCGACTCCTGCCTGATCCTGGTCAGGCGCCCCGCCACGAAATTGAGCGCCTCGTCCCAGGATACAGGGGTGAACCTGCCGTCCTTTTTGATCAAGGGAGCAGTCAACCTGCGGGGATCTTCTACGTGCTGGTACCCGAAGTAACCCTTGACGCAAAGTTCACCTTCGTTCACGGGGTGCAGGCTGTCGGGCTCCACCCCTGCGATATGGCCATCTTCCACAACCAGATAGAGGCCGCAGCCGGTGCCGCAGTAAGGGCAGATCGTTAAGACTCTTTCTGTTCTTCCCTTCTCAAAACATGATACCAATGGACAAGACCTCCCTTCTTCCTTAACGCTTAATCCGAACGGCATGATCCGGGATTAACGCCTCGATCCCATCCCACCCCCTTCGAGAGAACAACATCCTCCCTGGCAGGGAGAAATGCAAACTGCTTCAATTTAACAAAGCAAAAAATGTGCCTGCCCTGACGGTCCTGGAAGCAAAGCAGAAACCGCCGGGACTGGGTCTGGTTCCAGCAAAAATCCCGGCGGCTTTTGGAGCCGATCCCGGCTAACCACTCCAGCATCCGGAGTGCCGCGCCCATAAAGTGTGTTCGGTGAGACGGCAGGGAAAACTCCCGGTCAAATCAGCATATTCGAAGAATCTTCCCTTTTTTCGGAGGCAGTTCCGAATTCGCGAAAAAAATTACGAAATTGCGGTATTCTTGAAGTACGAAATCGCGGAATCTGGCAGAAATTTTGGCATGTTTTTTGCAACATTTTTGTGCTACAATTCTATAAACATTTGCCCCTCGCCGTTCCTGAAACTTTTTAAAAACTCCGGGTCCGACAACTAACCCTACAGAACTTCAAACTCTAAAAATCAAGGTATGAAGAGGAAAGCAAGAAAAACTGGCGAACAATTTATCTAGAAAGTAAAAAAGGGGGGAGGCCTGGGATTAAGGTCAAACCGTGGCGGTAAAGGTAATCCTGTTCAGGGCAGCGAGGTGTTGAAGATGCCCGAACAAAAAGCCTTGCTCAAAAAGCTCCCAGGGGCTTATACCACAAGGCGGAGCTATTACACAGAGCTGGCCGTTCAAAAAGCCCAGCTCATCGAAAAGCTCACCGGGGTTTACACCGCCAAGCGGAGCTACTACGCGGAACTTAAGGAGAAGATTTCCGAGATTACGAAGCGAAACCTGCAGCTGGAGATTCTGAGTGAGCTTGCCAGGCAGATCAGCATCAACACGCCGCTTGAGGAGATTGTGAAGAACGTCAGCACCAGCCTGGGGCAGGTGCTCCCTTTTGACCGGGTCAGCCTGTGCACCTTTCGGGAAGGAAAACTTTACCTGAACTGCTTTCACCCTGATGATGGAATCTGCCAGCCGGGAATGGAAATTCCCCCGGAGGCAGGAAGGGCGCTCTGGCATGTGAGCGAGAACCCCCGGCAGCTGGTCTGGCAGCGGGATGCCGGGATTGAAGACAGGCACCTTGCCCGGCTGGGGCTCCAGGTTGCCGTGATCAGCCCCCTCTTCGCCCAGAAAAGGGTCTTCGGGCTCCTTTGCGTGGCAAGCTTCCAGAAAACCAGCTACGATCCTCCAGATCTTACCTTCCTCCAGCAGCTGGCCAACCAGCTGGCGATTTACCTCCAGGACCGGGAACTCTTCGCCGAGGTGACCAGGGCGAAGATCGAGTGGGAAGCCACCTTCAAAGCGGTTAAGGATCTGATCGTGGTCGTGGACCGGGAGATGCGGATCCTGCACGCAAACCTGGCCGCGCTCCAGTTCTGCGGCCTCTCTGAAGAAGAAGTTTTGGGGAGGAAGTGCTGCGAGGTGATCTGCGCCTCCTCCAGCCCCTGCCCTGAGTGCGCCGCCTCTGAGGTCCTCCGGACAAAAGAGACCGCCCACTCCCAGCGCCTCCTGGACGACGGCCGGGTGATGGAGTTTTACGCCTACCCCGCCTTCCACGAAGAAGACGACCTCTGGGTTGTGATCTACATCAAGGACATCACGGAAAGGCTCAAAATGCAGGCGCAGCTCCTGCGCGCCGCCCGCCTCGCCGCCCTGGGGGAGATGGCGGCCGGGGTTGCCCACGAGCTGAACACCCCTCTTGCCGTGATTCTCGGAAATGTTCAACTGCTGCTGCGCAGCTGCCCCCAGGACGACCCAAAAAAAAGGCTCCTCGAGGACATCAAAACCTGCGGCCTGCGCTGCAAGCAGATCGTCCAGGGGCTCCTTGCCTTCTCCCGGCAGGAGCACTATGTCTTCCATCCTCTTTCCGTGAACGATGTGGTCCGGGAGGCCCTGAAGCTCGTTTCTTACCAGATCGAAACCGACAACATCCAGATAGATGTGGATCTGGATCCAAAGATTCCCCAGATTGCGGGGAACGCCCAGCAGCTCGAACAGGTTGTGGTGAACCTCCTCCTCAATGCCAAGCAGTCCTTTGAGGGTGTCGGGGAGAGGCTGCGCCTGATCGGGATCAAGACCGGATACGATCCGGAGCGAAACCAGGTTTTTATAAAAGTGTCTGACACCGGCCAGGGGATTCCGATGGAGAATCTCACCCGCATTTTCGACCCCTTTTTCACAAGCAAAGGGGTGGGAAAGGAACGGGGCTCGGGCTCTCCGTGAGCCTGGGGATCGTCCAGGCGCACGGGGGAACCATCGGTGTGGAGAGCGAGCCCGGGAAGGGAAGCACCTTTACCGTTTACATCCCTCCCTGCCAGAGCCAAACCGGTGAAGAGGCGGCAGAATGAAAAGGAGCAAAAAAAGCCACCGGCATCAT
The DNA here is from genome assembly GCA_013177945.1 of Bacillota bacterium. Classification (NCBI taxonomy): domain Bacteria; kingdom Bacillati; phylum Bacillota; species Bacillota bacterium. The sequence goes on from JABLXW010000008.1 coordinate 100,356, forward strand.
CTGGCTTTGGCGGCACCAGCCAGGGCGGAGGATCGCCGGCGGCTTTTGGGGAACTTCGAGTCCATTCTGCCTTTTTCTACTTGCAAATTCCATGCCAAAAATAAAGGAGGCAGTAAGCCTCCTGTTCCGAAACGACATGGCAACGGCCCGGCCTCCGGAGCCGGGTTGGCAATCTTTAACGGTTTCTTAAAGGGTTTTCCTGCTCTCTCATTCCTCTTTCCAGATCCCTCAAAGAAACGGCAAACGGATTGAAGTTGGTCCCGATATCGAAGTAGTCCTCCTGCTCCACCCTTTTGAGCCAGTTGACAAAAATGTAGGTCAGGGGTGTTGCCGCGATTTCGTAAAGTGTTTTGAAAATGTAGTTGCTGCCACCCATCACAACCAGCGCGGGAAAAGGAATTACCCCTGCAAAGGCCACGGCAACAAAGAGGGCAGAATCGATGAACTCACCCACCAGGGTCGAGCCGATCGTCCGCGTCCAGAGCCAGCGCCCGCGCGTGAAGATCTTCATTTTCGCAAGCACGAATGAGTTTGCAAACTCCCCGCTGAAGTAGGCAAGCAGGCTTGCCAGGACGATGCGCGGGGTCTGCCCCAGAATCGCCTCGTAGGCCCCCTGGCGCTGCCAGTCCGGGGCTGCAGGCAAAACGCCCACCAGCCAGTAAACAAAGGCCATAAAGATGCAGGCCGCGAACCCCGACCAGATCGCGATCCTGCTCCTCTTGAACCCGTAGACCTCGGTCAGGATGTCGCCGAAAATGTAGGCAAAGGGAAACAGGATTGTCCCGCCGTCGAAGTAAAAGGGGCCCAGCTGCGTGACCTTCACCGCGACGGTGTTGGACAGCAGCAGCACAACCACAAAAGCCACCATCACTAAAGGAAATAACCTGTACGGCACCTTTCCTGCTCCTTTTTTTCTTGTGCGCCCCGCTTTCCAGTATACCAGCTTTCCCCTGATAAGAAAAGGCAGTTCAGGAACGGCCCAGGAACGTGGCATGAGTGCCGGGGCAAAGGCCACCCTCTGCCGATACCATACGTCACAGCCTGACAGGGAGACTGCTTGAACCTCGAAAGATTTTATTTGCAGCAGTGATGAGAAAGACACGGAGGAACAAGGTAGTACCCACGATAGGCTTTTTCGGGTTGTCGCCCTTGACGGAACTGGTCTATTCAGCTCGCAAAGCAGATGCTGTTCGGACCTGCCAAGCAGTCCATCATAAAGATGGCCCCTCCTCGCCGCAGCTACTTTCAAACGAATCTCACCTCCTCCCCGGAGCGAAAAATGCAAAAATGCAAAAGAAGCAAAAAGAAGGTCAAAAAAGACCTCCTCTTCTATTGACTCATTCAAATTAACTCGGCAAGTTTTTTTGTGTAATGATTCGTCGAATTCTGTCGGCCGCGCCGGCACCTTGACCGCCTCCCCGCGGAGCTGCTATACTTGGTGCGCGCGGTGCAGGCGAAAGCCGGGAAACTGTGGGGCGCGGGAGGGAACTGAGAGTGGCCTCGGGAGAAAAACGCCGGGCTGCGGTGCTGGAAAATCAGGAGATCATCTGCATTTCCTCGGTGGACTGGGACCCCATCTGGACGCGCAAGCAACAGGTGATGTCGCGCCTGCCTGAATCAAACCGGATTCTCTACGTAGAGCCGCCGATTTCCCTCCTTTCGCCTTTCAAGGACCCTGCCTGCTGGAAGAAGTGGAGAACCTGGCGGGAGGACCTGCGCCGGTGGAGCGAGAACATCTACCTGTACTCCCCGCCCCCGGTCCTCCCCTTCGGGAACGTCTACCGCCCCGTGAACTGGCTGAACCAGGCCTGGCTCGCCCCCTTCATCCGGGCCGCGGCCCGCGCCCTCGGCTTCCGGCGCCCCATCCTCTGGACCTACCTCCCTAACACCGCCGACCTCGCCGGGAGGCTCGGGGAGAGGCTCGTCATCTACGACTGCGTGGACGAGCACGCCGCCTACACCGGCTTCCGTCCGGAGACGGTCAACACCCTGGAGAAAAAGCTCCTGAAGCTCGCCGACATTGTCTTCGTGACGGCAAGGGGCCTCTACGAAGCAAAAAAACCTTACTGCCGGGAAATTCACCTCATCCCAAACGCCGCCGACGTCGCCCACTTCAGGCGCGCCCTCGACCCGGAAACTCCCCTCGCTCCGGAGCTGCAGGGCCTTCCCCGCCCGATCCTCGGTTTCGTAGGGGTGATCCAGGACTGGATCGACCTTGACCTGATTGCCGAACTCGCCCGGAGGCGCCCCGCCTGGTCCTTCGTCCTGGTGGGGCCTGCGGGGCCGGGCGTGAATTTGGGCCCCCTCCGGGAAATGGCAAACGTGCATCTCCTGGGCAGGCGGGATAAAGAGGTCCTCCCCAGCTATTTTAAAGGCTTTGACCTCTGCCTGAACCCCTTCCGTTTGAATAAATTAACGGCAACGGTGAGCCCGCTCAAGTTCTACGAGTACCTGGCGACAGGGAAACCGATCGTTTCCGTCCCTCTCCCCGAGGTCGAACCCTTCTCCGGGCTGGTGGAGATCGCCCGAGGCCCCGACGAATTCCTGCAAAAAATCGAGGCGGCCCTTGCCTCAGAAACTCCGGAGCGCCAGGCCGCCCGCCTGCAGGCCGCCGGGGCAAACTCCTGGGAGCAGCGGGTGGCGGAAATGATGGCAAAAATCGCCCCCCACCTCAAAGAAAACTGACCTCACCGACCTATCCAGAGGGCTTCGACTTCACCAATATCCCTGAGCTCCGGATCACCTGTCATCAACAGACTTCCGGCGGCCCTGGCGGTGGCCAGGGCAAAAGCATCCGCGTAAAGAATGGCATATTTAATCTTAAAACCGGCAGCAGCAAAAACGAGGCTGACTGCATTCAAATAGAGCCGGAGCGAAGTTTTGGTTACATGTCAAGAAATAAAAAAACATCTGCTTTTGGAAGGAACTCCAGGGGCCTCTGAAGAAGTTATCTGAAGAAGTTATCTGAAGAAGTTATAAGGGTTGAAGAATTACCGGCAGGAACAGCAGAGGTCACGGCTCGCTGCCAGCCATTCAGAAAGCAAGGAAGAAAGGAAGGAAGCTTATGGAAACGGAAAGAAAAATCGCAATTTTCGGGCTCGGTTTCGTAGGGCTCCCCCTCGCCCTCAGTTTCGCCCTCCGGGGCTGCCGGGTGACCGGCGTTGATGTGGACGGGCAGCTGGTAGAGGACCTGAACCGGGGGATCACCCACCACCTGGAATCCTACCGGGGCACACCGATTCAGGAAATTCTCAAGGAGCAGCTGAAAACCGGAAGATTCCAGGCCACAACCAATCCCGCACCGGCCCTCGCCGCCTGCAGGGACATCATCGTTACAGTGGGGGTTCCCGTCGCCAACGGCATCCCCGATTTCAACCCCGTCAGGGACGCGGTGGCCACAATCGCCCAGGGTCTGCGGCCCGGCCAGCTCGTCCTGGTGCGCAGCACCCTAACACCGGGGACAACCCGGCGCGTGCTCCAACCCATCCTTGAGTCCTCGGGTCTCAAGGCCGAGCAGGACTTCTACCTTGCCTACGCTGCGGAGCGGATCGCCGAGGGGCGCGCCTTTGAGGAGTTCGAAAACATGCCCACAGTTGTCTGCGGGGTGGGGCCCCGCAGCCTGCAGCGCGCCCGGGAGGTCCTGGGAATCGTGACGCGGGCGGAGCTGGTTGAGGCGAGTTCCATTGAGGTGGGGGAAACGGCCAAGGTGCTGGAGAACATCTCCCGGGATGTGGACATCGCCCTGGTCAACGAGTTTGCCCGGTTTACGAAGGCGCTGGGAATCGACATCTTTGAAGTGATCAGGGTTGCCAACACCCACACGCGGGTCAACCTCCTCCTGCCCGGCCCCGGCGTGGGCGGTTACTGCGTCCCCAACGCCCTTTACTACCTGCTCCCCCGCGCCCTGGAGTTCAACCTCAACCTGCGCATTTTTCCAACGGCCCGGCAGATCAACGACGAGGCCCCAACCTACGTGGCAGGGCTGGTCCTGAAAAATCTCCCGGTTCCCCCGGCCCGGGCTAAAGTCGCCGTCCTCGGCATCGCGATGAAAGATTACTCCAACGACGACCGGCTCAGCCCCGCCCATACCGTGATCAAGGTGCTGCAAACGGCGGGGGTGGAGGTCAGGGCCTTCGACCCGGCGGTTCCCACCCGCTACCCCTTCTCGGCTGCCAGCCTGGAGGAGGCTCTGCAGGGTGCCCACGGGATTGTGGTGCTCGCCCGGCAGCGGGGGCTCGACTACCAGAACCTCTCCTCCTTCAGGGAGTTGATGAGCAAGGAGCGGCCCTTCATCGTGGACACCCGGAACATTTACGACCGCGCCGCGGCGGAAAAAGCGGGGTTTCACCTGGAAACCCTTTAGGAAAATGGGCCTGGGTTGAGGCACCGGAGCAACAAAAAGAGAACCGCACGGCATGCCGTGCGGTTTATTTTTTTCTAAAACAAGCCATATTAATTGAGGAACTAATCCCCTTCAGTTTGGCGGGCTCATAATGAAACACTTCCGGAGGGAGGAAAACTCAATGGACGTTTTCGTTGATCCTGATCTCTGCATCAGCTGCGGAACCTGCATCGACCTCTGCCCCGAAGTCTTCGACTGGGACGAAGAGGGAAAGGCCCACTCCCTTTACGATGAGGTTCCCCATGACCTGGAGGAATGCGCCAGGGAAGCCGTCGAAAACTGCCCTGTTTACGCCATCAAAGAAGCCGATTAGGCTGCGGGAATGGCTGCTGCAAGGTCTTCCCAGAACTCCGGGAAGCCCAGACCGAGGCGCCAGAGGGAGACCCCGGCCAGCCCCTGGTCCCGGGCAAGATCCAGCTTCGCCTTGAGGCTCGCCCTGTTCTCGTACCAGACCTCGTGCTTCACGCCGGCCTCATCGACATAAGTAAAGTGGGGGAGGCAGGAAACAGGGTCCCAGGCGGGAAACGTCTGGTGCGCCGCGGCCAGGGCCTCCGCCTGCCGGAATGTCAGGGAGCTAGCGTCCTTTCCTTCCGGCCAGTCGTACCCGTAAAGACCCAGGCCGAGAAGGATTTTATCAGGTGGAAGGAACTGCCGGGCGTAGGCGATTACCCGCTCCACCCAGTCGTAAGGGGCGATGGGGCCCGGCGCCCCGGTCCGGTAGCTGTAGTCGTAGGCCATGAGAACGATCCTGTCGGCATATTTCCCGATTTCGCCGTAGTCGTAGGCGGCATGCCAGGGCACCTCCCGGACCTTGGCCGGCACCGCCACCACAAGGTCCGCCCCCACCTGCTTTAAGGCCTGAGAAAGTTCCGCCAGAAAGGTGTTGAAGGCTCCCCGATCCTCCGGCCTGACGAACTCAAAGTCCAGGTTGACGGCCTGGTGCCCCTCCTCCCGGACGAGGTTGACCAGGCTGCTGATTAAAGCGGCGCGCGCCTCCCTGCTGTTCAGCAGGATGTGCAGCTTTTCGGGGTCGAAAAGGGCCACGGAGGCCTGGGTGCGGATCTTCTGCTGACGGGCAAAGTCCAGCGCCAGATGGTGTGCCTGGGGGTAGTCGAAAACCAAATTTCCCGTTTCATCAGCCTCGTACCAGCGGAAGGCCACATCTGTGAGGTTCATGTACCGCTCAAGAAGCTCCTGGTAAGATCCTCCATAGTAATAACCGAGCACCACTTTTTCCTGCGCGCAGATCGTGATTAAAACCCTCCTTCCAACCCCGTCCCAGGTCACGGCGGCTCCGAAGGCCTCGCTCAGGAAGCGCAGCGGCACCAGGGTGCGGCCCTGCCTGATAACCGGAGGCACATCAAGCACAAAACCCCGGCCGTTGACGAAAACGTTTGGGCTCCCGGGCCAGAGGACAACCGCAGTAGCGCCCCGGGTCAGGGTAACCTGCCGCGTTTCCGGCTCCCAGGCAACTGCCGCCTCAAAGGCGGGCGTCTCCGCGAGGAACCGGATCGGTACCAGGGTACGCCCCTGCACGATAATCGGTTCCACATCGGGAAAGAAAACCTGCTGCCCGTTGACGAAGACCCGGACGGGAGCTGCGGCGCGGGCCGAAGCCGGGGCTGATGGTGCCCCTGAAAGCAGTGAAAACATGGTGAGACCTGCAAGCAAAAGCCTCCTCCAGTTCATTCCTTCTTTGCCTCCCGGCATAAAACTGAAGGAAATTATTCTCCCCTTCCCTGCATTTTCCTCCCGCAATTTTACGGTAATTTCTTCCTCTTCCACCAAACCTCCCTGCCTCGCAAGGCGTGCGTTTTCTCATGCCTGCTTCCCTATTTTTCGGAGGAGGTTCCGAAAATACGGAAAAAGGAACGAAAAAATGGAGGGGCCCGATTCTCCAGATCCGGTGCTTTTGGAGGTCAGGACCGGCAAACCAGACAGGAAGCCAGCCTTCTGAATTCCCGAAGCTGTTCGAAATGCCCGCCGCGGGCCTGTTCACTGGCACGTTTTATGCGTATTTGATCCAGGCGAAGGGGTTAAAAGGAGGCGGCCGGAAGGGCCGGAAAGGAGGTCTCAAAAATGGCAGTCAGCGTCAAGGAATTTCAGGGGAAATTCCAAGGGAAAGGAAGGCAGGAAGAGCAGAGAGTGGCGCCCGGGAAAAAGCGGGCAGAAAAAAAGGACGCATACGAGTTCCCTTACGACGACCTCAAACTCCTCTACGACTACCTTACGAAACAGGAAAACACCACCCGGTAAAAAGTTGAACAGGGTATAAAATTTTTCGATCCAATCGCCGATGGTATGGGTCCCTTCAATCCGGCCGGTCCCGGCGGGGGGATAGGCCTTAAAAGGAAAGGCTGCTTCAAAGGGGCAGCTGCTGTTTCAGGGTAAGAACAGGGGCAAAAAGGTCGCCGAAGCGTGCAAGGCGCCGGAGAACCTCGCCGGCCTCAAAGACGAGCAGCTCCGGGGCTTCCTTCGCCAGGGCAGCCTCCAGCTCCGTCCAGGCCACCGGGGTGGAAGCAGTGGGGCGTTCGGCAGCCCGGAGGGAGTAGACGCAGACGGTGGTCTTGTGGGCATCGTTCTGGCTCCAGTCGATGAAAACCTTACCTGTGCGGAGCTTCTTGTTCATCTTTGAAACCACCAGGCCGGGGTGCTGCCTTTCCAGGAGTTCGGCGCAGGCCCTGGCAAAGCCCCTGGTCTGCTCGTAGGAAGCCGGGAGGTTGAGGGGAACGTAGACCTGGAGCCCCTTCAGGCCGGAGGTTTTGGGAAAGCTCCGCAGCCCCAGTTTTTCCAAAAGCTCCCGGAGCCGGAGCCCCACCCGGGCGCACTCCAGGATTCCTGCCGGGGGCCCGGGATCCAGGTCGAACACCAGCATGGTGGGAGCAAAGGGGTCTGCGGCCAGGGAAAGGGAGGTGTGCAGCTCGAGGGCAGCCAGGTTGGCGGCCCAGACCAGAGAAGGAAGGTCGTTGAGGAGGCAGAAATTGATCGGAGGGCCGTTCTTCCTGCCCAAAACCGCGGCCGTCCGGAGCCAGTTGGGGCGGAACTCCGGGCACTCCTTTTGGTAGAAAAATTTGCCCCGCACCCCGTCGGGGTAGCGCTTGAAGGTGACCGGACGCTCTCTGAGGTGCGGGAGCAGGGCCGGGGCGATCCGGCTGTAGTAGTCGATAACCTGGGCCTTGGTGAAGCCCGCAGCCGGATACAAAACCTTATCCAGATTCGAAAGCATGAGATTTTTGCCATCAATTTGAACCGTTGTTCTGTCGGGCACTACTTCCCAAACCCCTGCGCTGGCAGCCTTGTAACAAGTCATTCCATACTAAGTTTGCGCAAACTCCAAGTTTAATAATCAAAAGGATGGTTCTGATGAAAGGGAATCCTCAATCAAAACACCAAGTGTACACCAATTCCATTGCTTCAACTTTTGAGTCTTCTTGAATCGTGTCATTTACTTTTGTGTGATCGTTTTTATTGAAATCAAATAATCAAATATCATCAAAATCCCATCTGCAACCTCAAACCACCCCAGGTTTTTGCCGTCACTGTTTACGCCCTGATATTCCTCGTATTTAGGACGGTATTTTTGCAAAACAACCCCTGCGGGATCTCCCACTTTAACTCCGAGGTCATTTTGAAACTCCGGACTATGAGATAATACATGGAGCACTCTTAAAGACTCTTTGCCAATAATCACAGTAATTCCCCTGTCATACTTCATAATTCGCTGGGGCTCCCCGTAGTAAGCCGGCTCACTATTTACCGTCTCGCTGTAATCATCTCCCAGCACTTGAACAACATGATCCCGGGAATCCCCAAGCTGGATCCCTGCTATGTTCGGCCCGGTCACTGTCTTTTTGCTGCCGGTTTCCTCAGTACCGGCACTACTGCTGCAGCCAACGAGAACAACAGAAAAGAAAGCAGCAAAGATAATTGCCAGCCATTTTGTTTTCACCCGAAACACCCCCTGATTTAAAAATATTATCCTGCCTCCGGACCTTCCTACAACTTTACAACTTATAATACATTAAATACTACCCAAAAACTTTAAAAGTGCGAAAGCATGTGAAGCCGGGAATTTGCACTTTGAGTGTTCAGCGCTGCAAACACACCTCTCCCCAAAGGATCGGCCTTCTAAAGGATCGGCCAGTTCTTCCGAGCGCAAAGAAATAAGCCATACAAGAAATAACCACAGTTGTATAAAAACAAAAATTTTATTATAATCTTGAATAGAAACATACGTTCGGAGGGAGAACTGTGAAAAAAGAACATGCGGCGTATATTGCAGGTATTATTGATGGAGAAGGAAGTATTTCCTTGGTAAAAGTGCATAAAAATCAGTATCCATCACCTTTCATAAGTATACCCTCATCAGATTTAGAACTGCTGGAATGGATTAAAAATACCACAGGTTACGGTACCATAATTCGTAAAAGAAATTATAACCCTGCCAGGCACAAAGATTCTTATACATTAAATATAAGGTATAATGAAGCGATTACATTACTGAATGATATTGTTGAATACTTGGTTCTTCCAAGAAAGAAACGGCGTGCTATGTTGATAATATCGGAATATAAAAAAGTAACGCCGCGAAACGGGAGATACTCAAAAGAACTACTTGCTGAAAAAGAACGTTTTTACCAAAAATTTAATTCAATATGAGAATATAACAAAAGCAGACCGCAACAATCAGGTCTGCTTGAATTTTCTGGTGGAGGCGAGGGGACACGCTCCCTGCAGGTTTCCCTGCAGCGTGGACTATATCTTTACCCGGCGCGTGCTCAGGTGCCGGGTACCTGGCGTATTATGAAGAGCGCAATATGTTTGTGAGATGCTCTTCATCCAAGGCTAAAGCCTTGAGTCTCTACAGGGCCTGCCTGATTTAGTTCCAGGCTGACCCCTCGGTGTTGCCATATAGCGATGCTTGCGCTACTTAGGTTTCACCGATGTAAGCCAGGTTTTCACCTGGATGTTGCCATCCAGGGCGACCTTTTGATCGAACCCCTGTCCGGAAGACCGGCTGCAAAGGCTTCTCCGAGCGCAGCCGGTGTTTTGTTCTCGCCGGAAAAAGCGCCCGCCGGCAGGCTCTCATCCGGCCAGCTCCGAGGTTTTCCGCTGCACCCCTGGAGCGCAGGGTGCAGCGGATTGGCCTGCTGGGTGACGCCCGTTGCCGGCCCGCAGGCGAGGCCGGGCGGACGGGCCGCTTAATTAAGCAGCCAGAGCCAATTCTTCGTTGGCGGTTATTTTCTTTCCACCGTATTCCGGGCTGGTGGAACCCCGGCTCGCTGCCTCTGCCTCCAGATTCCCCCGTCGAAACCAGTACGCCCCCACTTTGTTTTTTCAAGAGCGCCGCCCGCCAAAACCAGTGCCAGTGCGCTCCCGGTTATATTATACCACAATCCCCCTGCTCCGCAAACACCCAAGCAGGAGGAGCTTCCCCGGCAGGGGGGTCCGCCGGCTAGCGATCCCGCCCGCGCCACTCCCGCGCCATTTCCCGCGCCGCATCCCTTTTTGCGATTTCTTCCCGTTTGTCGTAGAGCTTTTTCCCCCGCGCCAGCGCCAGCTCCACCTTCGCCTTCCCCCTTTTAAAATAAAGGCGCAGGGGGATCAGGGTGTATCCCTTCTGGGTGGTCTGGCCCAGGAGGCGCCTGATCTCGCGCTTGTGCAGGAGGAGCTTCCGGGCGCGCTTGGGGTCGTGGTTGAACCGGTTCCCCTTCTCGTAGGGGCTGATATGCATGTTCTGGAGGAAGACCTCCCCGCCCACCACCTCGGCGTAGCTGTCCCGCAAGCTCACCTTTCCGGCCCTGAGAGACTTCACCTCCGTCCCCACCAGGGCAATCCCCGCTTCATATGTTTCATCGATATAGTAGTCATGCCGCGCCTTCCTGTTCTCGGCTACGACCTTAATGCCTTCGTTTCTTGCGTCCCGCAGCCTCATCACCCCCAAAAAACTTTAAGAACGGTGCTCGAAATCTCCTGAGCCGCCCAGCAGGTTCTCTTGCTGGGCCGGAGAGAGAACGCAAAAGGCGCCTTTCGCAGCGGCAACGAGCCTGCCCCCGGCGCCCCGGATTTCCCCCCGGGCCGTGATCAGGCGCCTTTTGCGCCCCTCAACCCATCCTTTGAGCTCAAGGGGGATGCCGACCCGGGCCGGATGATGATACCGCACCTCGATTCCCGCCGTCACCGTCAGCTCGCCCTGCGCAAAAACCGCCTTGTACATCACCTCATCCAGCAGGGCGGCAAGAATCCCCCCGTGCACCACGCCGGGATACCCCTCCCAGCGGGCATCGGGGAGAAACTCGCCGCGCGCCCCTTCCCCGTCAACATAAAAAAAACGAACTCCGAGCCCCGCCGGGTTTTCGTCACCGCAGACAAAACACCCTTTATACAAGGGCAGCTCCTTCAACAGACCAACCCCCTCCGCCTAATTCTGCTAGCCTCCTCTGCTTCCGCCTTTACCTTCCCAGGGAGGAAACTCCAGCAACCAGTTCAAAGTCGACCTGCCTGTCCTCCAGGCTTGCCCGCGCCACCTGGACCCGCACCCGGTCGCCAATCCGGTATACCTTCTTCGTGTGCTCCCCGGTCAGGGTGTAGTTTTTTTCATTAAAAATATAGTAGTCATCGGTCATCGTGGAAACGTGCACGAGCCCTTCAATCCCGTTGGGAAGGGCGACGAACATTCCGAAATTCGTCACGCTCACCACAATTCCCTCGAAAACCTCTCCCAGAAACTGGCGGATATATTCGACCTTCTTGAGGTCGACCGTTTCCCGCTCTGCCTCTTCGGCCACCAGCTCCCGCGCCGAACACTGCTCCGCATAGACAGGCATCAAGCGCGCCAGCTTTTCCCTGCGCTTCGGCCTCAGTTCCCCGTGGGCAAGGAACTCCCACAGAACGCGGTGTACGATCAGATCCGGGTAGCGGCGGATCGGCGAGGTAAAGTGGGTGTAGAGCCGCACCGCCAGTCCGAAGTGCCCGAGGGGCCGGGGATCGTAGCGGGCATGCTGGAGGGAGCGAAGCATCACCGTGTGGACGACAAGCTGTTCGGGCCGCCCCTCGACCTGCTGCAGGACCTCCTGAAAAAAGCGGGGGTGAACCCCGTTGCGAGAGGGAATGTGAAAACCGAAGCCGTGCAGAAACTCGTTCAGCTGAACAAGCTTTTCGGGGTTCGGCTCCTCGTGAACCCGGTAGAGGAGCGGGGCCCCCAGGTGATACAAATGTTGGGCAACGGTTTCGTTTGCAATCAGCATGAACTCCTCGATAATCTGGTTGGCAATGGACTGCTCCAGGAGCCAGACGGCTACAGGACGCCCCTGCTCGTCCAGCGTCACCTTGCTTTCGGGAAAGTCGAAGTCCAGCGCGCCACGCTGCCGCCGCCGGTTCCGCAAGATCAGGCAGAGGTCCCGCATCTGGTGGAAGGTCTCGACGAAGGGAGCGTAGCGCTGGCAGAGTTCGGGGTCCTCTTCCTCCAGGATCCGGCGCACGTGCGTATACGTCATCCGCTCCGCAACCCGGATGACAGAGGGCCCGATCTCGTAGCGGATCACATGGCCCTCCCGGTTGATCTCCATGAACACGGTCAGGGCAAGCCGGTCTTCCCCGGCGTTGAGGCTGCAAATTCCGTTCGAAAGGCGCGGGGGAAGCATGGGGATCACCCGGTCCACCAGGTAGACGCTGGTCCCGCGCCGGAAGGCCTCTTTGTCCAGCTCGCTGTTCTCCCTCACGTAGTAGGCAACATCGGCGATGTGGACCCCGAGCCGGTAGTTCCCGCCGGGAAGAACTTCAAGGGAAACGGCGTCGTCCAGGTCCCGCGCGTCCTCCCCGTCAATGGTCACCACCGGCAGCTCCCGCAGATCCCAGCGCCCCGCCAGGTCCTCCTGAGAAAGCTCAAGGGGGATTGCCTCCGCCTCCCGCAGCACGCGGGCAGGAAAATCCTCCGGAAGCCCGTATTTCTTTACGATTGCCAGGATGTCGACCCCAGGCTCACCTGCAGCCCCGAAGCGCTCCACCACCCGGCCCTCGGGGCTGCGCCGCGCCTCGGGCCACCTGGTGATCTCCACCACCACTTTATCCCCCTTCCGCGCCCCTCTCATTTTGGCGCGGGGGATAAAGATGTCCCAGCCCAATCTTTTGTCATCGGGGACCACAAAGGCGAAGTGGCGTCCTTCCTCTTCCAGGGTTCCCACAACCCTCTGGTTGGCGCGCTTCAGAATCCTGATCACTTCCCCCTCGGCCCGCTTCCCGCGCAGGCTGTAGCCCAGCGGGCGGACGATCACACGGTCGTTGTGCATCGCACCCCCCAGGTTTTCCCTGGAGATGTAGATGTCATCTGTTCTCCCGTCATCGGGAATCAGAAAGGCGTAGCCCTGGGGATGGCCCTGGAGGGTGCCCACATAAAGATTCATTTTTTCAGGAAGGCCGTACCTGTTTTTCCGGGTCCGGACGACCTCTCCCCCGGCCTCCATTTCTTCCAGCAAGAAAACAAGGCCGCCGAAATCTTCTCCAATCTCAAGCTGTTCAGCCAGCTCCTGCACTCCCAGGGGCCGGCCTGCCTTCTTCAAGAAATTCAAAACACGTTCTTTGAGCTTACCCTCTTTCTTTCTTTTTCGGATCTTCTTTTGGCCGCCCTGAGTTCTCTGTTTTTTTGCCATAACTCTTCTTCACCTTTTGTAAGTTCAATTGTTAACATCTCGATTTTATCACGGAGTGTTCTTTTGAAACAACAGAAAAGAGAAATCAATTAACACAATTTCAACAATCGTGACACATTTAATTAGTATACCCCATCTTTGTTGACAACATTAGAATAATTTGCTATTCTTTTTCTAGTCTCGACAAGGGATACAAAATACAAAATCCAGTTCAGGATGAAAAGGGGAGATGGCAGAGAAACTAAGGAGGAACTGTTTTCTGAAACAACCCATGGAAAGGAGAAAGCAGAGATGACGGAAAAACTGCTTGTGCTGGCACCTGTGGGATCTGTTCTGGCGCTCCTCTTTGCGGGATACCTTGCCTACATCGTGATCAAACGCTACGACGAGGGGCCCCCGGAGGTTGTTTTCATCGCCGAGGCAATCCGGGAGGGTGCCAAGGCTTACATCAAGCGCCAGTACAGCGGAGTTGCCCTTTTCTTTCTCGTAATGTTCTTCGTCCTTTTAGTTATTGCCTGGAAGGGCTACCTCACCTTTTTCACTCCCTTTGCCTTCCTCACCGGAGGCTTCTTCTCCGGCCTTGCCGGCTTCATCGGGATGACGATGGCCACCAACTCCAGCGCCCGCACTGCCATGGCCGCCAGGGAGAGCCTCAACAAAGCGCTCCGGGTTGCCTTCGCCGGGGGTGCTGTGATGGGCCTGGTTGTGGTCGGCCTCGGCCTCCTCGACCTCAGCATCTGGTATTATGTGCTCGACTATTTCTACCGCCACCTTGATACCGCAACCCGGATCCAGAACATCACCAGCACCATGCTTACCTTCGGGATGGGCGCCAGTTCCCAGGCGCTTTTCGCCCGTGTCGGCGGGGGGATCTTTACAAAGGCTGCTGACGTCGGGGCGGACCTCGTTGGAAAGGTCGAAGCCGGAATCCCCGAAGACGATCCCCGCAACCCTGCTGTAATCGCCGACAACGTGGGGGACAATGTGGGAGATGTCGCCGGAATGGGCGCCGACCTCTACGAGTCCTACGTGGGCTCCATCGTGGCCACCGCCGCCCTTGCCGTGGCAGCAGGGCATGGCATACCAGGTGTCAGCATCCCGATGGTGATGGCCGCAGTAGGAGTGCTCGCCTCAATCATCGGGACCTTTTTCGTCCGCTCTGGGGAAAACGTGGAGCAGGGAGTGCTCCTTGCGGCCCTGCGCCGGGGGATCTTCACCAGCGCCCTGATCATCGCGGTCGTTTCCCTCCCGCTCGTCTGGGCGGCGCTGGGCCGGGAGCAGCTCGGCGTTTACTACTCCGTTCTCGCCGGTTTGATCGCCGGGGTAATCATCGGTCTGAGCACCGAGTACTTTACCTCGGGCGAATACCGCCCGACCCGCCTCGTAGCCAACGCCGCGGTGACAGGACACGCCACCGTAATCATCAGCGGAATGGCAACCGGGATGCTCTCTACCGCAATCCCCGTTGTGGTTGTGGGGGCAGCGGTAATGCTGAGCTTCTTCCTCTCCGGCGGTGCGGCCAATTATAACGCCGGGCTTTACGGCGTGGGGATTGCGGCCGTCGGAATGCTGAGCACCCTGGGGATTACTCTGGCGACAGATGCCTACGGGCCGATCGCCGACAACGCCGGGGGAATCGCCCAGATGTCCCACCAGGAACCCATCGTCCGGAAACGGACTGATGCCCTTGATGCCCTGGGGAACACAACCGCCGCCACCGGGAAGGGGTTCGCCATCGGTTCTGCGGCGCTGACGGCGCTGGCTCTGATTGCCGCCTACCGCGACCAGCTGGAGATCATCATGCTCAGGGATCACCTGAACCTCCACCTCAACTTCTCAATCCTGAACCCGAAAGTCCTTGTCGGCCTCTTCCTGGGTGCAATGCTTCCCTTCTTCTTCGGGTCCCTGACGATGAACGCGGTGGGGCGCGCCGCCCAGAAGATCGTGCTGGAGGTAAGGCGGCAGTTCAGAGAGATTCCGGGGCTGCTCGAAGGCAAGGCGCGGGCCAACTACGCAAATGCGGTCGGGATCTGCACCCGCGCCGCTCAGATTGAAATGATCGCCCCTGCATTGACCGCGATCCTGGCTCCCCTGGTCATCGGAATCTTTCTGGGGGTGGAAGGGGTCGCCGGCCTCCTGGGCGGAGCGGTGGTTTCCGGATTCGTTCTCGCCGTGATGATGGCCAACTCCGGGGGAACCTGGGACAACGCCAAAAAGCACATCGAAGAGGGCGCCCACGGCGGGAAGGGCTCGGAGCCTCACAAAGCAGCCGTTACAGGAGATACGGTGGGAGACCCGTTCAAAGACACCTCGGGGCCTTCTTTAAACATCCTCATCAAGCTGATGTCGATGGTCTCCATCGTCTTTGCCTCCTTCATCCTGCACAACGCCTTATTCTAGAACCTCACCTGCAATTCCAGACAAAATTCAAGCCGGTACAGTTCTGTACCGGCCTTTTTTTGGCCATTTTCAGAGCATTGCCACAAGCAAGGTCAGCAGGAGAAAACCGACGGCAAGCACCGTCGAAACCCTGTTGAGAAACTCATCTATCCCCTTCTTCTTGCCCAGCAAAGACTGCGCGCCTCCGGCAATCGCGCCGGACAGTCCGGCGCTTCTTCCCGACTGGAGCAGAATCGTCGCAATCAGACCCAGGCTGAACAGCACCTGAAAAATCAGCAGAACGGTTTTGAGCAACCCGGCCTTCCTCCTTCCCGGTTTCCTGAAACAACTTTATTCTAGCACTGCCGGGAGAGGTTGTAAAGAGCACCGCGGCCCGCGTAAACCGCCGCCGCTCCCAGCTCTTCCTCAATTCGCAAAAGCTGGTTGTACTTTGCAACCCGGTCGGTGCGGGAGGGCGCCCCGGTTTTAATCTGGCCGGCGTTCAGGGCAACGGCAAGGTCTGCAATTGTGGTGTCCTCGGTTTCGCCGGAGCGGTGGGAAATGATGACACCATAAGAGGCCCGCCTGGCAGCTTCCACGGTCTCCAGAGTCTCGGTGAGGGTGCCGATCTGGTTCACCTTGACGAGAATTGCGTTTGCAGTTCCCTTCTTAATTCCGGCTTCGAGCCGGGTGCGGTTTGTGACGAAAAGGTCGTCTCCCACGAGCTGAATCCGGCCCCCCAGCGCCTTTGTAAGCTCCTCCCAGCCCTCCCAGTCGTCTTCGGCCAGCCCGTCTTCAATCGAGATAATCGGATAGCGGTCCACCAGTTCCAGGTAGAAATCGATCAGCTCAGGGGCGGTCCGGGAGACTCCCACGCCCCGGAAGTGGTACTTCCCGTCCTCGTACAGTTCGGTGGCAGCCACGTCAAGACCGAGAAAAACCTCTTCCCCCGCCTGGTAGCCGGCGCGCTCGATCGCCTCCACAATCACATCAAGCGCCTCTTCGTTGGACCTTAAGCTGGGCGCGAAGCCCCCTTCATCCCCAACGGTTGTGCTCAAGCCTCGCCCCTTCAAAACCCCCCGGAGGTGGTGAAAGATTTCCGTCCCCATCCTGAGCGCCTCCTTGAAGCTGTCGGCGCCCAGCGGAATCACCATGAACTCCTGGATGTCCACGTTGTTGTCGGCGTGCTTTCCCCCGTTCAGGATGTTCATGAAAGGAACAGGCAGCTGGCGCGCCCCGATCCCCCCCAGGTAGCGGTACAGGGGAAGGCCGAAGCTTGCCGCAGCAGCCTTCGCCACCGCCAGGGAGACCCCCAAAATGGCATTGGCCCCAAGCTTTTCCTTGTTGGGGGTGCCGTCCAGATCGAGCATGGCCTGGTCGATGGAAACCTGCTCTGCGGCATCCATTCCGATGATCTTCGGAGCGATAATGCTGAGCACATTTTCAACGGCATTGAGAACCCCTTTCCCCTGGAACCGCTCCCGGTCTCCATCCCGCAGCTCCAGCGCCTCGTGCGCCCCGGTGGAGGCTCCCGAGGGAACGGCGGCCCTTCCGATGCTTCCATCCTCCAGGTAGACGTCAACCTCAACAGTGGGATTGCCCCGGGAATCAAGAATTTCCCTTGCAAGTACCTCCGTGATCAACGACATTTCGGAAAAACCTCCATTTCCCTAAAAATTCCTTGTTAAACATTTGCCCTCAAAGGCAAAAGCAGAGAATGCCCGGTCATTTCCGGAGGTTTGGGAATTCCCAAGATCTCCAAAATCGTCGGGGCGAGATCCTCGAGGGCGCCCCCCTCCCGCAAAAGACACCCCCGGTACCTTTCCCCTACCAGGATCAGGGGAACTTCATTGGTGGTGTGGGCGGTGTGGGGCTCTTCACCGTCCCCCTCCAGCATCTGCTCGGCGTTGCCGTGATCCGAAGTAATCAGGGCAACGCCCTCCTTCCCCAGCACTGCGGTCACCACCCGCCCCAGGCACTCGTCCACAACTTCAAGCGCCTTCACCGCCGCCTCCAGGACCCCCGTGTGGCCGACCATGTCGGGGTTGGCGTAGTTCAAAATAATGACATCGTACCTGTCCTTTTTAATCTCCGCAAGCACCGCCTCCGTCACCTCGCGGGCGCTCATCTCGGGCTTCAGGTCGTAGGTTGCCACCCTGGGGGAGGGTATCAGAATCCGGTCCTCTCCGGGGTTGGGCGCTTCAACCCCCCCGTTGAAAAAGAAGGTGACGTGGGCGTATTTCTCCGTTTCGGCAATCCGCAGCTGCCTCAAACCGTGCGCGGCGAGAACCTCGCCCAGGGTGTTTTTCAGGCTCTGGGGCGGAAAGGCAACCGGCGCCGGAATCGTCACATCGTACTGGGTCATGCAGACGAAGTGAACACCGGGATACCCCTTTTTCCTGGTGAATCCCTCAAACTCCCTGTCCGTGAAGGCCCGCGTGAGCTCCCGCGCCCGGTCGGCCCGGAAGTTGTAGAAAATCACAACATCCCCGGGCCTTGCCTTCCCCTTCGGGTTCCCCTGAGCGTCAACGATCACCGTCGGCACCACAAACTCGTCGGTAACTCCCGCCTCGTAGGACCTTTCCAGGGCGGCCTGGGGAAGGGTGGCCTTTTCCCCTTTTCCGTAAACAATCGCCTCGAAGGCCTTTTCCACCCGGTCCCAGCGTTTGTCGCGGTCCATCGCGTAGTACCGGCCCATGACCGTGGCGATGACGCCGGTCCCCAGCTCCCGGCACTTTTTCTCTACAGCCTGGAGGTACTCCTTCGCGCTCATGGGAGGGACATCCCGCCCGTCCAGAAAGGCGTGGATGAAGACCCGGGAAAGCCGGTGGCGCTGCGCCATCTCCAGGAGGGCGAAGAGGTGGGTGAGGTGGCTGTGGACGCCCCCATCGGAAACCAGACCGAAAAGGTGGAGAGAGGCATCTTTTGCCTTTTCCATCGCTTCAACGAGCACCGAGTTCCTGAAAAATTCCCCCGTCCGGATCGCCCTGCTGATCCTGGTGATGTCCTGGTAGACCACCCGGCCCGCCCCGATGTTGAGGTGCCCCACCTCCGAGTTTCCCATCTGCCCCTCCGGGAGGCCGACCGCCTCCCCCGAGGCGGCGAGGGTCGTGGCAGGATAATTTTCCTGGTAATAGCAGAAGTTAGGGGTCCGGGCGAGGCAAACGGCATTCCCCCTCGCCTCCCCGGCGCACCCCCAACCGTCCAGAATGATGAGAGCCAGCGGGTGCTTCAAACTGTCTGCCCCCTTGCCACCGCGGCGCCGCGGATAATCTCGACGAAAGAGTCCACCTTTAAGCTTGCTCCTCCCACCAGCACCCCGTCAATTTCCTCCTCCTCCATAAAGGGAACGATATGCTCTGGCGTCATGCTTCCCCCGTAAAGGAAGCGAACCCGGCCGGCGAAGGAGGCGCCGAAGAGCCGCCCCAGCTCCTGGCGCAAAACCCGGACCACCGCAGCCGCATCCGCAGGTGTTGCGGTTTTTCCGGTGCCGATCGCCCAGACCGGTTCGTAGGCAACAACCAGGCCGGCGGGATCTTCTATCCTCAACCCCGCCAGTCCGGCACGCAGCTGCCGGAGGCAGAAGGCTTCCGCCTCCCCGGCCTCCCTGGCCGCAAGGTCCTCCCCCAGGCAGAAGATGGGGCGGAGGCCGCAGGAAAGGGCGGCTTCAAGCTTCATCCGGATCATCTCATCGCTCTCTCCAAAGTGCTTGCGGCGCTCCGAGTGCCCCAGAATCACGTACCGGCAGCCCAGGGCGCAGAGCATGGGGGCGGAAACCTCCCCGGTGTATGCCCCTTCGGGCGCCCAGTGCATGTTCTGGGCGCCCCACCCGATTGCGCTTCCCGCAAGCACCCGGGCGACGGCCGGAATGGCCGGAAAGGAGGGGCAGACCACCACTTCAACCCCGCCCGGAACCACCTTCTCCCGCAGCAGGGAGGCAAAGGCCGCCGCTTCGTCGGGTGTTTTATACATCTTCCAGTTGCCGGCCACTAACGTTACCCTGCCTGATCCTTCCACTTCTCCTGCTCCCTTCTTGGGTTCGGGATTCAGTTCAGCTTCTCGCAAGGACGGCAACACCGGGCAGCTCTTTTCCTTCGAGAAACTCCAGAGAGGCGCCTCCCCCGGTCGAAGCATGGGTAACCTGATCGATCACTCCCGTTTTTTCCAGAACGGCCAGCGTATCTCCCCCGCCGACCACAGAGATCAAATCGGGCCTGGCCAGGGCGCGCGCGATCGCCTCGCTCCCGCGGGCGAACTCCTCCCGCTCGAAGACGCCCAGGGGGCCGTTCCAGAAAACGGTCCTCGCCTTTTGAATCAGCTGCGTGAAGCGCTCCGTCGTCCGGGGGCCGATGTCAAGGGCGCGCCACCCGGCAGGCACCTCTCCCGGCGCAACAACCCTGATCTCGCCGGCCCCGTCCCGGGAGATCACCAGGTCCACCGGGAGCTCCACAGCCACCCCCCGGGCGCGGGCGCGCTTGAGAAACTCCCGCGCGAACCCGACGTTTTCCTCATCAACCAGAGAATCTCCCAGTTCGTACCCCTCGGCCCGCAGGAAGGTGTTCGCCATCCCGCCTCCCAGCAGAAGCTGGTCCACCTTGCCGAGAAGATTTTCCAGAACCCCGATTTTATCGGCAATCTTTGCCCCCCCTAACACCGCCGCAAAGGGATGGGCGGGATCGGTCAAAATGCGCCCCAGGGCGCTGACCTCCTTTTCCATCAAAAACCCTGCTGCCGCAGGGAGAAACTCCGCAACCCCGGCCGTCGAGGCATGGGCGCGGTGCGCCGTACCAAAGGCGTCGTTAACGTAGACGTCCGCGAGGGAGGCAAGTTTCTTCGCAAACTCCCGGTCGTTGGCCTCTTCCCCGGGATGGAAGCGGAGGTTTTCCAGGAGCAGGACTTCTCCCGGACGGAGCCGCGCCACGGCCTCTTCAACGGCAGGCCCCACGCAGTCATCGACCTTCTGCACTTCCCGGCCCAGCATTTCCCCCAGCCTGCGCGCCACCTCGTTCATCCGGAGCTTTTCGACAACCTTTCCCTTGGGCCTGCCCAGGTGGCTCATCAAAATGACCTTTGCCCCCCGCTCCAGCAGGTAGCGGATCGTCGGAAGGGTCGCGGCGATTCGGGTATCGTCGGTGATCTTCCCGGCCTCATCCAGGGGGACGTTGAAATCAACCCGGACCAGCACCCTCCTGCCCTCCACATCGAGGTCCCTGATGCTCTTGATGTTGAATTTATCCTTCAGGCCGACGGTTTTACCTGTTTGCGGACTCATTCAATCCCCGCCTTTCCAGAAATTTTTCGCCGGGCTTCCTGCTGACCGGCCGATTAAAGCCCCTTCCGGGCAATGAAACAGGCGCAGTCCACCACCCGGCAGGAGTAGCCCCATTCATTGTCATACCAGGCGAAGACCTTCACCATCGTCTCCTCCATTACCAGGGTGCAGGGGCCATCCACGATTGCCGAGTGGGAATCCCCGTTGAAGTCCCGCGAAACAAGAGGCTCCTCGGTGTATGCCAGGATCCCCTTCAGGCTTCCCTCAGCAGCCTCTTTGAAGGCGGCGTTCACCGCTTCGACGGAGGCGGGCTTCTCCACCTCGGCGACGAAATCGACCAGCGAAACGTTGGGCGTCGGGACGCGGACTGCGATCCCCGTCAGCTTCCCTTTCAACTCCGGAAGGACGAGGGTCACCGCCTTCGCCGCTCCTGTTGTGGTGGGAATCATGGAAAGGGCGGCGGCGCGCGCCCGGCGCAGGTCGCGGTGGGCCAGATCAAGGACGCGCTGGTCGTTGGTGTAAGAGTGGGTTGTGGTCATCAAACCCCGCTTCACAACAAAGCGCTCATGCAGGACCTTGACAACCGGAGCCAGGCAGTTGGTGGTGCAGGAGGCGTTGGAAATGATGTGGTGCCGGGCAGGATCGTAGCGGTGCTCATTCACCCCCATCACGATGGTGATGTCTTCGTTCTTCGCGGGAGCGGTGATGAGGACCTTTTTGGCGCCGGCAGCCAGGTGGCCTGAAGCCTTTTCCCCATCGGTGAAGACTCCCGTTGCCTCCACAACGATCTCAACCCCCAAATCCCGCCAGGGCAGATTTTTGGGGTCCTTCTCTGCAAAAACCTTAATTTTTTTGCCGTTCACAACGATTTCGCCATCCGCTGCCTCCACCGTCCCCCGGAAGACTCCGTGAACGGAGTCGTACTTGAAGAGGTGGGCATTGGTTCGGGCATCCGTGAGGTCGTTTAACGCGACGATTTCGAGCTCCGGGTTCTCCAGAGCCGCCCGCAAGACCAGCCTCCCGATTCTCCCAAAACCGTTAATCCCCACTTTAACTGCCATCGGCCGAACCTCCCTTTGAAAAAATTAAAGAAAACTTGCAAGCCGCCAGGCATCCAGGCCTCAAAAAAGATTTTTACATCTCAGCCGCCTTAGTATAGTATTCCGAGTTCGGACAGAATCTATAAGAAACTGGGGGAACCTGAACGGTTTTCCCGGGGAGCATGTTAAACCCGCAGCTTCCGGCACAATAAATCCTTTCATTTGCTCATTTGAGACATCATATTTAATCTTATTATACATAAGATTTAGCTGGAAATGCAACCCAATTAAGGGTTTCGAGAAAAAAGCGGCCATAAAGAAACAAGCTCTCCATGCGGAGAGTCAACCCGTTGTTGCATCTCTGGGAACAGCCGCGCAGGCCGGACTGCCAGTCTCCAGGAGGGCGCGACTGGCAAACTGGTGGAGCGGACGGGGAACAGGAGCAAAGTGCCGCCAGGCTCAACCGGCACTCGCCACCCCAAGGTCCCCCTGCGCTTGAAGTGGCTTTCGGGGACATCCGGTGCGGAACCAGCAGCTGATGAGACCTGCCGGGGTATAACCCCGAGTTCGGGAGAGATTTAATCCTGGTTCGGTCGAGGCGGGGGTTAACGGTAGCGCTTTCTCTGCCGCACAGGAGGGATTCCGATTTCCTGCCTGTACTTCGCCACCGTCCGGCGGGCGATCCGGATTCCCCTTTCCCGCAAAAGCTCACAGAGGTGCTGGTCGCTGTAAGGCCTTGTGGCGTCTTCGTTCTCGACCAATTCCTTTAAAATGCGCTTGATGCTCTCGGCAGCAACCATCTCCCCGGCCACAACATTTTCCACACCGCTTGAGAAGAAAAACTTTAAATCGAAAACACCCTGCGGGGTCTGGATGTACTTGTTGGCAATCGCCCGGCTTACGGTGGACTCGTGCAGTTCCGCCACCCGGGCGATCTGCTTGAGGGTAAGGGGCTTCAGGTACTTGATCCCCCGCTCCAAAAACTCCCGCTGGGAATCGACGATGCACTTTACCACGCGGTAAAGGGTCAGGCGCCGCTGCTCGATGCTGCGGATCAGCCAGACCGCCGCCTTCAGCTTGTTCTCGATGAACTGCGCGGTGGCGGGATCACAGGTGTCCCGCTGTCTCAGGAGAGTCTGGTAGGTCTTATTGATGATCAGGCGGGGCACCGAAACGTCGTTGACCAGGACGATGAACTCCCCGTCGACCTTTTCCACGATCACATCCGGGACAATGTAGCGGACATCCCCCGGCCTGGAAAAGTTCCGGCCCGGCTTGGGATCCAGGCTCTTGATCAGGTCGGCCTTCAGCTGGACCTCCTGCACCGTCAGGCCCAGGGCCGCCGCGATCTTGGCCAGCTTCCCCCGCGCGAGATCGCCCAGGAAAAAGCGCACCAGCTTCTCCATAACCGGAGTCCGCAGGCCGCGCTGCTCGAGCTGAATCAGGAGGCACTCGGCAAGGTCGCGCGCTCCCACCCCAGGTGGATCGAAGGACTGGATGACCTTGAGGATGCGCTCAATTTCCGAAACCGGATACCCGCACGCCTTCTGGACCTCCTCCAGGCTGATCTGGAGATAACCCCGGTCGTTAATGTTTCCGATTAAAAACTCCCCGATTTCCCGCTCCCAGGGCTCGGAGAGGGAAAGATGGAGCTGGAGAGTAAGGTGCTCATGAAGGCTCGGTGCCTGGGCGACAAAGTGCTCGAAGTTGTAAGCATCATCATCTTCCTGATCCGCCCAGGCCCGGTCAAAGGACCGGTCGACCTGACCGTACTCTGCCAGGTACTCGCACCAGTCCCGGGTAAAATCATCCCCTGCGGGTTCCGACCCGATCTCCTCTTCGGGCTCAGATTCGTCCCGGACCTCCAGGAGTGGATTTTCGAGCATGGCATTCTCGATGTACTGGACCAGGTCCGCTGCGGAAAGCTGGAGAACGGTAATCGCCTGCCGGAGCTCCGGTGTCATAACCAGCTTCTGGGATTGTTCAAGATTGATTCCATAACCTAAACGCATCTGACACCCTCCCCCTAACCCTCTCCTTCTTAAATTCGACCAATCTCCGGCAATTCCTGCTCCTTTTTAACATCCTATGCTGCCAGCCGGGCAATGATACTCAACGGGGCCTCGGGCTCTCCCGCCGGGGGGCAGGGAGGCCATCCCCCGCCCCTCCCGGGCGCCGGTTCCGGTAAGAGGGGGCTGAGGTGATAATCCCGCCGGAAACAAGCAGCTTCAACCCCTCCTCTACGCTCATCTCAAGAAAAATCAGCTCCTCCCGGGGGGCAATTAAAAAAACCCCGGCTGTAGGAGGGGTGGCAGGAAGATAAACATTTAAAAGGTCCTTTTTAATCCTCCCCTTCACCTCGGCCGGCGCCTCCCCTGTGATGAAACCGAGGGAATAGAGGCCGCGCCGGGGGTATTCAAGCAAAACAACCCGCTGAAAGGCTTCCCGCCGCTGCAGGGCAAAGGCCTCCATTACCTGCTTCGTTGCGGTGTAAATGCTCTTGACAACCGGAATCCGCCGCAGCACCTCCTCGCCCCACGCCAGGAGCTTCCTCCCCACTACATTGGTTCCGAAGAGGCCCGCAAGAAAAACCAGGACGATCATGATCAGGAAGCCGGCCCCTGGTATCGTGCGGCCCGTCAGGAGCTGGATGAAATTGCGGAGAATTCCATCCACCAGGTTGAAGGAAAAGGCGAGCACATAACCGGTAATGATGAGCGGCAAAAGAACCAATAGCCCGGTCAAAAAATATTTCCGGAGAAAACGCCAAAGCATGGAGACTACCCCCTGGTTATTTTTTCAGGATGTTCAGCCGGGCTTCCGGGCCGGTTTCCTGGTTCAAAACCCGGTCTGCGATCCGGCGCAGTTCCCGAAAGCGGTGGTTGACTCCGGACTTGCTCACCGGAGGGGAAAGGAGCCTGCCGAGTTCTCTAAAGCTCGCGTCAGGGTAAACCAGCCGGAGCTCGGCAAGGTCACGCAGATGCGGCGGCAAAGAGGAAAGCCCCCCGTGAGCCGCCAGCTGTTTGATCATTTCCACCTGCCTGAGGCCGGCCTCCACCGTTTTCGCGAGGTTGGCGGTCTCGCAGTTCACCAGCCTGTTCACATGATTCCGCATCTCTTTCAAGATCCGGCTGTTTTCGAACTCGAGCACCGCCCGGGTCGCCCCGATAATGCGCAGAAACTCGCCCACCTGATCCGCTTCTTTGAGGTAAATCCCAAAGCTGCCCTTCCGCTCCCGCTGCCCAGGAGTCAAGCCGAACCGCGCGAGCGCCCTTTTCACCTCTTCGGCTCCCTCTGCAGTATCCAGAAGAAACTCCAGGTGGTAGGAGTGATCCGGTTTGCTGAAGTATCCGCTACCGAGAAAGCACCCCCGCAGAAAGGCACGGCGGCAGCAGCTCCGGTCCCACAAACGGAGGTCCAGGTGCTCCTTCAACCTGTTTTTGCGGCTGGCAAACCCGAGCTCCTGCAGGATAAACAAACCGTTCTGCCGGAGGGGAAGCCGGATCACAAAAAGGTGGTGGTGACGCGGCCTGCTGCACCGGCGGACGGCAACGCTCCGATCCCACCCCAACTGCTTGGAGAGCCTGAAGACTTTCCGGGCAACTGCCGGGCTCTCTGTTGTAATCACCAGGGCGTTTTCGGGCGACCCCAGGCAGAGGCTCCCTGCAGTGAGCGCCAGGGCGGCCAGCTCGGCGCGCCAGCAGCAGGGAGATGCCGGAAGGACCCGGGCTGCCTCCTGTTTGACCTGAACGGAAAAGGACATGGCTCTCACCTTTTGCAAACCAGACGGATTACCGTCCGGGCTAATTTGCCAGGGTCGTGCCTGACAGGTTCCGTTTCCCTTAACGCTTCCTCCAGAAGGTCGGCCTTGATTACCCTGACTCCCATTCGGGCGAGGTTGTGGTCATCAACCACAACCAGCGCCGCCCCCTCGCGGGCGTACTTCTCCCGCAGCGCAGGCGTCACCTGCCGGGTATTCACGACAATATAGTCGATCCAGCCGGGCCCCACATGTTCATAAAGCGCCCGCAGGTGGTCGGAGGCTTTAAACCCGGTCGTTTCCCCGGGCTGGGTCATAATGTTGCAGATGTAGCACTTCACAGCCGGGGCCGCCTTTACGGCAGCCGCAATCTCCTGCACCAGCAAATTGGGCAGAACACTTGTAAACAAACTCCCCGGGCCCAGCAAAATCAGGTCTGCCTGGCCAATCGCCTTCAGGGCCTCGGGAACAGGAGCGCACTCCCCGGGGGTGATGTAAACCCGCTTCAGCGGAGCGCGGCTCTGCGAAATTTTGCTTTCTCCGCTCACGGTCGTTCCATCCTCAAGCTCCGCATGCAGAACAACCTGCCGCAGGGTGGACGGAAGGACCTGCCCCCGCACCTTGAGAACCTTGCTGACCTCTTTGATGGCAGTTTGAAAATCGCCCAGGATATCCACAAGCGCGGTGATCAGCAGATTCCCCAGGCTGTGCCCCGCCAGGCCTGCCCCCTGCCCGAAACGGTAGCAGAACAGCTTATCCATCAGGGTTTCCGTTTCCGCCAGGGCCACCAGGCAGTTCCGGATATCTCCCGGCGGAAGAATCCCGAATTCTCCCCGCAGCCTTCCGGAGCTTCCCCCATCATCGGCAACGGTGACGATTGCCGTGAGGTTTTCGGTGTATTCCTTCAAACCCCGCAGGAGGACGGGCAGTCCGGTGCCGCCTCCGATGGCCACGATGCGGGGGCCGCGCCTCAAAAACTGGCGGCGGTACAACTGCCCCAGCAGCTTTTTCACATCCTGCAGATTCACGCGGATTCCACCACCCGCGCCCTGTGGAGATCACGGTGGTACACCCGCACCTGGTAGTCGCGCCCGAGCAGGCGGGCAAGGCGCTCACTGACGGCCACAGACCGGTGCTGCCCGCCGGTGCAGCCGATTGCGGTTACGAGATGGGTTTTTCCTTCTTTTATATAGTAGGGAAGCAGAAACTTCAAGAGGCTGGAAAAGCGCCGCAGGAAGCTCTTTGTCACCGGGGCGCCCAGCACAAACTCCGACACCGGCGCATCCAGCCCGGTTAAGGGCTTCAGGTTCTCCACATAATTCGGGTTGGGGAGGAACCGGACATCGATAACCAGATCCGCATCAAGGGGGATTCCGTACTTGTAGCCGAAGGAAAGGATGGTCACCGTGAGGTGCAGGGAGCTGTTTGAAACCCCGAAAATCCGGGTCAGGTTTTCTTTCAGGTCCCGGGGAGACATTTCTGAGGTATCAAGAATGATGTGGGCCATCCCCCGGAGTTCCTGGAGCCGCACCCTTTCGGCGCGAATTGCCGCCAGCACGGAACCCTCCTCTCCGAGCGGGTGCTGCCGGCGGGTCTCCTTGTAGCGGCGCACCAGGGCCTCATCGGTTGCTTCGAGAAACAGAATTTCGTATCTCATCCCTTTCTTCGCCAGGTTCTTCAACTCTTCACTTAAAGAATTGAAAAATTCTCCGCCGCGCACGTCAATAACGAGGGCAATCCGCTTCACCTTGCCCCCTGACTGCCGGCAGAGTTCTGTAAACTTCGGGATCAACATAGGCGGCAGGTTGTCAACACAAAAAAAACCCAGGTCCTCCAAACACCTGACCGCCTGGGTCTTTCCCGCTCCTGAAAGTCCGGTAACGATCACCAGACGAATGTCCCCCGTCTCCACCACTGGCTTCACCTTCCTCCGGTTTTTCACTGGCTGCGCAGGGGTCTCTGGACCAGCTCGTGGCGGCGGGGCTGGCGCCGGTAAAACTCGGCAAGCTGGCGGTTCAATTCCTCCTGGTAGTTCAGTTCCACCGCATCCCCGCAGGCCACCCGCCGGGCGAGGCTCCCCAGGTCTCTCCCCACCGCCCGCGCCGGGAGCCTGAGCCCCAGCGCCCCTGCGATCGTTGCCGCGATTTCCAGGTTGTGGACCACACCCAGGTTGACCCGGCCGGAGATCTCACAGGAGATCAAACACAAGGGGGTGGGTGAGGTGTTGTGCCGGCCCGTCAGGGGATTTGTCCCGTGGTCTGCCGCAATGATCACCAGGGTCTCGGCCGGATCCACCCCTTCCAGAATGCACCCTACCATCCGGTCCGCCCTTTCCACGGCTTCAATTAAGCCTGAGACATTTTTCCGGTGGCCCGCCAGGTCCACCCCGCCGTAGGTCGCGACCAGGATCCCTTCATCCATCCTGTCCAGGATCCCGAGGATCTCCTGCACCAGGAGGACGTCATCGGAGGCGTTGACCCCCTCCATCTCCAGGCGGCAGAAGGTAAGCCCCTCCGTTCCCCCCAAAACCACGGCGGCCTCATTTTTCCCGACGGCGGCGGTGGCAAGCCCCGCCGCCCGCGCCACATCCCCTACCGTTTCCACAACTTCCCCGTAATAATTATAGCACTTTCCCGGGTTCTCCAGGCCGGGCCTCAAAGCCACCACATCGGGGCTTCCCGTTCCCATCATGGCATGGGCGATCGGGGTCAGGGCGGCTCCCGCACCGATGATTTCGGTGTGGGCGACCCCGACCGCCGTCCTCCCGTGGATCCCGCTCATGACCGGAGTATCGGCCATCGTAAAGTTAACGGTATCCATCCCGTCGATCACCAGCAAAATCACTTTTTTAACCGCCAACAGGTGACCTCCTTCAAAAAGCTTTCAGGCAAGCCGGGCCAGCTCCTGCTTGAGGTAGTCGATAACCGCAACAGGCTTCGGGTCAATTCCGTAGAGCAGGGCCAGGTAAACGCTCGTGTAATCTCCCAGATAGATCAGGGAAAAGAGCCTGACCAGCAGCGAGGAGCCCCTTCCCCAGAACTCGTGGATCCCGGCCACCCGGTCCTTCAAAAGGCGCTTTGTGATTTCCATCCGGGCCTGAACACGCGGGTGATCCCCCGGGTCGCGCAGGAAAATTAAAGACAGGGCGCGCAGGGCTTCGGGAGGAGCCTCAAAACCGACGACTTCATTGTGGTTCATTTCGGGGAAAGCATTCCAGTAGGCGGGGCACTTGGTGTTCTCGTTGAACTGGCCCTTCCAGCGGGCGGCGGCCACCTCCGTGGTATGGGCGGCGCCGTAAATCACCGGGATCTTTCCGTAAAGGTGCAGGGCCAGGTCCTTTGCCCGGTTGCTCTCGCGGGGGGAGGCGGGCGCCAGCTCCTCCCGCAGCTTCCGGAGCACCCCCACAAGTTCGCCGTCTTCAGGAGGCGGTACAAGGCCCAGGCGGCCCAGCATCAGGAGTGCGGGCAAAAACAGGTAGCCCAGCGCGGAGCGCGGAGGCAGTCCTGCAGGCACACGAACAACGGGAACGCCGTCCTCTCGGGCGCGCTCCGCCAGCTTCCCTCCTGTCGTGATCGCGATCCTGGCCGCCCCCCTCGCTCCGGCCGCTTCGTAAGCGCTCAGGGTTTCTTCCGTATTCCCGGAGTAGCTGGTCAGGAAAACGAGGCTCTCTTCGCTGACAAAAGCAGGCAGGGTGTAATCCCGGCAGACCAGGACAGGGATCCTGGCCTCCCGCGCCGCCACCGCCCGGACCAGGTCCCCTCCGATGGCGGAGCCGCCCAGGCCTGCCATCACCACAAGGCGCGGTTCTTTTTTCAAGACGGGAAGAGGGGTTTCCTCCCCCAGCCTGAAGGCTTCCTCGCACTGCTCGGGCAGGCCCGCCAGGGTTTCCAGCATTCCCCCGGGATCTCTTTCCCGCAGGGTTTCGGAATCGTCCAGGATTACTTTAAGCTCGCGGTCCATACTCCAGCCCCTCTCTCAATCCAAGTTTTCGGCGCGCATAGGCCGCCGCCCCGAGCACTCCGGCCCGCCCGCGCAGGGCGCCGGGAACGATTTTTAAAAAATCCCGGAGGGCGGGAAAAACATGCTGCCTCGCCTCCGCGCGGGCGGGGCCCAGCAGAAGCCCCCCCGCACCCCGCGCCACACCTCCCCCGATGACGAAGAGCGGGGGATTGAGAAGGTTGGCAATGTTTCCGATCGCCAGTCCCAGGTAGCGGCCGGCCCCGGCCAGCAGCTCGCGCGCCTCGGGATCGCCGGCGTGCGCGGCCTGCGCGACCACAGGGGCATCAACCGCCTCCGGGTCTCCCCCCGCCAGTTCGAAGATCCTGCGCCCCTTTCCGGCCGCAATCAGCTCAAGCGCCTTTTTCCTCAGGGCGCGCCCTGAGGCAACCGCCTCCAGGCACCCCCGGTTTCCGCAGGAGCAAAGAGGCCCGCCGGGCTCCACCACCAGGTGCCCGATCTCGCCCGCCCCTCCGAAGGCGCCAGAATAGATGTCGCCTCTCAGAATCAACCCGCCGCCGACTCCGGTGCTTACCGTAATAAAAACAAGGTCCTCGTAGCCCTGCCCCGCTCCGTAAAGGTGTTC
This sequence comes from Bacillota bacterium, assembly GCA_013177945.1. NCBI lineage: Bacteria > Bacillati > Bacillota > Bacillota bacterium. The sequence continues at coordinate 130,439 of JABLXW010000008.1, forward strand.
TCCAAGGGCTGCGAGATTGGCGTCGTTCTCCAGGAAAACGGGAAGCCCCAGCGTGCTCTGGAGGATTTCCTTCAGGTTGACATCGTGCCACTGCAAGTTGGGAGCAAAAAAAATCCGGCCGGTGCGGGGGTCAAGGGGGCCGGGTGCACCCACCCCGATTCCCGCGATCCTGCCTTCCTGCCGCGCCCCTGGGGGCAAGACCGCCTCCAGACTTGCCAGAATGTTGGCAACTACCCTGTCTTTCCCCCGGGCTGCCTCCGTTGGCCGGACGTCCCTGTTGATAATCCGATCCCCGGGGCCCACGAGGGCAGAATAGATTTTCGTGCCGCCCAGGTCCACAGCCAGAACATAATTCATCGGCCTTACTCCTTCTTCTCCTTGTGGCCGGCCTGCCCTGCTTCCCCTGGCAGCTCCGGCTGCCGGTTTTATTTTATCTTTTATCCCTTTGCATCGCAAGCAGGAGGATCGGCGAGAGAATTCGCCGGCGCAGCCCTGCCGCCCTCCGCGCGGGAGGGAGAGCACTCGTTCCCCAAAATGAAGGTTTCAAGGGCAACGGCAACCCCGTCCTCGTTGTTCGAAAGGGTTACCCAGCGGGCGCGGCGGCGCACCTCGGGGCGGGCGTTCGCCACCGCAACGCCAAGCCCGGCGAACTCCAGCATTTCAATGTCGTTGAAGCTGTCCCCGAGGGCCATCACCTCTTCCCGTCTCACATCCAGCCGCCCCGCCAGCTCCCGGAGCGCCTGGCCCTTGGTGGCCTGGGGGTGAACGACCTCCAGGTAGCAGGGTTTGGACTTCGTGAGGTGCGCCTCTTCCCCCAGCATTTCCCTCAATTCCTGCGCAAATTCGTCCAGAACGGGTTCGGCCTCAATCAAAAGCAGCTTCAAGGGATTCCCCCGGGCAAGCAGGTCCTCCAGATCTGCAACCTGGCGGCAGGGAACCCTTGCGAAAGCGGCGTAGTGGGCGCCCCGGGGCGTGATCCTCTCCACATACAGTTCGTCATCCAGGTAGAAGTTGACCTGAACCTTTTTCCGGCGCCCGAATTCGATCACCCGGCGCGCCGCCCCAACGGCCAGGGGGCGATGGTAGACGACCTCCCCGGAAAGGGCGTTTTTGACAAGGGCGCCCTGGTAGGTAATGAGCGGGAGGTCGAAGCCAAGCTGCCGGGCATAGGGCCTTGCCGAGCGGAACATCCTTCCCGTCGCGAGGGTGACGGCAACGCCCCGCTCCATGACGGCCTTTACAGCCGCCCGGGTCCGCGGGGAAATGGTCAGGTCGTCCCGGAGCAGGGTGTCATCCAGATCGATTGCCACAAGTTTAATGCTTCCCGCCTTCGCATCTCTCACCGCACTTCACCCCTTCCTCTCCCGGCGGCGCCGTGGAAAAATTCATACAGTGCTGCGGCCGCCTTTTTGTTCATCCCCGGCACACCTGCCAGTTCATCAAAACTTGCAGCCCGCAGGCGGGCAAGGGAACCAAAGTGCTTCAGGAGAGCCTCGCTGCGCTTCCTTCCGATCCCCGGCACCTCCGCCAGGGCCGAGGCCGTCATCTTTGAGGTCCGCAGCTTCTCCTGGTAGGCGCGGGCAAAACGGTGGGCCTCATCCCGCGCCTGCTGCAGGAGGTGAAGGCCGGGGTGGTCGCCGGGCAGGGAAAGAGGGTCTTTGGCGCCGGGGCGGAAGATCTCCTCTTCTTCCTTTGCCAGGGCCGCCACTTCAACCTCCGGATGCCCCGCCTCCCCAAGCACGGCCAGGGCGGCGCGCAGCTGCCCCTTGCCTCCGTCGATCACCAGCAGGTCCGGGAGCGGCTCCCTTGCGGCCCGGGCAAGGCGGCGCCTGAGCACCTCCTGAAGCGCAGCGCAGTCATCCCCGGCAGCCTCCCCCCGGATCCTGTAGCGCCGGTACCCCTGCTTATCGGGCAACCCCCCGGTAAAGCGGACAAGGGAACCCACCGTCTCCCGGCCTCCAAAGTGAGAAATATCGATGCACTCCAGGCGCCGGGGCGGATTCTTCAGGTCCAGCGCCCTTTGAAGCTCCAGCACCAGCAGGTGCCCCTTCTCACGGGTGCTGAAAATCCGTTTCTTGCGCCGCTGGGCGTAAAGGGTGGCATTCTCCAGGGCGAGCCGGAGAAGCTCCCGGCCGCGCCCGCGCCGGGGGTGGCAGATCTCCACTTTGCCCCCCCGCTCCCGGCTGAGCCAGGCCGCCAGGAGTTCGGCTTCAGGAAGGGGGGCGCTGACGAAAATCACGGCGGGGATCTCCCTCCCGGCGTGGTAGTAGTGCTTCATAAAGGAAGCCAGAATTTCTCCCGGCTGCATCTCCTCGGTGCCTGTCAAAAAATAGTGCTCCTCCGCCACCAGCTTTCCCCCCCGGACCCGGAAGAGGAGCACGCAAACCTCGTCCAGGAAGGCGCCGAGGGCCAGCACATCCTCGTCGCGCCCCGCCGCCCGCGCCACCCGCTGCTGCTCCCGGAACTTTTTCAAGGCCGCCAGCTGGTTCCGCAGGCGGGCGGCGCGCTCAAAATCCCAGGCGGCGGCAGCCTCCTCCATCTGAGCCGTGAGGCGCTTTTCCACTTCCCGGGTTTTCCCTTCCAGGAAAAGGAGAAGCTGCTCGATCATCTCCCGGTAATCCCCGGGGGAAACCCCGCCGGTGCAGGGCGCCAGGCAGTTTTTGATCTGGCCGTTGAGGCAGGGTCTCCCCCGCGGGGCAAGGGTTTTGTCGGGACAGGTGCGAAAGGGAAAAAGCTTGCGCAGCAGGCTCACCGTTTCCTTGACGGCGCTTACATCAGGATAGGGGCCGAAGTAGCGCGACCCGTCCCGGACCAGGTTCCGGGTGATCATCACCCGCGGGAACTCCTCCGCCGTCACCCTTAAGTAGGGATAGGACTTGTCATCTTTTAAATTTATGTTAAACTTGGGGCGGTACTCCTTGATGAGGTTGCACTCCAGGACAAGGGCCTCCACCTCGGACTCGGTTACGATGTATTCGAAGCCCGCTGCCTCGCAAAGCAGCCGCCGGATCCGCGCGGAGTGGCCCTTCGCCTGAAAATAGGAGCGGAGGCGGTTCCTGAGAGAAACCGCTTTCCCCACGTAGATCACGGCGCCCGCCCGGTTCCGGAAGAGGTAGACACCGGGCCTGTCGGGGACGAGTTCGAGCTCCTCTTTCAGTTCCGATTTCAGCTCTGTCTTTGCTCCCGTCACTTTTCCTCCCAACCCTCTTCAAAAATCCTTAGCAAGGGAGCAGCCTCTTCTCCGGCCCCTCTTTAGCCGGGAACGAGAGAGGCTGCCTTTCCGAGCACTTTTTGCAAATAGCGCCCTGTATAGGAGGCAGGGCATGCCGCAACCTCCTCGGGAGTTCCAACGGCTACCACCTCCCCCCCTCTTTCCCCCCCTTCGGGGCCGAGGTCGATGATGTAGTCGGCGGTCTTGATCACATCGAGGTTGTGCTCGATAACCACCACCGTGTTCCCCGCCTCCACGAGGCGATCGAGCACCAGGAGGAGCCGCCTGATGTCCTCTTTGTGCAGCCCCGTCGTCGGCTCGTCGAGGATGTAGAGGGTGCGCCCGTTGCTGCGCCGGGAAAGCTCGGCGGCCAGCTTCACCCGCTGCGCCTCTCCTCCGGAAAGGGTGGTGGCAGGCTGGCCGAGCTTGATGTAGCCCAGGCCCACGTCGTACATGGTCTGGAGCTTGCGGCTGATTTTAGGAATGTGCTGGAAAAACTCCAGCGCCTCGCTGACGGTCATGTCCAGGACCTCGGCGATGTTTTTCCCCTTGTACTTCACTTCCAGGGTCTCCCGGTTGTAGCGCTTCCCCCTGCACTCCTCGCAGGGGACGTAGACATCCGGGAGGAAGTGCATCTCGATCTTGATGATCCCGTCCCCCCGGCAGGCTTCGCAGCGCCCGCCCCGCACGTTGAAGCTGAAGCGCCCGGGCCGGTAGCCCCGCATTCTGGATTCGGGGGTGAGGGAGAACAGCTCCCGGATCCCGTCAAAGGCCCCCGTGTAGGTCGCCGGGTTTGACCGGGGGGTCCGCCCGATGGGGGACTGGTCGATTTCGATCACCTTGTCCAGGTGCTCAACCCCGCGCAGCTCCCGAAAGGCTCCCGGGCGGGCGCGCGCCCCGTGCAGGCGCTGGGCGAGGGCCTTGTAGATGATCTCCTCCAGCAGGGTGCTCTTCCCGGAGCCGGAAACCCCCGTAATGCAGACAAAAAGCCCGAGCGGGATCCGGACGTCGATGTTCTTGAGATTGTACTCCCTTGCCCCGAGCACCTCCAGCCACCTGTCTCCGGGGCGGCGGCGCGCCCCGGGCACCGGGATCTCCCGGCGCCCGCTCAAATACTGGCCGGTGATCGATTCCGGCGCCTTTTTGATCTCCTCCAGCGTGCCCTGCGCCACGATCCGCCCCCCGTGCACCCCCGCCCCGGGCCCGATGTCGATGATCTCGTCGGCGCTCAGCATCATCTCCTCATCGTGCTCCACTACAATCAGGGTGTTGCCCAGGTCCCGCAGCTCCTTGAGGGTCTGGATGAGCCGCGTGTTGTCCCTCGGGTGGAGGCCGATGCTCGGTTCGTCAAGAATGTAGAGGACGCCCACCAGCCCCGACCCGATCTGGGTGGCAAGGCGGATCCGCTGCGCCTCACCCCCGGCAAGGGTCCCCGCAGGCCGGTCGAGGGTCAGGTAGTCGAGGCCGACGTTGACCAGGAAGCCCAGGCGGGCATCGATCTCTTTCAGCACCTGGCGCGCGATCTGCTCCTCGCGGGAGGTCAACCGGAGGCCCCTCAGGAACTCCCGCGCCTCCAGCACGGTCAACCGGGTCACCTCGTAGATGTTTTTCCCTCCAACGGTCACCGCAAGGCTTTCGGGCCGGAGCCGCGCCCCCTGGCAGGCAGGGCAGGGGCGTGAGGTCATGAACTCCGCAATCTCCTCCCGGACCTCCTCCGAGTCCGTTTCCTGGTAGCGGCGGGCAAGATAGCTCACAACCCCCTCAAAGGCCGCGTACCAGGTCTTCACCTGCCCGAAGTGATCCCGGTAGCGGAAGCGGATGCGCTCCGGAGTCCCGAAAAGAAGCGCCTCCTGGACCTGCTCCGGGAGGTCTTTAAAAGGCACATCCCAGGCCGCGCCGTAATGCTCCAGCACCGCCCGCACCAGCTGGGGGTAGTAGTGCTGGGGGGAGCGCGTCCAGGGAATTAAAGCCCCCTCCCGCACAGAACGCTCCCGGTCGACCACCAGTTCCGGGTCCACCTCAAGCCGGTAGCCCAGCCCCGAACAGGCGCGGCAGGCGCCGTAAGGGCTGTTGAAGGAAAAAAGGCGGGGGGTGAGCTCCGCCAGGCCGATCCCGCACTCCGGGCAGGCAAAATTCTGGCTGAAGACGAGCTCCTCGCTCCCCAGGATGTCGGCGATGACCGTGCCGCCGCCGAGCCCCAGGGCCGTTTCCAGGGAATCCGCCAGCCGGTGCTCCAGCCCGGGCCGCACCACCAGGCGGTCAACCACCACCTCCAGGCTGTGCTTTTTGTTCCGGTCCAGGACGATCTCTTCATCCAGCTCCCGGATCTCCCCGTTCACCCGCACCCGGACAAAGCCCTTTTTCTGGAGATCGGCAAGGACCTTCTGGTGCTCCCCCTTTTTGCCCCTGACGAGGGGCGCCAGAATCTGCACCCTCGTCCCTTCCGGGCAGGCCAGGATCTGGTCCACCATCTGGGAAACGGTCTGCTGCCGGACGGGGCGGCCGCACCGGGGGCAGTGCGGCTTCCCGATCCGGGCGAAGAGGAGGCGGAGGTAGTCGTAAATCTCGGTCACCGTTCCCACTGTAGAGCGGGGGTTCCGGCTCCCCGACTTCTGGTCGATGGAAATCGCGGGGGAAAGCCCCTCAATGTAGTCCACATCCGGTTTATCGGCAACACCGAGAAACTGGCGGGCGTAGGCGGAGAGGGACTCCACGTACCGCCGCTGCCCCTCGGCGTAGATGGTGTCAAAGGCCAGAGAGGACTTTCCGGAACCGGAAAGGCCGGTGATCACCACCAGCTTCCCCCGGGGAATCTCGACGTCGATGTTTTTCAGGTTGTGGACGCGCGCCCCCCGGACGATAATCTTATCCCGCCCCGGGACGCGGGCCTCTTTTTCCGACTGCCGGTGCATTCCTCTCCTAGCTGCCTCCCTGTGGGTACCAGATCTTCCGGGGCCCTTTCGCCGCGGGCACGCGTCCGGGCCACCAGTTCCTTCCGCAGTTCAATGATGAGATCCCGCACTTCGGCAGCCCGCTCGAAGGCGAGCTCGCGGGCCGCCTGGCGCATCTCCTGCTCGAGCCGGGCGATCAGCTTTTCGATCTCCTTCCTCCCAAGCTGCTTCAGGCTCTTCCCCGTGCCGTAAGGCGCCTTCTCCTCGGCCACCCCAACGGGAAGGGTGATCTCGATGATCCCCCGGACCGCCTTTTCAACACTGCGGGGGGTAATCCCGTGCCGCCGGTTGTACTCCATCTGGATGCGGCGCCTCCGGTTGGTCTCATCCAGCGCCCGCTGCATCGATTCGGTGACGGTGTCGGCGTACATGATCACCTTGCCCTCCACGTTCCGGGCGGCCCGCCCGATGGTCTGAATCAGCGACCGCTCCGACCGGAGGAAGCCCTCCCTGTCGGCATCCAGGATTGCAACCAGAGCGACCTCCGGGAGGTCGAGCCCCTCCCGCAGGAGGTTGATCCCCACCAGAACGTCGAAGACCCCCAGGCGGAGGTCGCGCAAAATCTCCATCCGCTCCAGGGCGTTGATCTCCGAGTGGAGGTAGCGCACCCTGATCCCCAGGTCGCGCAGGTAGTCGGTCAGGTCCTCGGCCATCTTCTTCGTGAGGGTGGTGACAAGAACGCGCTGCCTCTTCTCGACCCGGAGCCGGATCTCCTCCACCAGGTCGTCCACCTGGCCGCGGGCCGGCCGGACCTCCACTTCGGGGTCCACAAGGCCGGTCGGGCGGACGATCTGCTCCACCACCTGGGCGCTCTGCTCCAGCTCGTAGGGCCCCGGGGTGGCCGAAACGAAGATCACCTGCGGTACCTTCGCAATGAACTCCTCAAAGCACAGGGGCCGGTTGTCCAGCGCCGAAGGGAGCCGGAAGCCGTAGTCCACGAGGGTCTTCTTCCTGGAGTAGTCCCCCTCGTACATCCCGTGGAGCTGGGGAACCGTAATGTGCGACTCGTCGATCACCACAAGGAAATCCCGCGGAAAGAAATCGAGCAGGCAGTAGGGGGGCTCCCCGGGCCGGCGCCCTGTCAGGTGCCGGGAGTAGTTTTCGATCCCCTTGCAGGTTCCGACCTCCCGCATCATTTCGAGATCGAAGCGGGTGCGCTGCTCCAGGCGCTGCGCCTCCAGGAGCTTCCCTGCGGCGCGCAGCTCCGCCAGGCGCTCCTCCAGCTCCGCCTCAATGGCGGCAAGCGCCCGCTCCATCCGCTCCCGCGGCGTCACGTAATGGGAGGCCGGGAAAACCGCTGCGTGCAGGCGGCGCGCCAGCACCTCGCCGGTGAGGGTGTCGATTTCCAGGATGCGGTCGATCTCGTCACCGAAGAACTCCACCCGGAGCGCCTTTTCGCTGAAGGAGGCGGGGAAGATCTCCACCACATCCCCCCGCACCCGGAACCGGCCGCGCGTGAACTCGTAGTCGTTCCGCGTGTAGTGGATGTTGATGAGCCGGGCGAGGACCTCGTCCCGGTCGATCCGCATCCCCTGGCGCAGGGAAACCATCATGTCCCGGTAGTCGGCAGGGCAGCCCAGGCCGTAGATGCAGGAGACGCTGGCCACAATAATCACGTCGTCCCGTTCGAAGAGGGCTGCTGTGGCCGAGTGCCGGAGTTTATCGATTTCCTCGTTCAGCGAGGAGTCCTTTTCGATGTAAGTATCGGTCTGGGGCACGTAGGCCTCGGGCTGGTAATAATCGTAGTAGCTCACAAAATATTCCACCGCGTGGTCGGGAAAAAACTCCCGGAACTCGCCGCACAGCTGGGCGGCAAGGGTCTTGTTGGGAGCGATCACCAGCACCGGCTTCTGGACCTCCTGGATCACCCCGGCGACGGTGAAGGTCTTCCCCGACCCGGTGACCCCCAGCAGGGTCTGGTAGCGCAGCCCGGCGCGGATCCCCTCGCTGAGCCGGGCAATCGCCCGGGGCTGGTCCCCGGTGGGGGCAAAGGGTGCCCGGAGCCGAAATCTGCTCATAAAAAAACACCTTCTCCTGAAGTGATAAAAAAATCCGGGTTTCTGTTCACCCCGGATTATACCACAAAATCGAAGGCGCGTCACAATCCCTCCCCCTTAGGTTCACCTGCCAGATGCCCCGGGCGGGCGAAGCCTGTGCCGGAGGCATCGCGGCCCGGATGCGCCCTGTTTCCTGCAGAGGGCTGTTCGATTTCTTCCTGGTGCCCTGCCTTTCCCCTGCAAACAAACAATCGTCCTCGAGTGAAACCACCCCGGGAGCCTCAGTGAAAGCCGCCGGGGGTCTGGGAGCAGGAGGCTTCCCGCAGCAGCCGGGAGATGAAAGCCGCAACTGCCTCTCCTGAAGGTGGCGCTTCAATCTGCTCCTCCTCCTGCTGCTCCTGCTGCGCCTTTCTCACAGCCTGCGCCGCTGCGGCAAGGAGGAAGGAAAGCTCCACCTCTGCCTGTTCCGCTTCCGTCCCTGGAGTTTCGGAGCGGCCCCCGCCCTCGCCCCCGGGACGCAAGCAACCCGTAAGATCCCAGGTGGTGTCGCCGGGTAAAGGAGAGGGATGATACCCGCCCGTCCCGTCAATAACCGCCGTGGAAATTTCCGGAAAGATCAGCATCACCGGGTCTCCGGGGTTGAGGTAAGAATGGTAAACCTCTGCCCTGTAGTGGCGGCTTAAAGCATGGTTCAAGATCTCCTGGATCACCAGGCTTCCCGTCCCCGGAGCACCCTTGATGAGATAGCGCTTCCGGCAGGCGGCAGAAAGGAAGGAGATGAAATCCACAGGTCCCTCGGGGGCAATGGTATCGACGAAAAAGTGTTTGAGCTGGGAGGACTTGGGGAAAATTTCCTGCGCCCAGTTCGCGGCCCGGATTTTAACCGCTTCCTCATCCAACCGCTTCCGGTAATGCGCACAAACCCGCGCCCAGGCCTCCCCGGCTTCCCGCAGGAGTTCAGCTACCTGGAGGCGGGCCTGCCGGGCTGCCTCCCCGTCCCTCTCCTGCAGCGAAGTACGCTCCGGCAGAGATATTTCCATTACTTTAGGTGCAAGCCCAGAGCCGCCCCTGTTCAAACCGAAAGGCAGACCGTCCAGGACGGCCGCTCCTAGAGAACGCACCACAACACCCTCCAGGGTCATGTGGTCCTCGGGTTTGTGAAAATACTCCACCTGATACCCCCGGTCCGCCAGGGCAAGCCCCAGCAAACGCAAAAACAAACTCTTTCCCGCCGGGGAGGAACCCTTCAACAGATAGACGTATTTCAGATCCTGGAGGATTTCGTCCCAGTAAGAAAAAAACCCCCGGCTCGTTAAAGAACTTGCAAAAACATGTTTATTTCGAACCTGCATTTTCAAGCCTACCCGGTTCTGCCGGATAGGGACCTCCACCCCCTGTGCAAAAGTTTCCTGCTCCCGAAGCCTGCTTGATATTAATAAATTATTACACGGGGGAGAAAGTTGTGACTTGCCTGTCGGAAAAGAAAAAAAGTCAAAAGCTGGATCGGGAGCGGAAAAGGCGCCGCACGAGGTTTTTCAGGGGGCTGGCCATTGTGTAATCAACATTGGGGGAATCACCCGGCTCGGGAACGGGGATTACCCCGAGAGGCTCCCCCTCCTCCCGCAGGACGCGAGCCTGCCGGAGGGGCCCTTCCGGTGCAGCAAACTCCATTAAAAAGCGGGAACTCGCAAGGCCAAGCGCGGACAGAAGTTCGGCGCGGGAATTAACTTCTAACCCCTCGACCCGCAGGATGACATCACCGGCGCGGAGGCCCGCCCTGGCGGCCGGAGAACCCTTAACCACATCCAAAACCATCACCCCGCGGGGGGGAGGAACGAACCTGGGCTTCCCCTGGAACTCGGCGCGCCGCCCCAGGTAAATCACCATTTCGTGGCCCAGGGGAGCGAAGAGAGCGGGAAGGACCGCCCACCGGGAAAAACGGGAGGCAAGCACCGCAAGACCGAGCAGGACCAGGCTGAAGAGGGCGAGGTTAAAGGCGGACCGCTTTGCCTTCTCCCGCGGCAGACAGGTAATCGCCAGCTCCCCGTACCCCAAAGCCGCCACAACAGGCAGAATGCTATAAATAATTTCCCTTTTTTCCAGTTCCCCCCAGGGGCGGATCAGCGGCCACCAATCGGGCATCTTAATAATGTCCCCCGGCACCTGGTGGGGAATCCCGGTCAGGATGGTCATCACGGCAAGGGGAATCGGCCAGAATTTTTGCAGATTAAAAGCCCCCACAACCCGCCCCAAACGGCTGCGGACGTAGACGGGGAGGGGGTCGAAATGACCGCTCGTGAGGATGAGAACGCTCTCCACCAGATGCAGAACGGCAACCAGACCCATCAAGGCGGGAATGTTCACCCTGGGGTAGCCTGTCACGAGGGAAAAGAGGGCAAGGATCCCGCCTGCGTAGGAAAAGCACAGAAAACGGGGGCTGATCAGCATTAAAGCAACGGCCAGCAGCCAGAGATATCCGATCCCCAGCCCGTTGATGGAAATTCCGAACAGCACCATCAGGCAGCTCCCGACCAGCCCCCCGAGAACTCCGTAGCCCAGCGCCGCCCCCGCGACCCTGAGGGGAGAATCCCGGAAGCCAAAGAGAGCCTCCTTCGTTCTCAGCATCCGCTGGTACTGGAACCAGACCAGAAGAACCACAAGCCAGAAAAAGGGTTCGCCGAGCACCCGCAGAAACACCAGGCCGACAAGCGGTAAAACTTCACGCCAGGGAAAATCCATCAGCGCCGCCTCCTAAGCCACCTTTTCTTCGTTCTGCCGGAGGCGGTCCTCCAGGATCCGGACAGCCTCTTCCAGCTGAAGGTCCTTTCCTGCACCATCGGGCTGTTTCACAAGGACATCAGGTTCGATCCCCCTGTTGTGGATGTTCTTCCCCTTGGGGGTCAGGTATTTGTCGGTCGTCAACTTCACGCCCACTTTCGAATCCAGGTTAAAAACGGTCTGGACAAGGCCCTTTCCGAAGGTGGGGGTTCCCACCAGGATTCCGCTTCCCGTGTCCTTAATCGCCCCCGCAACAATCTCCGAAGCACTGGCGCTCCCTTCGTTGACAAGCACCACGAGGGGCACCTTCACCTGCTTTCCGGTCCGGGGGGACTGCCAGACCTCCTCCGCTCCCCCCCGGTGCACGATGCGGACCACCGGCCCCCTGGGGATAAAGTAGCCGGCCAGCTCCACGGCGGCCTGGAGGTCGCCGCCGGGATTTCCCCGCAGATCGAGGATCAGCCCCCGGCAGCCCCCGGCCTCGAGGGCGGCAAGGGCCTCCTTCAACTGAGCAATCGTGCTCGTCCGGTTGAAGTGCATCACCTGCAGGTAGCCGATCCCCGGGTGCCCGGAAAGCATCCTGCCGGTTACGGAAGGCACGGAAATCTGCTCGCGCACCAGTTCAAAATTCAAAAACCGGTTGTTCGCTTTCCGCCAGATCTTGAGGGAAACGCGGGTGCCGGGTTTTCCCCGCAAAAGCTTTGCGGCCTCTACGAGAGAAAGCTGTGCTGCTTCTTTTCCGTTGATCTGGACAATCCGGTCCCCGCTCTTGATCCCGGCGCGGGCAGCAGGCGTCCCGGGCAGAGGAGAAACAACCACAAGCTGCTTCTCCTGGTCGAGATCGATTTCCACACCGATCCCCCCGAAAGACCCCTCGATCTGGAGGTTCAATTCCCTGAAGGCGTCCTGATTCAGGTAAACGGAGTAGGGATCGCCCAGAGCATCCACCATCCCCTGGATCGCACCCTCGACTAAGGTGGCGGTGCTCACTCTGTCGAGGTACTGGGTCTTGATCAGGACGTAAGTTTTGATAAATTTCAAGAGGTTATTTTTGCTCGCCCATAGAAAAAGGCCCCCTAACCCGGACCCCAGCAAGCAAAGCAGAACGACGGCAACCGCGGTAATTTTGAGAAAACGCTGCTTCAGCCTGTCCACCTCCTAAAAGTTCCCCTTCCTGCTATTCCCACTATATGAATAATCCTACACGATTATTAGCGATTTGAAAACCCTTATTTTATTCGCCCCCTTGCCGTACCTGACCACCAGCTTCCCCCGCCGCTCCCCCAGGTCCAGGTCGGCCACCCGCAGGGAGCAGACCTCAGAAACCCGCAGGCCGCAGGAGAGCAGGAGCCGGACCAGGGCAGTGTCCCTGGGGTTTCCTTCCTTTTCAGCTCCCGCAGAAGACGGTTGACCTCAGCCCTTCGAGGGCCTCGGGGGCCTTTCGGGCCTGCGGGACGTGGGGGAAGTCCGGCAACCGCGGGGCCCGCCCTTCACTCGCGCACCATCTTAACCACGCCCTAACCGCCTTAAGTTTTCTGTTGACGGCGTTCGGCTTCAGCTTCCTCACGCCCCGGAGCCAGCTCTGATATTCCTGCAGGTCAATACTCGTAACCCTCTCGGGTAAGGCGTCTTCCCCCGCTGCCCCCCGGAACCACGAGAAGAAGGCAAGGACATTGCAGCGGTAGCCCGAAACGGTGTGGGGGGAGGCCCCCTGCTCGGCCAAGTGTCCCAGGTAGACCTCCAGCACGTTTTCCGGGGTTCAATTATTGTCTTGATGTGTTGTTTTTATAAAGACCTGTCATACCACAAAAAGGACTTTGTTGTCCCCTGGCGAAAACTTTTTAAAACTCTTGAAAGGGGTGTTTTTTTATTGGTTCCTGGTGGAAGAGGCACACGAACGGGGCAACACTGGGAAACCGTAATAAAACCGGTTCTTGAAATTCATTATCCGGGCAGGTTCGCTCTACAGGTACCTGTCGGTCAGCAACTTTTTGGCGGGATTTACAAGGCCGACGCGCTCATTCGCGACCCTTCCGGTGATGTAATTATCAGTGCCAAATGGCAGCAAGTGCGTGGAACGGCTGAACAGAAAATCCTCTACGATATCGCTAGTCTGCTAAAAATTATCCGAGAAGCAAATGGACGTTATCGAAAGGCTTACATAGTGTTGGGGGGAATCGGTTTTTCAAACAACGCCAGAAATTTTCTCTTGGAGCAAGGACATAAAGACTTATTTACCAACGGCCACCTGGTAGAAGTAATTACCATTGACGAGTTTCTTGCGCATGCTAATACCGGAAATCTATGAGTAATTTCGGATTACCAACTCTGACACCGGACCGCGCCTGTCGGCCCGGCAGTTTATCGCCCGCTTTGCGTAGACTACGCGGATGTCGTAGCCCCGATACAACTGGCGGACGAACTCGGTGTCAGAGTTTGACAGCATCACGAAGCAGCCGCGCCGGTCAAGCAGCTTAAAGGTTTCCGCTAACCGCTCCTGCTCTTGCAGGCCAAAGGATTCCGCCGTGTAGTCCGTGAAGTTCGCCGTTTCGGAAAGCGGGTAGTACGGCGGATCGAAGTAAACAAAGTCTCCTTTGCTGGCGTGTCTCAGGACCTCGGAAAAGTCCCCTAGTATGATTTTTGCTTTTTTCAATGCTGCACTTACCAGACGGAGGTTTTCTTCGTCTACAATTTTCGGGTTTTTGTATCTTCCAAACGGGACGTTATGTTTGCCTTGCCTGTTCACCCTCCAAAGTCCGTTGTATCCTGTTTTGTTCAAAAACAGGAAACGGGACGCCCGCTCAACTGGGGACAAAACTTCTGGGTCGAGGCCCCTCACGCGGTAGTAGTAGTTTGCTTCGTTTCTGTGTTTCCGGGCGTCCTGCAAGAGCTCGTCTAAGTTATCTCTGACCACAAGGTAAAAATTGATAAGATCAGGGTTGTTGTCGATAAGCACGGCCCTTTCCGGGAGCAGGTGAAAGAACACCGCGCCGCCCCCAACGAAAGGTTCGTGGTAAACATTGAACCTTGCCGGGAAAAGCGGTTCAAACTGGGCGAGGAGTTGCCCCTTCCCTCCTGCCCACTTTACAGGTGGTTTTGGTTTCAAGAAAGATTTTTCTATAACAACACCCATAGAAACCGCCGCTCCTTTCTTAGTAGATTCGTTTTTTAAAGCGGATTTCCTCCCTACTCTTTCGCATTTAACTTAGCAGACGGGAACCGGACCCGCGTCCCCGGCAACTACCGGGGCCGCCCCGGCAAAGGACGGCCCCTTTACTCCGCCCCGAACATAGCGGGCGAGCTGAGCGCCCTTATTGCGCCGCTCCCGCATCAGTTCCTGCTGCTTCGCCCTGAAGCGCTCCTTAGCGCAGTCCGGGCGGTTAAAATGGTGGTTGCACCTGGTATAAAAGTGGCAGTTTTGCACCGCTTACAGGTTTCAGCCTTCACAGAAGCCGCCTCCTTCTTCATAGCGTTGCAGATTGCCCTCTAACCTTAGAAAAAAAGCGGGTTTCCGGACCGAAATTTTCTGCTCAAAATTGCCCTGCCGCAGAGAGGAAAAAAGCGGAAATCTGGAGAATAAAAGCACTTTGAGGAGGGATGCGGCATGCCAGGTCAGGAGGAATTCTTGCTGCCGCGCGAAGTGGCCGGCATCATCCGGGTCACCACCCGCACCCTGCAGAACTGGGAGCAAAAGGGCGCCCTGGTTCCCGTCCGCCTGCCCTCTGGCCGCAAGCGATACAGGAGGGACGAGGCGGAGGCGCTGCTGCGAGCGCGCGCCCGGGAGAAAGCCCGTTGGACGCAGCAGCACCAATGGCCTGGTGAAAGAGGAGTGTTGCTGTGGTGGGCCGCAGAGAGTTGGCCGTTCCCCTCACGCGGCCGCAGGTAGAAGCGGCATTGCAGCTGTACCGCTACTGCGAGCTCTGGCAGTCTGTGGACGAGGCGCTGGACTCTCTCGCCCGGTCTTTTCCGGGCTTCGATTTCAAATCGACCCTGCTCAAAGCAGCAGCCGTCAACGCCCTTTACTGGACCCAGGTCTACGCCGTGGTGGAGGTTGCAAGGCACATGCACAGGATCCTGGAAGGTGCGGCGGCGCCGCTTTGCCCCGATCTCGTAGAGAGCCTGGGGAGGGTGCCCGGGCTGGGAAGAAAGTTTCGGAGCTTTGCGTCCAAGTTCGCCCACTTCTTCATTGACCCGGAGCGATTCCCGATTTACGACTCGTATGCGGTCAGGATGGTCACGTACCACGTGGAGGGGAAGGGCAAAGAGGGGCTCTCATACGAGCAGTTTGCGACTGGCTTCGCAGCACTAAAAAAGGCGGCCGGCTTTCCCGCCACCACACGCGAGCTCGACCGGTACCTCTGGCTGGCGGGCCAGTACAGAGCGTGGAAAGGCCTGCCGCCCTGGAGAAGGCCCTCTACCGGCATCAATCCGGAACTGCAGCGTCTCTTCGAAGCTCCTTCAAGGGAAGTCCAGGCGCTCCTGGAGGCTCTTTTAGGGAGGGTTGAAGGATGTCCCTAGTCCAGGCTTACGCCTCCAAGCTGGAAAACCTGTTGAAAGATCTTCTTCCCCGTCTGCCTAACGAAGCCGAATTCCGCCAGCCCATTAACCGGCGAAGCCTGTGGTGGAGAGGTGCCAGGGTGAAACAGGGTTAATTATCGGTTTTTGGGTGCGGACTTCCCGGCCTGGCAAAACCGGGGAGCGAAAGCAGGGCGCTCAGGGTGGTGTAGAGGGCGCCAGACAGGTAGGCATCCCGGAGGGCAGGAACAAAGGCGCCATAACAGGCTTCCCGGGAGGCAAATACTGCGCCGGCGCAGGCCACTCCCAGGACCATCCCCACGTTGCGAATTACCGCAAGCACCCCGGAGGCAATCCCGGCCCGTTCCCTGGGAACGCTGCCCATCACCGCGCTGTTGTTGGGCGACTGAAAGATGCCGGTGCCCAGCCCAAACAAAGCCAGGCCGGCTGCCACCGGCGGCAAGGGCGCGGCAGCGCCGGCGGCCCCTGAGCCGGCAGGGGTTCCGGCGCCGGTTCCGCCTAAAGCCAGCCATCCCAAAGCTGCCGCGCACAGGCCGGCTCCCAGTACCGAAAGACCGCGAGTGCCGATCCGGTCAGACAGGGCACCGGCCCAGGGGGCGGTGAACAAGACCACGGCCGGAAAAGCGGTCATCAGAAGACCCACCCGTTCGGGAGCCAGGCCCAGGTAGTCGCGAAGATAAAAAGGGGTCAAGAAGACCAGAGTGTACTGGCTCATGAAATTAAACAACGCCGCCAGGTTGGCGCAGCTAAACAGCCGGTTCTTGAACAGGCTCAGGTCAAGCATGGGCTGGGGCGCCCGCCGCTCCCAAAGAATGAACAGGGCCGCGCAGGCCAGAGCCAGAAAACCTGCTGCCAGGCCGGCAGGGGAAAGCAGGCCCCAGGCGGGAAGGCGGTTGACCCAGAGCAAAAAGCTGAAGAGGGCCCCAAAAGCCAGCGCTGCCCCGAGAGCATCAAAGTGTTCGCCAGGCCGCGGCCGGTCCTGGGGCAGGAGCCTCCGGCACCAGAAGAAGCCCGCTATTCCAATGGGCACGTTGATGTAAAACACCCAGCGCCAGCCCCACCACCCGGTAATGGCCCCGCCCAGGGATGGTCCTAAAGCCAGCCCAAAGGCTACCGACATGCCGTTTAAGCCCAGGGCGCGGCCTCGCTCCTGGGCCGGAAAGGTAGTAGTAATAATGGCGGGTATCACCGCCATGAACATTCCCGCCCCAACAGCCTGAAGGGCGCGCGCCGCAATCAAAAACCCCATGGAAGGAGAAAGACCGCAAAGAGCCGAGGAAACGACAAACAGGACTATCCCGCCCAGGAACAGCCGCCGGTACCCCCACATATCCCCCAGCCGGCCGTAGCCCAGCAGCAAGCTGCTCAGAACCAGCAGGTACGCCATGGGCACCCAACCGGCCAGAGTCATGGGAGCATGAAAAAAGCCGGCAATGGTAGGCAAATTGGCGTTAATAATGCTGGCATCCAAAGGCCCCATGAGCCCGGCGGCCAGCACCGCCGCCAGCGTTCGCCAGCGCCTGGGACTTGCCGGTTCCACCACATTATCTCCTTTCCTGCCAATCTCTCTCTACCAAACCATTAAGCGTTGTTCTGATTGAGCCCCATCCATATCGACCGGCACAAATTACAAATAGCCAGAAGGATTCTGGGGTTCTCCGTTCACCCGCACCTCGAAGTGGAGGTGGGGGCCCGTGCTCCATCCCGTGCTCCCAACATACCCGATGGTTTCCCCCTGCCGCACCTGGCTCCCGTTTCCGGCCACAATGCGTGACAGGTGCGCGTAGAGGGTCGAATAGCCCCCGCCGTGGTCGATTACAACAACCTGCCCGTAGCCGCCCAACCACCCCGTATAGATTACGGTTCCGTCGTCGGAAGCCACCACCGCCGCCCCGGTGGGAGCCGCGATGTCGATTCCCGTATGCATCCGGGACTGGTGCAGGATCGGGTGAAAGCGCATCCCGTACCCCGAAGTAACCGTACTGTAGCCGGGCACGGGCCAGATGAAGCGCCCCGTTCCCCTGCGGGGGGAGGGTTTTTTTGCCTGGAGCTGCTGGATAATCTGAGCCAGGCGGCGGGAAGTGGCCTCAAGTTCGTCGAGGGCGCGCTCATAAGCTTCCCGCTCAGATTCAAGCTGCTTCAGCACTCCCTTTTTTTCCTCGCTGCGCGCCGTGAGGTAGCTCTGCTTGACCCGGGTTTGCTCCCGGAGGAGGGTCAACCTCTCCTGCCGGGCCTCCAGATCCTTTTTGCGCTGTTCAATCCGGTCGCGCTCGGCCGCCAGCTCTTTCATTAATTTGATATCCTGTTCAGCAATCCGCTGCATCAGATCAAAACGGGTGAGAAAGTCGCCCAGGCTCGTGGCCTGCAGGAGCACCTCCAGGTAGGAAACCTGCCCCTCGGTATAGATATCGCGGAGGCGCTGGTGCAGAATCGCGGTCCTTTCCTCGAGATCCTTCTCCGCTTTCTGGAGCTCCTGGCGGGCTGCATCGATCGCCCGCTCAAGCGCAGCTATCTGGCCATTCAGGGCCTGAAGTTCCTGCTCAACCCGATCAATGTCCCTGTCAAGCCTGTCCAGCTCTTCGAGAACATTCCGCTGCCTGCGTTTATTTTCCTGAATCTGCTGCTTCCGGACCTCAATCATCCGGTTGACTTCATTAAGCTCCCTCTTCCGATCCTCCAGCTCTGAGGCCCAGCCCGGCAGGAGGGAGCCCAGGGCAAGAGCCGCCCCCAGCAGCAAGCTGACCAGGATTTTCAACAGCTTCCCTTGCAAACCGCTTCACCCTTTCCTCTCAAAATAGCACACCTGCCCTGCCTCCTAGACCCGGAGGTAGCGGTGCACGGAGATGTAGCTCCCGATTACCCCAAGCCCGATTCCCGCCGCCAGGAGCCCCTCGCAGAGCTGAAGCATAATGCTCTCCTCCCTCACCAGCGGGAGAAAAGCAAGGGCCGTCTGGAGCTTCGCCACAAGCGTTCCGTAGGAAAAATAAAGAACTGCGAGCGCGGCGAGGGCCCCCGCCCCGCCCAGGATGACCCCCTCAAGAAGGAAGGGCCAGCGGATAAACCAGTCGGTGGCCCCCACATACTTCATAATTGCAATCTCCCGGCGCCGGGCGTACATGGTGAGGCGGATCGTCGTGGCAATGAGAAAAACGGCGCAGAGGCTGAGCAGCCCCATCACCCCAAAGCTGACCAGGCGCACCCAGGCCGTAAGCTGAAACAGCTTCTCCACAACCCCCTGTCCGTACCGCACCTTTTCTACTCCCGGCAGCCGGTTGATGGCGGCCGCGGCCGCAACCACCTGCCGGGGTTCGATGGTGCGCACCTTGTAGGCATCGGGGAGGGGGTTGGTTCCCCCCAGGCTCTCCCGCAGCCGGCTTCCCTTCCCAAACTGCCGCTCCAGGGAGGCAAGAGCCTCCTCGCGGGAGATGAAGCGCGCCTCCTTTACACCGGGAACCTGCATGATCCGCATCCGGAGCGCCTGAACTTCCTCGGCCCTCAGGCCCTGGTCCAGGTAAACCATTATCTCCACATTCGATTCCACCGTTCTTGCGATGTGATTTGTGTTGACAACCAGGAGAATCGAGACCCCCAAAACGAAGAGGGAAACGGCCGTCGTTCCCGCAGCCGCAAAATTCAGCCAGCCGTTGCGCCTTAAAGAGCGAAGCGCCTCCTGGATGACGTAGAGGGCGATCCTAAGTCGCATGAGCGTAAGCACCCCGGTATTCGTCCCGGACGACTTTCCCGCGGTCAAGAGCAATCACCCGCTGCCGCAGCGCATCGACAATTTCCCGGGCATGGGTGGCAATCAGGACGGTGGTCCCCCGCCTGTTGATTTCCTGGAGGTAGTTGATAATTTCCCAGGAGGTATCCAGATCCAGGTTCCCCGTCGGCTCATCGGCGATGAGCAAAGACGGGTTGTTGACAAGGGCGCGGGCAATCGCAACCCGCTGCTGCTCACCACCAGAAAGCTGGCGGGGGTACATCTGGGCCCGTTCCGCCAGACCCACCAGGTGCAGGACCTCCGGAACGCGCCGCTTAATCTCCGCGGGGCCTGCCCCCACAACCTGCATGGCAAAGGCAACGTTTTCGAAGACCGTCCGGTCCGGCAAAAGACGGAAGTCCTGGAAGACCATTCCGATCTGGCGGCGCAGGAAAGGAACCTCCCGCGGCTTCATCCTGATGATGCTCCGGCCTCCAACATAGATCTGGCCCTTCGTGGGAAGCTCTTCCCGGAAGATGAGCTTGATCAGGGTTGATTTTCCCGCTCCGCTCGGTCCCACGATAAAGACAAATTCTCCTTTTGCAATGTGGAGCGTCACTCCTGAGAGAGCCTTGATCCCGTTGTGGTAAAACTTGGAGACGTTGTAGAACTGAATCAATCAGATCACCTCAATCAGATTCGCACGAGTCCTAAAAATTTTCAGCCAAATTTTTCAGCTAAATTAAGAAAAACAACCTCCTTCTGGAGGTTGTTTCGACACAAAATGAGAATTTCCTTTTTACTTCCTGTTAAGATCAACAAATTCACCAGTTTTTTTGGTATGAAACAAAGAGTCGATTATTGAGATTCCAGTTTCCCCAACAATTTCCGGAAGGGGCCCTAGCAGGAGCGCCCGGCCCACCTGTCGCGGCGCCAGCGCGCGATCTCCGCGGCCCGGACAATGTAGGGGGCGGTCAAGCCAAAGGCCTCCATCAGCTCCGCGGGGCTCCCCGATTCCCCAAATCGATCCTGGATTCCAACCCGAACCAGGGGGACGGGGCAGTGCTCCCCCAGCACCTCGGCAACGGCACTCCCCAGCCCGCCGTAAATCGTATGCTCTTCAGCGGTGACAAGCGCCCCGGTCTTCCGGGCGAGATGCACCACGGTCTCCACATCAAGCGGCTTAATGGTGTGGAAATTGGCCACCGCAACTTCAATTCCCTGCGCGGCCAGCTGCTCGGCAGCCCTGAGCGCTTCCGCAACCATCACCCCGGTGGCGCAGATCGCCGCGTCGCGGCCCTCCCTGAGAATTGTGGCCACACCCAAGCGGAATTTGTAATCCTCCCCAAAGAGGACCGGCACCGCCGGCCGGCCCAGGCGGATGTAAACCGGCCCCCGGTGGACCGCGGCAGCAGCCACCGCCCGCGCGGTTTCGGTGGCATCGGCCGGAACAATCACCGTCATGTTGGGAAGAGCGCGCATCAGGGCGATGTCTTCAAGCGCCTGGTGGGAGGCGCCGTCTTCTCCGACCGTGATTCCGGCATGGGTAGCAACGATTTTCACGTTCAAACCCGGGTAAGCGATGGTGTTGCGGACCTGATCAAAGGCCCGGCCCGTTGCAAAAACGGCAAAGGTGCTGGCAAAGGGGATCTTTCCTGCCAGGGCAAAACCGGCAGCCGTTCCCATCAGGTTCTGCTCCGCAATCCCCATGTTGAAGAAGCGGTCCGGAAATGCCTTTGCAAATTCGTGGGTTTTTGTGGACCTGGATAAATCCGCATCGAGGACGACGATCTCGGGGTAACGCGCACCCAGCTCCACCAGAGCGCGGCCGTAGGCATCTCGGGTTGCGATCTTTTCCTGTTGCCTGCTCACGACAACCTGACCTCCAAATTCCTGCGTTCCGGGTTTCTATAAAAAGCAGCCTCTCCCCTTTTTCCTCAGGGGGACGGAGCTCCCAGTTCGGCGAGGGCGCGGGCGGCCTGCTCCCGGTTGGGTGCCGTTCCGTGCCAGTCAACCCTGTTCTCCATGAAAGAAACGCCCTTTCCCTTGACCGTCCGGGCAAGGATCAGGGAGGGGCGCCCCCTCACCCCTGCAGCCCAGGCGAAGGCATCGAGCAGAGAAGCGAAGTCGTGCCCATCAACCTCCCTCACGGCCCAGCCAAAGGCCTCCCACTTTTCCGCAAAGGGGAGAGGGGAGAGAACCTGGGCAACAGGGCCGTCGATCTGGAGGCCGTTGTAGTCCAGAATGGCAGTAAGGTTGTCCGCCCGGTAGTGGGCCGCCGCCATTGCCGCCTCCCAGACCTGCCCCTCCTGGCACTCCCCATCGCCCAGGAGGACATAGACCCGGTAGCCGCGCCCGTCGAGCTTCCCGGCAAGGGCGATTCCCAGGCCGATGGAAAGCCCCTGCCCGAGGGATCCCGTTGAAGCCTCGACCCCCGGCAGCTTCCGGAGGTCCGGGTGCCCCTGCAGGCGGCTTCCCAGCTTCCGGAGGGTCAGGAGCTCCTCAGGAGGGAAAAAACCGCGCTCCGCAAGGGCGGCATAGAGAAGGGGTGCGGCGTGCCCCTTGCTCAAGATGAAGCGGTCGCGGTCGGGCCAGTCAGGCTCGAGGGGCTTGAGGCGCATCACGTGAAAATAGAGGGCCGTCACAATTTCCACCGCTGAAAGGCTCCCCCCGGGGTGCCCGGAGCCGGCCTCTGCCAGCATCCGGATGAGATTCACGCGGAGGGTGCGCGCCTTTGCCTCCAGTTCCCGAAGCAACGCCGGTGCTGCCTCTGCCACATCTAGTTCCCCTTTCCGCAATTTAAAACTCAAAGTCAACGGGGGATTTTAAATCCCTCCCCCAAAACCTCATGGGCGTCGGTGATGAACACAAAGGCGCGGGGGTCCACCCGGTAGATTGCCTCCTTCAGGCGGCTCTCCTCGGTTTTCGCCACCACGCACAGGAGCACCGGGCGCTTCTCCCCTGTATACATCCCCTCTCCCGGCAGAGAGGTTACGCCCCGGTCAAGCTCCCGGAAAATCGCCCTGGCGATCTCCTCCGGCCGCACGGAAATGATAAAGGCCGCTTTGGCGTAGCTGATCCCCTCCTGAACCAGGTCGACGACCTTGCCCGTTACCAGGAGGCCCAGCAGGGCGTACAGGGCCAGTTCGGCACTGAAAAAAATCCCGGCCAGGCTGATCACCACAAAATCTGCCCCCAGGAGAGCCTGCCCCACCGTTACGGGCAAATATTTAGAAACAAGCCGGGCCACCAGATCTGTCCCCCCGGTGGTTCCGTGCGCCCGGAGCACTATACCCATCCCGATCCCGGCAAGGGCCCCCCCGTAAATAGAGGCGAGGAGAAGGTCGCGGGTCGGAACCGGGAGCCAGGAAGCAAGCGCCTCCACAAAAACCGATGTGGCAACAGCCCCGTACAGGCTCCGGACCACCACCTGAAGCCCCAGTTCCCGGTAGGAGAGCAAAAAGAGGGGGATGTTAAGCGCCAGCAGCGTCCAGCCTACCGGAATTCCCAGAAGGTGGTACAGAATCGTCGCAAGGCCGCTTACTCCACCGGCGGCCACCCGGTTGGGGACGAGGAAGAGATCCAGGGCGAGGGCGGTGCCTAAAGCGCCAAAGGTAATCCAGATGTAAGAACATATCACCTTTTTTTGCACAAAATCCTCTCACCCCGTTCTTAGTCTTTCCCAAAGCAGCCCCCGCCGTGCAACGTCCCCCTAAAAATTTTCTCGCTTCGACAGAAAATTCCTTTAAATCTGACCGGAAAGGATCAGATTCTCGCCGGTAATGTTAACCTGCCGGACCTTGAAAGAAAAGGGGAGTTCCGCTCCGGTAAGGTTGAAGCGGAGGTGCGGGAGAAACTTTTGAGCAAGCTCGGGAGAGAGGGTTTCGCCTTCAACCTGCAGTTCGGTGGGAAAGAACTCAACACGCCCGTCGCTGTCCGACCGGAAGCTCCCCCAAATCGAAACGGTGAGGGAGCTTCCCAGAAAACCGACCTTCCCTTCAAGCCTGACGCCTCGCGGGCCGAAGTCCAGCCTGGGGTTCTCAATCCCTCTAAGGCCCGACCGGGCAAGGTATTCATTTAAATCCTTTTCCCCGATGACGAGGCGGACCCGGACGGGGCCGGCCGGTTGAAAGGCAACGGGGAGAGCGCCCTCCCTCACCCCCCGCCAGTCCAGGGTCCCGCGGGGAATGTCGACTGCCAGAAGCGAAGCGCGGCAGCCTTTTAAATCCACAGCTTCCATTTCCAGGCGCGCCCCATCCACCCTGCCCAGGAGAATCTTTGCCGCCGGAAAGGCAAAGACGCGCGCCTCCACCCGCCCCGGGTGGAGTTCGCTGCGCTCCACCTCCCGAGCGAGGGCTCCGGCAGCCAGGCCGGGCAGCGTAAATTCGCAGAGCATCAAAAACACGAGAAGGGTGATCAAAAAACCGGCAATCAATCTCTTCATTTACAGGCTCCTGGATGCAGGCTCCCCGGCAAAAGGTTCCATGCGGAACGGCTTCAGCTTTCCCGGAACTGGCGGAGGTACGCCATGATAAAGGGAGTTATTGCTCCATCCATCACGGCCTGGACGTTGCCCAGTTCGAGTCCGGTGCGGTGGTCCTTGACAAGGGTATAGGGCTCAAAAATATAAGAACGGATCTGGCTTCCCCAGGCGATTTCCCGCTGCTCCCCCCGCAGTTGCGCCAGCCTGGCCTCCTGTTCCCTCCTCTTCAGCTCCCCCAGGCGGGAGTGGAGGATCTTCATGGCGCGGAGCCGGTTCGCCAGCTGAGATCGCTCGCTCTGACACTGGACGACGATCCCGGTGGGGAGATGGGTGATCCGGACCGCGGAATCGGTTTTGTTGACGTACTGGCCGCCGTGGCCGCTCGCCCGGAAGGTATCGATCCGCAGGTCGTCGGGATCGATCTCCACCTCGGCCTCCTCCATTTCCGGGATGACATCAACCGAGGCAAAAGAGGTGTGGCGCCTTCCGGAGGCATCAAAGGGAGAAATCCGGACGAGCCGGTGGACGCCGCGCTCCGCCTTCAGGTAGCCGTAGGCCCGGGGTCCGGAGATCAGGGCAGTAATGCTTTTAATGCCTGCCTCCTCCCCCGGCAGAAGATCGAGCACCTCCACCTTATAACCCTGCTCCTGCGCCCAGCGGGCGTACATCCGGAAAAGCATTTCCACCCAATCCTGGGCCTCCGTTCCGCCGGCGCCGGCGTGCAGGGAAATCAAAGCATTCCGGTGGTCATAGGGGCCCGTGAAAAGGGTTTCCTCCTCCCAGCGGTTCAGAGCGGCACCGAATTTTTGAATCCCCTCTTCCAGCTCTGCCCCGATTTCGGGGTCTTCGGATTCCGCAAACAGCTCAAGGAGCACCTCAAGCTCTTCCAGATCGTTCCGCAGCCTGTGGTAAAGGCTCAGCTCCTCCCTGAGCCCGGCAGCCTCCTGCAGGATTTTTCCCGCCCGCCCGGCATCTGCCCAAAAGTCAGGGGAGGCGGCGCGAGATTCCAGCTTTTGAAGCTCCGCTTCTTTTCTTTCAATGTCAAAGAGAAACCCTCAATTCTGCAAACCTTTCCTTCAATGCTTCAAGTTCTCTTTTCCATTCTCTCCACTCTTTCCATTCGACCAACGGGTTCACTCTCCCTGGGACATGGCTTCGGGCCTGAGAAAACGGCATCTCTTGTTGATCTCCGCCTGGAGCCGGGCCTGGTGGAAATTTTCCGGAATCTTCCCCCCCGTTCCAAAACCAGAACGCACTTCAAACCCGGTGCGCTGCTTCACAATAACGGCAATCCGCTCGATCATCTCCTCCAGGATGCGGGGGTCTTTCACCTTTGTGATCACCGCATATTCATCTCCGCCGATCAGGGCCACCAGGTCGCGCTCTCTTCCCGCCCGGTTGACCCGGACCAGGGAGCGCATCAGCTGGAGAATGGAAACCTTGATGTTCTGGATTTCGTACTCCGTGTGGAGCTTGACAAAGCTCCCGAAGGCCCGCAGGTCGAGCAGGATCACCGACTCGTCTCCCGTCAAACTCACGTCCAGCACCCTGAGGCGGGGGTCCTCCGCCCCGGTGATCCCGATCACCAGGTCGCGGACCACCTCATCTTCGATCTGTTGGGGCTCCAGGCCGAGGCTGACCCGCGCCTGGAATTTTCTTTCAATGGCGCACAGCTGGTCGAGGATGGCAATCGTCTGGGCAAGGTTGCAGCCGGGAGCCGCATACTGCTCGGGATTATAATTGAAAATGTCATGCTTGACAATCCCGGTTAAGCAAAGGGCGTCCCCCACAAGGTTCAGGGTCCTGGGCCTGATTTTTACATGGTGGTGGAGGGCAATTCCCTCCTGGACGCGTGCGGAAAGGCCGTACTTCCGGGCAATCTCCACGCTCCGGGCCACGTGGTCGTGAAAGGGGGTCTTCCACTCCGCCCACCTCATTCCGGGATAGGAACGGAGCAGGAGAGGGACCCGGGACTTCGCGACGGCACGGGCATCAAAAAAGCTGTCATCAACCTCGTTGCCCTTGCCAATGTCGTGGAAAAGAACTCCTTCCAGCAGCTCTTCCCGGGCTATGCCCAGGGCATCAAGCACCTCCCCGGGCAGGAGGGCAGCCAGTTCCACCATCCGGATGGTATGGTGCAGCTGGTTTTCCCCTACAGAAACGATGTTGGCGAGGTAAAGGAGTTCCTTTACTCCAAAGAAACGCTCCAGGAAAGGGACGATGCGAGGCCTGACAACCCCCAGCACGGCTTTCAATAAAAGCTCCCGGTGACAAAGGGGCTGGTCGCAGTGAAAATCGGCGGAAATACAGAATTCCGCCAGCTCCTGTTTCGTAGCCGCCCTCTTCCCCTGCATTCCGCTTCTGCCTCCGTTCTTCTGTACTGTCTGGTTTCCGGAAACCTTTTTTATTTATTTTGCCATAAAATGAGGAATTCCTGCCTACCTCCCGCAGCAGCGCTTATATTTCTTTCCGCTGCCGCAGGGGCAGGGAGCGTTTCTCCCGATGTGCTGCACCCGGACCGGCCGGGGGCGCTCCTCCTCTTCCCCCCGGTTTTCCACAAGGCGGCGGGGGCGACGTTCGGCCGCAGCCGGAGCGATCTGAACCCTGAAAAGGTAGCGGACCACATCCTCCTGGATGCTTTTAATCATCTCCTGAAACATGGCATAGGCCTCAAACTTATACTCCACCAGCGGGTCGGAGTGTCCGTAGGCGCGCAGCCCGATCCCCTGGCGCAGCTGGTCCATTGCGTCCAGGTGGTCCATCCACTTGGCATCGACAACCCTGAGGAGAATTACCCTCTCCAGCTGCCTCAACATCTCGGCCCCCAGCTCCTCTTCCCGGGAGCGCCAGAAAGCTTCGGCCTCCTCAAGAAGCCGCGCCGTGAGAGCCTCCCGCGAGGTGCACTCCTCCAGGTCCGCCACGCTCAGGGCACCCGGGCGGAGGAAGAGCTGCTCTCCATACGCAAGCAACCCCTTCAGGTCCCACTCCTCCGGGTACTTGCTCTCTCCTGTATAGCGGGCAACTGTGTCCGCAACCACACTGGAAATCATCTCTCTGATCGTATCTCCGAGGTCCTCGCCCAGCAGGACGCGGCGCCGCTGGCTGTAGATGACCTCCCGCTGCTGGTTCATGACATCGTCGTACTCCAGAACGTGCTTGCGGAGCTCGAAGTTGCGGCTCTCCACCTTCTTCTGGGCGGCTTCGATGGACCGGGTCACAAGCGGGTGCTCGATGGGCACGGAGTCGTCCATCCCCAGTTTATCCATGAGCCCCATGATGTTGTCGGAACCGAAGAGGCGCATCAGGTCATCCTCCAGGGAGACGTAGAAGCGGGAGGAGCCCGGGTCGCCCTGCCGGCCCGCCCGGCCCCGGAGCTGGTTGTCGATGCGCCTGCTTTCGTGGCGCTCCGTTCCAATGATGTGGAGGCCTCCCAGCGCAACCACCTTCTCGTGCTCCGCATCGGTCTCCTGTTTGAATTTCGCCACCAGCCGCCGGAACTCTTCCCTTGCAGCAGCCACTTCCGGGGAGGAGGGGGTCCCGTACTCGGCCGCCTCGGCAACCACCTCAGGAGGACAGCCCCGGCGGAGGAGTTCCTCGCGGGCAAGGTACTCCGGGTTCCCCCCGAGCAGAATGTCGGTCCCCCGCCCCGCCATGTTCGTGGCAATGGTAACCATTCCCAGCCTTCCCGCCTGGGCGACGATCTTCGCCTCCTGCTCGTGGTACTTGGCGTTCAGGACCTGGTGGGGGATCCCCCGCTTTTTGAGAAGCCTGCTGAGCATCTCCGATTTTTCAATGGAGATGGTGCCCACCAGCACGGGCTGACCGCGCCGGTGGCACTCTGCAATCTCCTCCACAACCGCCGCGAACTTCCCCTGCTCCGTGCGGTAGACAACATCAGGGTAGTCGACCCGGATCATCGGCTTGTGGGTGGGAATCACAACCACGTCAAGCCCGTAAATCTTCCGGAACTCCTCCTCTTCGGTGGCGGCCGTACCGGTCATCCCCGCCAGTTTCCGGTACATCCGGAAGTAGTTCTGGAAGGTGATGGTGGCCAGGGTCTGGGATTCCCGCTCGATGCGCACCCCTTCCTTGGCCTCAATCGCCTGGTGCAGCCCCTCGCTGAAGCGGCGCCCAAACATCAGGCGGCCCGTGAACTCATCTACAATGATGACCTTTCCATCCTTCACCACGTAGTCCCGGTCGCGCTTCATCAGGGCGTGGGCGCGCAGCCCCTGGTAGACGTGGTGCGCCAGCTCCAGGTTTGCCTCATCGGAAAGGTTGTCGACCCCCAGCATTTTTTCCACCTTGCGGACTCCCGCCTCGGTGAGGGCCACCGTATGCGCCTTCTCATCAACCTGGTAATCGACTCCCGCCTGAAGCCTGGGGACCAGGCGCGCGATCCGGTAGTAGAGCTCCGTCGGCTTTTCCGCCGGCCCCGAGATAATCAGGGGGGTGCGCGCCTCGTCGATGAGGATGCTGTCCACCTCGTCAACGATGGCGTAGTGGAGCTCCCGCTGCACCATTTCCGAAGCATCCAGGACCATGTTGTCCCGGAGGTAGTCGAATCCGAACTCGTTGTTGGTCCCGTAAGTAACATCGGCAGCGTAGGCACGCTGCCGTTCCAGGGTATCCAGGCCGTGCACGATCAGCCCTACAGTGAGGCCCAGAAAGCGGTAAATACCTCCCATCCACTCGCTGTCCCGGCGCGCCAGGTAGTCGTTCACCGTTACGATATGGACGCCCCGCCCCGTCAGGGCGTTCAGGTAGGCAGGCATGGTCGCCACGAGGGTCTTTCCTTCCCCGGTCTTCATCTCGGCGATCCTTCCCTGGTGGAGGACAATTCCCCCCATCAGCTGCACATCGAAGGGGCGCATCCCCAGGACGCGCCGCGCCGCCTCCCGGACCACGGCGAAGGCCTCCGGGAGGAGGTCATCCAGGGTTTCGCCCTGGGCAAGCCGGTTTTTGAACTCTGCAGTCTTTGCTCTCAGCTGGCTGTCGCTCAACCCCCTGATCTGGGGCTCCAGGCTGTTGATCTGGTCTACGGTTTTCTGCAAACGCTTGATCTCGCGCGCGTTGTCATCAAAAAGACTGCGTAAAACGCTCAGCATATTCTCACCTTCTTCCGGCCGGGACCGCTTTCATTTTAACACCTCTCCTCTCTCCTGGCAAGAAAGGGCCAGCACAAAGGGGCCCCTTGCAGGGCCCCTTGTTCCCTCGCCTCAAAAGCAAGGCGCCGACCCCGGACCGGGAACCTAGAATTCGGGTTCGATCAGCCCGTAGTTCCCGTCTTTGCGGCGGTAGAGGACGTTGACCTGCTCTGTTTCCGCGTTGCTGAAAACGAAGAAATCGTGGCCCAGCAGGTTCATCTGTAAAACGGCCTCTTCCACAGTCATCGGCTTTATGGCGAAACGCTTTGTCCGCACCACTTTCGGCTCCTCTTCCTTTTTGTTTTCCTCACCGAGAGCCGCAATCAGATCCTTCAGGCCCTGGTTGCGGAACCGCCGGTAAAGCCTGGTCCGGTGCTTCTGGATCTGCTTTTCCAGCTTTTCGACAACCAGATCCACGGCGGCATAAAGGTTCTCCCCGCTTCCCTCTTCCCCCCGCAGGATCATGCTGTTCAGGGGAATGGTCACCTCCGCAACGTAGCTCCCCCGCTCTGTAAAAACCGTCACCTGAGCTTCGTGGATGTGATCGAAATACCGGGTTAACTTTACCAGCTTCTTCTCCACGTAGTCCCGCAGTCCCTCGGTCACTTCGATGTTTTTCCCCCGGATGGTGATCTTCACCCAAACATCCACTCCTTTCGGTTCTGGTATTTATTATTATTCCCTTTGCAGGGAAAAAATCCTTCTCCCTTCCCAGGCGCCCTTCCCTAACAGAGAAACCCCGGCAGCCCATGCCGGGGTTTCCTCCATTACAGCGGAAACAAGATAAGAGATCTTCTATAGTTTCACGACCCTGGCGGCCTGGGGCCCGCGGGCGCCCTGGACGATCTCGAACTCAACCCGCTGGCCTTCGGTCAGGGTCTTGAAGCCCTCCTCCTGAATCGCTGAGTAGTGAACGAACACGTCTCCACCGCCATCGCACTCGATGAAGCCGTATCCCTTCTCCTGGTTGAACCACTTGACTCTGCCTTGCATTACTTCGCATTCCTCCTAAAAATTTAATCCCCACGAAAAAACCGGACCCGCTTCTTCCCAGCAGATCCGGGATTTCCACGAGCACCTCCATCATAGCACAAGGCGAGAGTCCTGTCAATTTCTCAAAAATTAAATGGCTGTCGAAAAATGTTCACGCGAAATTCACGAAAGCTGCACAATTCCTGTGGATAATGTGGATAAAGCTGTTCATAACCTCAATTTTATTAAAATTCTGGTGTGGATTACTCTGTGGATGCAAAAATTTTGTCAGATAACATGGTGATTTGTCTTTTTCGGGGAAGATTTTTGCGCCCCGAAAAATGAGCTTCTCTTGATTATTTTTTCAGATCCAGAAAGCTCCCCCCGTCCGGAGGCTTCGCCTGGTAGGCCTGGTTTGCGGCGCGCAAGGCCCGGACATCCTGCAGAGAACCCCTGACCGCTTTGATCTGCCCTTCCAGGAGAGCGGTGCTCTCCCGGTCGCAGCCCTGGATCTCTTCAATCACCCCGGCCAGTTCCCGCAAAATTTCCCCCAGCTTCGTGCAGGATGGCGTATGCACCAGTTCCTTCAGCTTTTCGAGGTTGAATTCTCTGAAATGCAAAATTTGCTGGACCTCTTCCCGGAGCGCGGAAAGCTCCCGCCCGGTTTCATCAATCTCCTCCATGAGGGCCTGGCGCCGGGCAAGAATCTCCTCAAGGTGCAGACCGCCCCCGGCGCGCACCACCTCCTGCTGGCGCCGGGCGAGATCCCGCATCTCCCGGAAACGCTGAAGCTGGAGCTCATAGCCGAGGGCCAGCCTGTCCACCAGCTGGTAAATCCGCCTCATCTTCATTCTTCACCCCTCCCGTCAACACCCTGGATCAAATGCACACGCCCGCCCGAAGCTCTGCAGGCCTCCTCAAGCCGCGAGGATTAGGGGCACCTGAACCCGCGGCCCAGGCAGGATTTTTGCCGCGCCTGGAGAAGTTAAAAATCTGCGCGCTTTCCTCAGGCTTTCTTTGAAGGAGAATTCGAGACAGACATGGCACCGGACCTCTCTCCTGAAGAAATCCTGTCTGAACTGATCAAAATCAATACAACCAACCCGCCGGGAAACGAAATCAAGGCAGCCCTTTTCTTGAAAAACCTCTTCGACAGGGCGGGAATCCCCAACGAGATCGTTGAGGCGGCACCGGGCCGCGCCAGCTTCCTTGCCTTCCTCGGCCCCGCGCCGCCTGCGGCAAGGCGCCTCCTCTACCTCTCGCACCTGGATGTGGTTCCCGCGGGCGGCAGCTGGAGCTTCGATCCCTTTGGGGGAGAAATCGAAAACGGGTTCGTCCATGGAAGAGGAGCCCTCGACTGCAAGGGCATGGCTGCCGCCCAGGCCGCCGCCTGCCTCATCCTCGCCCGGGAGCAGGAGAGGAAACCCCTGCGGGGAACTCTGATCTTTGCCGCAGTTGCGGATGAAGAAAAGGGGGGGAGGTATGGAATCCGGCACCTGCTCAGGCACCACAGGGCGAAGATTGCAGCGGACTTTGTGGTCAACGAAGGGGCGGAGGAGCCCCTGAACCTGGGAAAAGAAAGTGTTTACTTCATCCAGACCGGGGAAAAGGGGCTGGCCTGGAGCACCCTGAGGGCCAGGGGAACCGCGGCGCACGGCTCCCTCCCCAGCCTGGGAAAAAACGCCGTCCTCGCGATGGCGCGGGCGGTCAAAAACCTGGGAGACTACCAGCCGGAGGTCGTCCTCCTTCCGGAGGTAAGCAAACTCCTCGATACACTCGCAAGGATGAAGGGCTGGAGGGAGCCGGTCACTCCGGCAAACCTCGCCTCCTTTCTTGCGGGCTGGGAGGACCGGGGCTTCGCCGCCACCCTCCACGCCATGACCCGCCTCACCATCTCCCCCAACGTCGTCCGGGGGGGAGTGAAAACCAACGTCGTCCCCGACCTGTGCGAGGTCGAAGTGGACATCAGGGTGCTGCCGGGGCAGGACCGGGCCTACGTTTTCCGGGAATTGCGCAGGTGCGTGGGAACCGAGATCGAAATCGAGATGCCCAACTACCGCCCCCCTTCCTTTTCGCCGGTCGCTTCCCCGTACTACGACTGCATCGCAGCCGCCATTAAAGAAATCGGAGGGGGAGCCGCGGTGACCTGCCTCCCCATGATCTCCCCGGGCGCCACCGATTCCCGCTTCCTGCGGGAGGCCGGCTTCCCCTGCTACGGAGTGGCCGTCCTCGCCCCCGATTTTCCTCCGGAGTTGAGGACGACAATCCACGGCCCCGACGAACGGATCGACATCCGGAGCCTGCACCACTTCACCAGGTTTTTCGTCACCCTCGCCCGGAAATACCTGGGTTGAAGCCAGGGGCCCAAAAGGGCGCCTGCCTCCTTTATGCTTCCCCGTTGTCCTCGCCATTGTGCTTCTCCCGACCGGGCTTTTCCCGCTCCGCCCCGGCGGCGGCCCGCACCTGCTCCGCAAGAGCCTTCAGGCGCGCCGCAACGGCGGCATGCACCGTTCCCGGGGGAAAGCTCCCATCGGGCAAGCGCTCTCCCGCCGGCATCCCGGTGAGGATTTCCAGCCCTTCGTCCACCGTGCTGATCAAATAAACATGAAATTTCCCCTCCCTGACGGCCTCCACCACATCTTCGCGCAGCATCAGGTTCCGGAGGTTTCCCGCCGGAATCAGGACCCCCTGGTCCCCCGTCAGCCCTTTCAACCGGCAGATGTCGTAAAACCCTTCGATCTTTTCGTTGATCCCCCCCACCGGCTGCACCTCCCCCTTCTGGTTGACGGAGCCGGTCACAGCCAGGTTTTGCCGGAGCGGAATCCCGCTCAGGGCAGAGAGAAGGGCGAAAAGCTCCGCGCAGGAAGCGCTGTCCCCCTCCACCCCCTCGTAGCTCTGCTCAAAAACAAGCCTGGCGCTCAAAGAGAAGGGCGTCTCCAGGTGGTACCGCTCCGCCAGGTAGCCGGTGAGGATGAGCACCCCCTTGGTGTGGATCCTCCCCCCGAGCCGCGCCTCCCGCTCGATGTCAATAACTCCTTCCCTCCCGGCGGCGACGGTTGCCGTGATCCGCGTCGGCTTTCCGAAGTCCAGGTCCCCGAGGCTGATTATACTCAAGCCGTTGACCTGACCGACCTTCTTGCCGTGGAGATCGAGGAGGATGGTGTTCTTCCGGATCGCGTCCTGAATCATCTGCTGGATTAAATTGGAACGGTAGAGCTTCTCGGCCGCAGCCCGGCTGACGTGTGCAGCGGTAACGTAGGGAGCCCCCTCCTGCTGGGCGTAGAAGCAGGCCTCGCGGGCAAGATCAGCAATCTCCGCAAAGCGGGTCGAAAGGAGTTCCTGCGCTCCTGCAAGGCGGGAGCCGTACTCCACCAGCTTTGCCACCGCCGAGGCATCCAGGTGGAGCAGGTTTTCCTTCTGGCAGAGGGTGGCAAAAAAGGCGGCGTACTTCTGGACGTTCTCCGGGGTGCGCTCCATCCAGATGCCGAACTCGGCCTTGACCTTGAAGAGCTCCCGAAAATCGGGGTCGAAGTGGTAAAGAAGGGAATAGAGGTAGGAGTCCCCCAGCAGAATCACCTTCAAATCAAGGGGAATCGGTTCGGGGCGAAGGCTTTTCGTAGCCAGAAACCCGAGCCTTTCGAGGGGGTCCTCGATCACGCCCAGCCGGTCCCGGAGCGCCCGCTTCAGGCCGTCCCAGGAAAAGGCGTTGCGGAGAAGCTCCTCCGCCGCCACCACCAGGTAGCCGCCGTTGGCGCGGTGCAGCGACCCCGCCCGGATCAGCGTGAAATCTGTGATCAGGGCGCCGAACTGCGCCTCCTTTTCGATGGTCCCGAAGAGATTGGAGTAGGTAGGGCTCAATTCGACAACAACCGGGGCGCCCCTGGTCTCGCTGTTGTCCACCAGGACGTTGACCTCGTATTTTCGGAAAGGGTTTTCCTGCTGCTGCCAGGGCGCCTTTTGCTGTTCTTCCCCGGATTCATGGCGGAAAAGAGGGAGGCTGTCCAGGATGTCGGTGTAAACAGCATCCAGATAGGAAAGGACGTCGGGGAAGGAGGAATAAGACGCCTTCAGCTCCCCCAGCAGGAGGTCCAGCGCTCTCCCCGCCACCTGGCGGTCGAGTTCCTTCAGGGCCTCCTGGGCCTGCCGGTCAACCTTCTGGACCTCCCTCAGTGTGGTCCCCACCAGCTCCTCAATTTTTTCCCGGCGCTCCAGGATCTCCTTCTGCCTGGCTTCAGGCAGGGCCTCAAACTCCTCGGCTTTGAGGGGCTTCCCGTTTACCGCGGGAATGATGAAGATCCCCGTCGGCCCGATTTGAATGACAAACCCCGCCGCTCCCGCCTCCTCGTCCAGGCGGCTCAAAAGGGCGTTCCGCTCCCTGGCGTACTGCGCCGTGGTCTCTTCCCGCCTCTTGGCGTATTCGTCGCTCTTAAAAAGACGCGGGATTTCCTGGCGCGCCTGCTTGAGAAAGTTCCGCATCTCCCCGGCCAGCTTTCTCCCGTAGCCCGGAGGAAGCTTAAGAACGCGGGGCCGGTAGGGCTCCCGGAAATTGTAGACGTAGCACCAGTCCGGAGGAACTGGCTTCGTCGCGGCAACACTTTCCAGAAAAGACTGCACTGCGGTGTTCTTTCCCGTGCCGGGGAGCCCGGCCACAAAAATGTTAAACCCCTGGGCCTCGATCCCCAGGCCGAACTCCAGCGCCTTCACCGCCCGCTCCTGCCCGATGATTGCTTCAAGAGGCTTGATCATCTCTGTTGTTGCAGAGCTGATCTCTTCCCAACGGCAGACCGCCCGTACTTCTTCGGCTGTCGCTTTCCGCAACTCTTATGCCTCCCTTGCACCTCGTTTTACCATCCCCTGATTCTATAAGACTTCGCCCCGATCTCATGGTTTCCTGCTCATTCTTTTAACGGCGCACCCCGACTTAGAGAAAAAATGCAGGCTTCTGCAAACAGGCTCCTGCAAAAATGAAAAGGCCCGGATCCATAACCGGGCCGGAACCGCTGTGCCTCCTGGAACCGACGGGATCTTTGCCAGGCAGGAAGGCGGCGGCGAGGACACCTGCGGGATGAGCGCGCCGGCAAACCTTTCACGCGATCGACCTGTGGAACTGGCGGACGGCAAAGGCGGTCGAAGCTGCCGCCAGCAGCGCCAGGACCACCAGCCCGACCCAGAGGTCCTGCCAGATCCAACCCCTCGTCGCAACCGTCCGCATCGGGGCCACGGCGTAAGAGAGCGGGTTTATATGGGCAATTTGCCGCAGCCATGCCGGCATTGCCTGGGTAGGGAACATGGCGTTGCTGGTGAACATGAGCGGCAGGGTCAGGAAGTTCATGATCGCGTGCAGGGCCTCGATCGACTTCAGCATTGAAGAAAGGCCAAGAGATATTCCTCCCATGATCACGCCGAACAAACTGGCCAGCAGCAGCATAAAAAGCACCCCGGGGACTCCTGTGGCAAAGTGCACCCCCAGGCTCAGAGCGACCACCACGATAACAATCACCTGGAACCAGCTCTGAACCATCAATGCCAGCAGCTTCCCGAGCGGAATGGCTGCCCGGTAGATCGGCGCGGTCAGCATCTTGTTCAGGAACCCCAGCCGCCGGTCCCAGAGCACCGAGGTGCCGCCGAACACTCCCCCGAACAGGGTCGTCATGATCATCACGCCGGGAACCATAAAACTCAGGTAGTCGCCCGTTCCCAGCATGCGGGCGGCAATGGGATTGCGGGTGAGACCGGCCATGGAGTTCCCCATCAGCACCAGCCAGACGACGGGCTGCACAACCGCCATGACAATCCGGGACTTCTGGAGGAACAGCCGCTTTATCTCCCGCCAGAACACCCAGTACACATCAGAAAGAAACCTCCCGATTTTCATCTGCGCGCCCTCCACATCACCATCCGCGCCCGCATCGCCTCATCTCTCCCCCCGCCGTTCTCCCGCATCTCCCGTCCGGTAAAGTGGAGGAAGACGTCGTCGAGCGAGGGGCGCTTATGCGTGATTGCCCCGATGCGGGCCGGCTGGCCGGAAACCGCTTCAAATATGCGGGGCACTGCGGTTTCTCCATCGGTCACCACCGCAACATAACCCCGCGCCCCCGCCTCCCGGACCTCGGCGACAAAGTCCTGGGCGCGGATGATCTCAACCGCAGCTGCAATCTCTTCGGCCGTACCCGTGCTGAAGCGGAATTCTACAAGTTCGTCCCCAAGCATGCTTTTCAGCCTGGAGGGTGTGTCGATGACTTTGATGCGGCCGTAGTCGATGATGGCGATGCGGTCGCACAGGGCATCGGCCTCATCCATGTAGTGGGTAGTCAGGAAGATGGTCATTTTATTGTTCTCCCGCAGGTGGTTGATGTACTGCCAGATCTCCCGCCTCGTCTGGATATCCAGGCCGAGGGTCGGCTCGTCAAGAAAGAGCACGCGCGGGCGGTGAATAAGTCCGCAGGCTATGTCCAGGCGCTTGCGCATCCCGCCGGAATAAGTCTCCACCAGGTCATGTGCCCGGTCTGTCAGATCCACCATTTCCAGCACCTCTGCGATCCGGCGCTTCACCTCACTCCGGGGAAGATGGTAGAAACCGGCCTGCAGCCTCAGGTTTTCGTATCCCGTGAGGTTGTCGTCTACAGCCAGGTCCTGCGACACATAGCCAATTGCCAGGCGCACCTGGTAGGCCTGGCGGGTGATGCTCATCCCGGCCACCCTTGCCGCGCCGCTGGTGGGAGCAATCAGCGTTGTCAGCATGGCAATGGTCGTCGTTTTACCGGCTCCGTTTGGGCCCAAAAAACCAAAAATTTCCCCCTCTTCAACCGAAAAAGTGACGCCGTCCACGGCAGTTACCCCACCGGGGAAGCTCTTGGTGAGCCCCTCCACCTCAATCATCGCGCCCATAGCAATCCCCCTGCATTTTAAAATGTGCAGATTTTCGTGCAAGATGATCATAAACCAGGAACGCCAAAAATGCATCTCTGCTTTTAACATCGGGGAATCCCTGGCGGCCACGAGATATCCATCAGGACCCTGCAACGGCGCTCCACGCAACAACAGCAACGGGCGGCAACCTTGCCGCCCTGTTTCCACACAAACAGGCACCTCTTCAGCACGCCTCAACCCTGTTGCGGCCCCTGTTCTTAGCAAGATAGAGCCCCCGGTCGGCCCGCTCCAAAAGCTCGCCCAAAATCACTTCCACTTCTGCATCTTTGATCTTTTCTGAAGACGGAAAGCGCGTGCTGTCCAGGGAGGCAAGACCAACACTTACAGTAACTCCGGTTAATCTGCCGCCAATTTCTACCTGATGCTCGCTTACGTTCTCCCTGATGCGCTCTGCCAAAAAGCAGCCCGACGTGAGGTTAGTATTTGGAGCCAGGAGGATCAGCTCGTCGCCGCCGTAGCGCCCCGCCAGGTCGGAGTGGCGCACCGTATTCTTAAAGACCTTCGCAACTTCACATAACACCTGATCCCCAACAGAGTGGCCGTAGGTGTCATTGATGGTCTTGAAATAATCGATGTCTATGAGGGCAAGCACAAGCGGCTCCCGGTAGCGAAAGGACCTCTTAATTTCTGCCCTGGTCATCTCCAAAAAAGCATGCCTGTTATAAAGCCCGGTGAGCTGGTCAACAACCAGCATTTCCTGGAGCATCTGGTTCTTTTTCACGAGCTCCGCCTGCTTCTGGTAGAGCTCCTCCTGAAGCGCCGCCAATTCCCTGGTTTGCTCCTCCAGCCGCACCTTTTGCCTTTCCAGAATCTCCAGCCTTTCGCTCAGCTCGGCCCGCGCTCTCTCGAGAAAAGCCGCCATGGTGTTGTACGCCCGTGCCAAAACGGAAAGTTCGTTTTTCCCCCCGGCATGAGCACGCTGCCCGGTTTTTCCGGAGGCAACCTGGAATATCATGGAAGCAAGATCCAGGAGAAACTCGGAAACAAATGAAGCAAGCCTCCTGGCAAGGAGCAGAAACATCCCAAAAACAGGCAGTACAGCCGCAAAAGCAAGAAGCAATTTTTTTCTTAAATCTCCAAGAACCGCAGTGAGGTCGCGGGCAACGACGAGTTCCCAGCCGGAATCCCGGAAAACGCTCCGGGCCACTATCAAGCGCCTGCCATCACCTTTTGCTCTGTCATCGCCCCGAGCAAGAATCAGCCTGCCCCCGCTCTTGAGTGACAAACTGGAAACCTCGCCACCGTCTAAGAACCGGGAAAGGAAATCCGGAGGAATAAGCCCTGCCAGAACCCCCTGAAACCTGCCCCCAACCCGTACCGGAACCGCAACCACTACCATTGCTCTAGATGAATCCCGGGAAAAAGCCACGGAAACGCACCCGCGCCCCGTAAAAACCCTTTCCAGGAGATAAGCAAGAGGGGCCTCCGGAGCACCCCGAAGCGAAGCCGTCAACCTGCCTGAAGCATCCAGAAAAACGAGATCCTGAAAGTAGGGCCGAGACTCCGCAAACTCTTGAAAGAATTTCCGTATCCCTGAAGGTTGAAGGGAGGTGAACTCGGGATGTTGAGCGATAAATGCTGCCTCTCTAAGTCTATCCCGAAGCCACTCTTCGAGAAACTGCTGCCGGCTGGAAACATAATTCTCCAGGCCCCTGCGCTCCGTCCTGACGAAGGCTTCCTGACAAAAAAATAAAAAAAAGCCATTCCCAGAAACATGCAGGAGACCGTGATTCCTGTAAGCAAGCAGGTCAAGCAGTTTTTAAGTTTCCACCTGAAAATCAAGTTTCTTGGAAAAACTCCGAACATCCAGTCAAACTCCTAGAAAAAATTGAGAGGCCCTTCTCACAAAGCCCCTCACCATTTTTCCCCTTCCGGGTACTCTTCAAAGCACACTTCGCAAGCCTTGCAGTCATCGGGACGCAAAAAAATTTTCGATTTTCTTTCTCCCCTGTCTGATAATAACAGGACTGCTCCCCTGTGTCAATACTTTTGGCCCCCCGGTACATCAGACTCCCAGGCACCCCAGGCTGCCGCTGCCTGTGGCGGATTTTTGGCCTTTAGAAGGGGCTTTGGCGCCCTGGCGCGAGCAGGGGGACAGCTTCTTCCTCCAGGGCGGGCAGGGGGTTTTCCCCGGCATCCACGAAGGTCTTGAGAGTGAGGCGCGCCTGCAGTACACCGTCAGGCTGTTTTTTGATCTCCAGGCCGTCAATCATAAAAAGCGGGGTTAATCCCTTGATCTTCTTTACGAATGCAACCAATTCCGGATAACTGCCAGCACAACCGACATCCAGGGTATACGCAGAAAAGGCGCGGGGTTTCCCTCCCCCCTCCTGGTCCGCGACTGCGGTCACCTCGTTCAGGGCAACTCCCGCATCTAAAGCACTTCCCCAGAGCTGCTCCACGAGCCGGGCGGGTTCGAGCCGGTAAGGAAACCGGGAGTCCAAAAGAAGTTTCTCCCGCCGGGCGCGCGCGAGCCGGGCCTGCAGCGCAGAAGTGCTCCGGGCAAGGCTTTGCACAGCCCGCAGCTCTTCTTCCCGGGCGCGGAGCACCCGGCCCCTCTGGGCGAGGTAGGACTTCGCAGGCAAATACCAAAAGAGAAGAAACAGGGCCGTGAGCAGGCCCAGGCCTGCAAGCGTCAAGAGGACTTTTTCTCTCTCCGAAAGCCCCGCAACCAACGGCGACTTCACTTCTTCTCAGCTCCCCCAGAAAGACTTAGCTGGAGGCTGAACTCGATGCGTCCCTGAGGTCCCCCGGCGAAAACCCGGCGCAGGTGAACGTCGCGGACAAAACTAAGAGCCTCCAGATTTTTTATGAACCGCACGAGGTCCGCGTAGGTAGAAGCGCTCCCTTCAAGGTCGAAAACTCCCCCCGCGACCCTCCACCCGGAGTGCGTCACACCGGGCGGGGTGGAGGCGGGAAGCAGCGTCAAGACCTCGGACCAGGAAAGCTCCGAGGCCACGGCTTGCTGAAGCCTGCGCGCTTTTTCTTGATTGGCCCCTTCGAGTTTAACCAGCTGGTCATAAAGCGCCGCTGCCTCCTCGTATCTGGCGATGCCCTGCTCCAGGCGCTTAATCTTGTGGTCCAGATAAAGCCGGAGACCGAGCTGCCAGAAGAAAACGAGGAGCAAAAACCCAAGCACTGCAGCAAAAACTCTGCGGGGAAAAGCCTTCAGCTTTTCTCTCCTGTCAACCACCCGCAGCTCTCCAGATAAAAGGTTGACCTCCTTCATACCCACTGCCTCCGCAAAACAATTCCTAAGGGTATACCATAGCTCGCCCGCAGGTTGTCAAGAATGCCTCCTGAGATATCCGGCGGAACACGAAAGCCCTGGAGGGGATCGGCGGGAACGATCTTCTTCTGGAGGTAGTTCTCAAGTGTTGCAAGCACCGCCCCATCGGCGCTCAGCTCCCCGGTCACGTAAACTTTGGGGAGGGAAGCGCGGGACTCGATCTCCCAAAACTCCAGGGAATTTCTGACCTCTTCTAAAGCCCCGGACCACCCTTCCAGGGAGATCACCCGGTACCGGTACGGCAAATGCTTTTTGTACACGTGGAGCGAAACGCTGCTTTCCCCGATGTTCAGAAGCACGTTTTGGGCGCGCGCTTCCTCCGGGAGAAACTCCAGGCAAGAGCGATAAAGGGCAAAGGGCTCGACATCGAGAAAGCTGAACCTGAGGCCAAACTGCTCCAGGCAGGACAAAACCCGCTGCACCACCCTCCGGTGCTGGGCAACCAGCAGAACCTCGACCTTTTTTCCTGTCTGGTTGCTGATCTCCGCGGCAACGCTCGCGTCCCAGACCAGGTCTCCCAGCTCCACCGGAAAGAGGGCTTCCGCCTGAAACCTGATCGCCCGCGCCGCCTCCTTTTTGGGAAGCTTCGGGAGGACGGCACGGCGCAAAAAAAGGAAAACGTGAGAAAAAGCCAGCCCCACCTGCTGCCGGGGCGCCCCGGTAGACTGAAAAAGATCTCTCACCGCCTCCGCGAACCCGGATGCGTCTTCCTCCAGCGAGCCGAAGGAGCGCGCCCCGTAGGCCACGAGAGAAAGGCGGTCCCTGGTCTTTTCCGCCATGACAAGACGCGCCTTCCCGGGGGCGATCTCGAGCCCTACCCGCAGCCGCGGGCCCTGCCGGAGCATAATCAAAGGCAGTTGCATTATTCCGGTCTCCCTTTCAATTCTCTTCCCAGCTGATAACCCTGACCGGGTTATCTTTAAAGAAAATCTTTCTTACAGGCAATTTTAAAGCCAGCTCCGGATCATGCTCTACATCGAGAGATAGGTCCAGATTGCCCATACTACCTGCAATGACCGCGCCTTTTACTGTAAGAACGTTAAGGACACCTGTGATGTTTTGTTCGGCATAGAGAAGACCGTTGAGATAGATATCGGGATGGTCTTTAATGCCAACCAAATTAAGGACTGCTTTGAGCAAATTGTTTATTATCGTGTCCAGTAGATCCCCTATGAGAGGCAAGTCTCCCAGGAAACCAGCTAGGCTCCGCAAGAGATTGCCCAAATCGGCGATATTGGCAAGAAAAATAATATTCTTTCGAGCGGCAAGCATAATCCCTTCGTTGGGGTTGGGCGTAAAAGTTTCTCCAGAGAGAAGGACGTAAACGTTTTTTTCTGCCGCGATTACCCCCCGCCCAACGAAGGGACCGATCAGGATGACATCATCTGTAAAATACGCCGTTTGGCCGTTAAGGTAGGGAACGATCCAGAGTTTAAGGATGGAATAACCCAAAATTGATAAATCCAGGGTTACAGGGTTAATCCAGTCAGCGCGGCTCCTAATCCGATCCCAATCCAGGTATGGAAAAGGTATGCTTTCGGCCTGTTTCACTGGGTGACCTTTGATTCTGCTTGATCCGGCGTTTACTGCTTCGGCTTCGCCCTCTAAATTAAAGGAAGCAACACTTGCCGCTTCTATTTTTCCGTTGCTGTGGATGTCCCCCTTGATGGTGCACCGGGCAAGAGTGCCGAGGCGGAGGTCTTCGTCGGTGAAGATTGCGTAGTCGGCCGCCTCTGGAAGGGTGTCAACCTTTACTCGAATCTCCTTTGAGAAATTGCGATGCGTTCCCGAGGCAGTTATGGTGAAGATATTTGTATTTGCCACAGGATTGATGGATACTTCATAGTCCAGGCCCGGCCCGAGGGAGTCCTGATAAGAAGGCGCGGGGGGAACTCCCGTCTCGAGGTACTTTCGGATTTCGAAGATGGCGCGGTTCACCCCGGCCTCCGCGGCGTAGCGGGCTTTCGTCTTGCCGACGCTCTGGTAAGTCGCCCTGCTTTCCCCCAGCGTCACCGTTGCCAGGCCCAGGCCCAGGACGGCCAGCAGGGCCAGCGCCAGCAGGGCGAAAACAAAGGTGCTCCCCCGCTCCTGTTTCATCACACCCCTCAACATTTGCACCACCCTCTACCAGTTCGCCACCCGGGGCGAGGCGCGCGACTCCAGGGTGAAGACCGTACCCCCTGAGACGCCCTTTACGGAAATGCGATAAAGGCCCGGCCTCTCTTTTTTTACCGAAAAACTGAGGATGCCCTCGGCAACTACGGCCTCCGCGCCCTGTTCTTTGCGCACCAGGGCTCCCTCACGGCAGAAGTACTCTACCACTTCTCCAGAGTCTCTTTCAAGCTTCAAATGCTCCTCCCCCGCTTCCGCAACACCCCTCGCGTTGCGGATGTCCCTTGTCAGAAAGGCCAGGCCAAGCTGGGCCTGGAGGTGGCTGAAGGACTTCTTGGTTACTGCTCCCCAGATGTCGAGGGAGTTCCCGAGGATCCCGACGATGCCTGCAAGAACAACGGCGAGAATGGCGAGCGCCGCGACAACCTCGAGAAGCGTCAAGCCGCGGGAATCAGCGAGCACCTCCTTCACCCTCCTTATCGGCAACGAGCGTCACGAGGGTTACTTGTCTCTGCTGTTCTCCCTCATTCCAGGAAACAGAAACCTCCACGCGGAGCAGCCTGTTGCCGTCATCCGTTACTTCTACTTCATCTACTTTAGTGGTACGCGTGTACTTTCCGTCGGGAGATGGCTCTTCATCCGGCTCGCCGTCGGCCAGCGCCGCGACGTCCTCAAAGCGCATCGCCTGGATCTCCTCGAGCTTTGCCTGGGCGAACGCCAGGGCCTCTTCTTCATCGGTAGAAGCCGCCGTCGTCTTTAGCCCCTCGTGGAAGAGCCCAATAAAGACCGCCAGCACAAGCACCAGGATGAAGCTGGCGGCGAGCACCTCAGCGAGCGTAAAGCCGGAATCTTTCGCCTGTTTCATAAAAAGTTCTTCCTAATCGGCTGACTGTTCGGTGTGGTCGTGGGTAATTTTTCCAGTCGTTTTATTAATGTCATAAGAAGCATCTTTATTAACAGGACAGACCGGTGCTTCATCAATGTATCCAGCGTTTACAAGATCATCAACATCTTCAGGGTATTCTCCCTTGTCAAAGTAATACCTCTGAATTGCGGAGTTCAGCATTTTGATGTTCGACTCACACGTTGTTTTCTTTGCCTCCTGGATGTTTGCCGAAATGATCGGAACCGCGATGAGGATGAGCACCGCCAGGATGGCGATGACCGCCAGCAGTTCGATTAAGGTAAAACCCTTTTGCCCCCGAAAACGCCGTCGGAAAAACATCTTCTCCCCTCCTCAGTTTTCTTCTTCAGCGAAGCGTCCCCAAAGCCTTCCAGGTGCTGACAATCGGAAGGAAGATGCTCAGTACAACAAATCCTACAACCCCTGCAATAAAGAGGATCAGCACCGGCTCCAGGAGCGATGTAAGGTTGTCGAGGGTGTAGGTCAGTTCGCCCTCGGTGTAGGCGGCCACCTGGTGGAGCATTTCATCAAGGCTTCCGGTGCTTTCCCCTACCGCAATCATCTCCGTGACCATCAGGGGAAAAACACCCGTTGCCGCCAGAGGAGCAGCGATCGTCTCGCCCTCCCGGATGTTCGCCCGCGCCGCCATGATCCCCGAAGCAACGACGCGGTTGCCCACCGTGTTAGCAGCAACTTCCAGGGCCCGGAGGATGGGAACGCCTGCCTGAACAAGGTTCCCCAAGATCTTGCTGAAGCGGTAAACGGCCAGCTGCATGTAGATCTTTCCGAGCACGGGGAGTTTCAGGACACACCAGTCCCACCAGTTCTTCCCTTCCTCCGACTTCAGGAAGGCTATAAGGCCAAAGACGGCAACGAAGAGCAGCCACGTAAGAAAAAGGTAGTTGTGGTGGAGGAAGTTGCCGCAGGCGAGGAGAAAGCGCGTCGGCCAGGGAAGCTGCGCCCCAAAGCCCGAAAAGAGCCTGGAAAAGCGGGGCAAGACAAAAGAAATCAGAAAGACAACCACAAGCACCGCGAAGGCCAGGACAACAACAGGGTAAATGCTCGCCGTCTTTACCTTTTTAACCACCGCGTCTTCCTTCTCGTAGTGCCGGGCAAGAATTTCCAGGGCATCATCGAGTAGGCCCGCTTCCTCTCCAGCCCCCACCATGGCCACGAAAAGCTCTGGAAAGGCTTCAGGATGCTGATCCATAGCCTCGTGAAGCGCCTTGCCTTTTTCCACCTGGTTTTTAAGGTCGAGGACCACCCCCTTCAGAAAAGAGTTGGAAGTCTGCGCCGCTAAAACTTCAAGGGCTTTGACGAGCGGGAGGTGGCCGCGCACCATCACGGCCAGCTGCCTGCTGAAAACCGCCAGGTCCTTGAGGCTGACGCGGCGCAGGAAAGCCCACTTCTTCCAGGTGGCTTTGTGGGGCCTGAGGTCCGTGACAAAGAGGCCGACCGCGTTCATGAGCTCCACGACCTGGGACGGAGCGGCAGCCTCAATCGTGCCCCTGTGCACCAACCCTTCATAATCGCGCGCCTGGTAATAGTAAACGGGCACCCCACTC
This sequence comes from Bacillota bacterium, assembly GCA_013177945.1. Classification (NCBI taxonomy): domain Bacteria; kingdom Bacillati; phylum Bacillota; species Bacillota bacterium. The sequence continues at coordinate 175,014 of JABLXW010000008.1, forward strand.
CCTCCTAATCCTGCCAGAATACAGCAGTCATCACCTCCTCCAGAGAGGTCAGCCCCTCTTTCGCCTTCGCGATCCCGTCTTCTCTGAGAGTCCGCATGCCGTGGTCCAAAGCTCTTCTGAGAAGCAGCTGCTCTGAGGCCTTTGCAGCAATCAGGTCCTTCAGCTCTCCGTCGACTACAAGAACCTCCTGCAGGGCAAGGCGCCCCTGGTAGCCTGTAAAGCGGCAGGAGGGGCACCCCCAGCCCCGCCAGAAGCCGGCAGCTCCGGTTCTCTCGTCGATCCCCAGGCCCGCCAGCACTTCCGGGGAGGGCCTGTAAGCCTCCTTGCACTCAGGGCAGATCTTGCGGACAAGGCGCTGGGCGACAACACCGATGAGACAGGAGCTCAGGAGGAAGGACTCCACGCCCATGTCGAGCAGCCGCGCCACAGAGCCGATCGCGCTGTTCGTGTGGAGGGTGCTGAGGACAAGGTGGCCCGTCAGGGCCGCCTGCACCGCAATCTGGGCGGTTTCGGCATCCCGGATTTCTCCCACCATGATGATATCCGGATCCTGCCTCAAGACCGCCCGGAGACCGCGCGCGAAGGTAAGCCCGATCTTGGGATTAACCTGAATCTGATTGACCTGGGGTATGGTGTACTCAACAGGGTCCTCGATGGTAACGATGTTCTTTTCCTTGACATTCAGCTCGCTGATGACGGCGTAGAGAGTGGTGGTCTTTCCGCTCCCCGTAGGCCCCACCACAAGGAGCAGGCCGAACGGCTTGCGGAGCATGCTCAAGAAAGCAGGATAAACTTCTTTTGCGAAGCCGAGCTGGGGAAGGGTTAAAAAACCGACGGTCTTGTCGAGGATCCGGAGGACGAGCTTCTCCCCGTAAATCGTCGGGATCACGGAAACCCTCAGGTCGATCGGCCGGCCCTCCACCTCCGTCTGAATGCGGCCGTCCTGAGGAAGCCGACGCTCCGTGATGTCCAGATCCGCCATAATCTTCAGCCGCGAACTTACGGCCGCGTGGACCTTCTTGGGAAGGGTGAGCATTTCAAAAAGTACGCCGTCGATCCGGCAGCGGACGACGATCTCGTTTTCCTGCGGCTCGACATGGATGTCGCTTGCCCGGTTAAGAACGGCTCTGGTGATGATGGAGTTGACAAGGCTCACAATGGGGCCTTCCTCAACCAGTTCCCGGATTTTGGTTTCGGTCATCTCCTCTTCAGGCCACGCCTGAACCTGCTGGGGAAGCTTCTCAACAACCTTGTCAACAGAGCTCTTTAGCTCCAGGAATTCGCTCAATCCCCACTCCAGATCCCTTTCAGATACTAAAACGGGTTTTACCTTCCCGCCGATAATCTGCGAAATCTCGTCGATGTCGAAAACATTAAGGGGATCGACCATTGCCAGAAGAATATAATCGCCCTCACTGCCGATAGGCAGGACCCGGTAGCGCCGGGCAAGAGAGGATGAAATAAGCTGGGTAACGGCAGGGTTTACGGGGTAGCGCCTAAGCTCTACGTAGGGAATCCCCAGCTGCTCCTGGAGAATTCTATAAAGCCTCTCATCTTCAAGGTACCCCAGTTTCTGCAAAATCTTTCCCAGCCGTCCTCCTTCCACCTGCTGGAGGCGGAGAGCTTCCTCAAGCTGTTCCCGGGAAATGATCCCGTTTTCCACAAGAAACTCTCCTAAAAGCTTCTTCTTTTTAGGCACCTCAGGCAGCTGCCTCCTGAGCAATTTCTCGCAGGGAAGAAAGGCATGAACAGCGCGGAGATTATCTGCAGGGAATTTCGAGAGAATTTTTTGACTATTCAAAAAAAATTTACCATCATGCCATCAATAAGTCAACTTTTTCTTTACAAGTGCCAGCTCAAACTTTTATTTTTTGCCACCCCGTCAGCTCTAAACAAGGACGAAAAAATGCGCGCCTGGCGCGGCACTCAACCCCCAAGACTGAACGGCAACGCCCCCGCTTCCTTACACGAAGCGCCGCCGCAAGGTCCTGATAGATACCTCATGGTCGCCGAGAATCTCCCGAATTGACCTGTTCTCCTCTCTGATTTCGTTAATGGCCAGCTCAATACGATCCTGGCCTTTTCGCAGTTCCGCCTGTCCCTGGGACAGCTCTTCCTGTCTCCTGCGGAGATCATCCATATCCTTGCGGAGTTCACCCACTTCCTGGCGCAACTCTTCCTGCCCCTTTCGCAGCTCATCCTGCCCCTTTCGCAGTTCTTCCTGCCCCTTTCGCAGCTCTTCCTGCCCTTTACGGAGTTCATCTACCTCCCTGCGCAGTTCGCCCTGCCCTCTACGGAGCTCATCCACTTCCCTGCGCAGCTCATCCTGCCCCTTACGGAGCTCTTTGATCTCACCCTCAATCCTGGCAACAGAATGAGTGAGATTATCGATTTCGGCCTTGTGCACTTCGCTGGCATGCTCCAATGCTCTAAGCAGCCGGGTGTGTTCACCAAGCTGCTGGCCGATCTGTTCAAACTTTTGAAGCACCAGCTCCTGAAACTTCTCGCCATCCATGTTCTGCTCCCCCCTGCAACCTCAACACCAAACCCAGATGCTACCAGGATTTCCCAATAGTTCTAAGCATTATTATACTTCTCCAAAAGCTAAATTTTTTCCTGCTCAACAAGGCAATGAGGCTTGAGATAACGGACGAATGCTTCGGTAACGCCGTGCTCTCCTGCTGTTGATCTTGAGTTTCAACCAAATCTCGCAGGGACGTGCCGCCGTGCTGCCCCGACCGCGTCGTGAGCCCGTTTGCCAAACACCCCCGATCCGGTTCATTTCCGATCAGGTTTCAAGCTGGTATTTATCTTTCAGCCTTTCAGAAATCTCCTTGAGCAGGGAGAAGGCTCGCTCCACGCCGGATTCGTCCGGGTCTACCAAGCAGCACCGCGCGGGCGCCAGCCAGGCCTGGGCGAGGATCTGCTCCCGGGAGATGCCGCGCCCGGCCAGGAAACTCCAGAGATCTTCCAGCCTTGCCAGGAGCTCCGGGGCGGTCACTGCAGCAACCTCCTCCCCGAGCGTAGGGACGATTCCCCAGGAAATAATGCCCCCCCGGCTCAGAAAGGCCCTGACCTCCTCCGTGTAGCGGGTGAAAATCTCGCCCCAGGCCAGGACATCAATGGAGAGAATGTTCAGGTCCAGATTGAGCAAGAAGGACCAGTCAGGGTTGCCGCAGAGGTGTACCCCCCTGGGTCCGGGAAGCTGCTCCAGGAAAGAGGCGTAGTCCTCCCGCGCCCGCTCTGAGCTGTAGCCTGTAAAGGCCATAAAAATGAGCTCCAGCCCGGGCTCCCAACCCAGACAAAGGCGCGCGGGTGGTGCCGCACCATTTCTTCGTACTGGACCTTCACCTTCCGGGAAAAAAAGTCGAACAGGAACTGGCGCACCTCGTCGTGATAAATAACCGGTTTATTCTTCTCATCGGTGATCTTCAAACCGTAGCTGACGGGGCCGATGCACTGGCCGCGCACAGCGTAAAAACCCGACAGGTCCCGGGCCAGGAAGGCATCATAGACCAGCGAGTAGCGGGAAGAAAGACGGAGGTAATGGGGGTCTTCCAGATTTTCGAAATACGCCGGCAACTCTTCGTAGAACCGCTCCAGGGAAAAGGTAATCCGCTTGCCTTCTTCATCGATGACAATTCCCGGCAGATGCTCCGAAGCCTGAACGTACATATCCTCGTAGAAGCTGAGTTTGGGAAGTTGGGGCCAGAAAGGGATGTCGAGGGAAAGGGCAAGATTCAATGCCGCCTCCGGGGAACGGTGGGGTAAAATCCCCATGGCAGTTGTCCGGCAATTGCCGGAGAGTTCAGCCTTCACATTCTCAACTCCTTCTGCTCCTTTTCTGTGCTTTCAGGCAGGAAAAACCTGGCGGTGCTGCATATCGAAGGATATACCCGCAACCGGTTTTAGCGTCCACGCAATCCAGGAAGGGAGTTCGTCATCGATGCGCTTCAACACCTTATCCCGCTCGCGGGCCACCTTCTCCTGAATCTTCCGGCGAAATAGTTCCTTGATCACCTCGTTCTGGCGCATCACCCGTGCCGGCACCCGCGATAAGCACGATTATTCAGTCGGTGACTCACGGCCTTCCTCTGCCTCAATGTCGGCCAGCACTTGCGATACAGCCTTCTGCATCTTGGGTAGCTCCTCGTGAACGGTTCGCCATACCACCTCAAGATCCACGCCAAAATAATCGTGGACCACTTTATCACGCATGCCAATGATCTTCCGCCACGGTACCTGCGGATATTTATCCCTGAGAGACCTGGGAATATGACGCGCTGCCTCCCCGATCACCTCCAGCGCTCTTACAACTGCGAAGATTTTCTCATCGTTTCCCTGAAAATCGTTAAAGGCCACACCCTGCATAAATTGCACTGCCTTGCCGGCGTATTCGATCATATCCCGCAGGTAATCGGTATATACCCGCTTTGATTTCATACGGCTATCACCTCGGCAAGGATCCGCCGACCGATAGCCGGCCTGAGCGCACTTCTCATCACCAAGTCCACCTTAACACCCAGCAATTCGCTCAGGTGGTCCTCAAGGTCAATAAACTCAAAAAATGTCGGCGCGCGTTCAAACTCCACCAGCACGTCCAGGTCGCTACGCTTACCCTGCTCCCCGCGCACATACGAACCGAAGACGCCAAGCGTTCTCACCTTATACCGCTCGCGGAGTCCGGGCAGGTGCTCCCGGAGAACCGCAAGTATCTCCTCGATCGTGCGGCGTTTTTGCGCTTTTTGCACCCGTTTACCCATAAGAACACCCCCCCCCTAACACCCGTACCGTAAACGTTCTCCTGAATTTTGCAGCGGAAAAGCTTTACGAAACCAGCCCGCTTGCACCAGTGTAGCAATCTCCGCCGCCAACTTATCGGGTAAATCTACCTGAAGAGGTTTCATCATACTTCACCCCCTGCACTTTCATCATAACCCAAACCAACCATTTTCACTATCCGTATATAACCCCTGTTTCCCCTGTTCCCCAGAAGTAACCTGCCTTAAGCCGCTTTATTTCCGACCTCTTCTTTGTCTTAACAAATCCTACGCCGCCCAGCACTCAGTAGCCTGAGTGCTGGACCAGTCGCGGTAGAGGCTCTCCGCCTGCTCCATACTGACGCCTACCAAGGAAAGCTCCTCGGAGCCGCCATAACGATAAAATTTTGTCTGTCCGAGCGAACCTTTACCAGGTTACTGTCTCTTGTATAGTAGATGGAGCTCCCAGAGGAAAGGAGCAGTGAGGGTGAATGACCGGCGAATGGGCGGCAACCAGGCAAAAAGGCCCCCGGCCCAAACGCCGGAAGCCTTGATTTTCCTGGAGCTGATGGTGGGATTCGAACCCACGACCTGCGCATTACGAGTGCGCTGCTCTACCGCTGAGCTACATCAGCATCAATGCATTGTTGATTTCCGCTTTCTGAAACCGCAAGGATATTATACAGCAAACAGCGGAGCGTGGCAACTCTCTGCGATCACTCCTCGGCTGCCTGTTTGCAACCCGCGCCGGGAAATAGTAAGATGTACCGGAACGGGCCCTAAAGGTGTCGGCTGCTGAAAAAACCTTGACGCGACCGTTGCCCATGTGGTATAAAACAAATTGAATTAAAATTAAATAGGTTGAGCCGAGACGAGGAGAGGGTTTTTCAGAGGTGAGCTGAGCAAAGTCGAGGTGCTGTGGGAATTGCAACCAGGCTTTGCAGGCCTGGTTTGTTTTTTGTTTCGGGAGAGGAGGTGCCCGCCTGGCCGCCGGTTCCAGTGCCGGGGCCGGGCCTTTCCGATGGCAAAGAGCATGCCTGAACACGCCTTAACGGATTTCGATGCAGTCTTTCGGTCCCAGTTTCCGGCGCTGCAGGGCCTGCTGCGGCGCCTTTACAGCCGCAGCCAGTTCTACCGCGACAAGCTGGACGCAGCGGGGATCAGGCCGGAGGACGTCCGGACCCTGGAGGACTTCGCCCGCCTTCCCTTCACCACCAAGGAAGAACTGCGGGCCTATCCCCTCGAGTACATGCGGGCGGTAGGGGAAGAAGAGATCGTTCGCATCCACGCTTCCTCGGGGACTACGGGGAAGCCCATCATCATACCCTATACCAGGAACGATGTGGACACCTTCGCCGAGATGATGGCGCGCTGCCTGCGCTACGCCGGGGTGACAAACCGCGACCGTGTCCAGATCACCCCCGGCTACGGCCTCTGGACGGCGGGAATCGGGTTCCAGGCAGGAACTGAGCGGATCGGGGCGATGGCCATCCCCATGGGGCCGGGCAACACCGAGAAACAGCTGGAGATGATGCTCGACCTCAAGGCCACTGTCTTCATCGCCACCGCCTCCTACGGGCTGCTGCTGGCCGAGGAGATTGCCCGGCGCGGCCTGCAGGACCGCGTTGCCCTGCGCCTTGGGGTCTTCGGCTCCGAGCGGTGGGGGGAAAAGATGCGGCAGCGCATCTCCTCCCTGCTGGACATCGACACCTTTGACATCTACGGCCTCACCGAGATCTACGGCCCCGGGATCGGGATCGACTGCCCGCGCCACTGCGGCATCCACTACTGGAGCGACTACCTGTACTTCGAGGTCATCGACCCGGACACCGGAGAGGTGCTGCCGGTGGGGAAAAAAGGTGAGCTGGTCATCACCACCCTCACCAAGGAGGGGATGCCGCTGCTCCGCTACCGCACCCGGGACATCACCCGCCTCCTCCCGGAGGCCTGTTCCTGCGGCAGCCCCTACCCCATGATCGACCGGATCCTGGGGCGCACCGACGAGTCCTTCAAGGTGAAGGGGGTGCTGGTTTTTCCGGGGCAGATCGACGCCGCCCTGAGGCTTTCACAGGGCGCCAGCAGCGAGTACCAGGTGATCCTCACCAGACAGGACGGGAAGGACCGGATCCTGATCCGGGTGGAGGGAGAGCCGGGGGCCGACCCCGGCCAGACCGCCGCAGCCTGCCGGCAGAGCATCAAGCGCATCATCGGGATCCAGGCTGATGTGGAGGTCGTCCCGCACGGCAGCCTCCCCCGCAGCGAAAAGAAAACCAAACGGATCTTCGACCAGCGGAACATGTGAGAGAACAACCCGGGCGTCGCGCCCGGGTTTTTCGCGCCCGGGTTTTTGCGTTCCCCGCCATCTTGACCGCACCGATGTGCTGAAAGAAATCCCCGTCACCTCACCTGAAAATTATGATCTGGCTCTTTCCCTGCGCTTGCCAAGACTCATCGCAGCCGCCCGACGGCGCGGGCACTTTCCGGCGGACGAAAAAAGGATTCCCCGCCCGAGATGGCGAATTGCATGTGGAAGGAGTTCTGAAGATGCTTGAAGGGGGAAGACGCGAAATTGCAGCAGAAGGTGATTTTGTCCGGGAACGAAGGTGTTGCCAGGGGTGCCTGGGAGGCCGGGGTCGGCATGGGGATCGGGTACCCGGGCACGCCGAGCACCGAGATCGTGGAGGCCCTGGCGGAGATGGAGGGCCCCATGGTCGCCTGGGCGGTTAACGAGAAGGTCGCTCTGGAGCAGGCCTACGGGGCGTGCGTGACGGGCCTGCGCAGCCTGGTGACCATGAAGCACGTCGGTCTGAACGTGGCAGCCGACCCCCTGTTTACCATCGCCTACATGGGCGTCAACGGGGGGCTGGTCATCGCCGTAGCCGACGACCCGGGCATGCACAGCTCCCAGAACGAACAGGACAACAGGTGGTATGCCCTCCATGCCAAGGTCCCGATGCTTGAGCCGTCGGACAGCCGGGAGTGCCGGGACTTTACCAGGCTGGCCTTCGAGCTGAGTGAACGCCACGACGTTCCTTTTCTTTTGCGCCTGGTGACCCGGGTGAGCCACTCCCGCGGCGTGGTGGAGATCGACCCGGCGGCGGAGTACCGCCGGCGGAGCCGCAGCTATGAGCGCAATGTGCCGAAGTACGTCGTCCTGCCGGCCCACGCCCGGGCGCGCCGCCTGGCGCTGGAGGAAAACCTGAAGAGGCTGCTCGTCGACCCGGAGGCCCGGGCCTTAAATACGATGGAGATCACCGACAGCGAGGTGGGGATCATCACCTCCGGCGCCTCTTACAACTACGTCAAGGAGGCCTTCGGGGACAGGTACTCCGTCCTCAAGCTGGGTCTTGTCTACCCGCTGGACGGGGAGATCATCCGGGAGTTCGCCAGCCGGGTGCAGCAGGTGTACGTGGTGGAGGAGCTCGACCCCTACCTGGAGACCCTTGTGCGGGCGCTGGGGGTTGCCTGCGAGGGAAAGAAGTACATCTCCCCCTTCTTCGAGCTGAACCCGCAGGCGGTGGCCACATCCCTTGCGAAGGCGGGCCTGGAGCCCCTGGAGCAACTGGAACCGGCAACAGCGGAGCCGGTGGCCGGCATTCCCGCACGGCCGCCCATCCTCTGCGCCGGGTGCCCGCACCGGGCCTTCTTCTACCTGGCCCGGCGGGAAAAGGTGATGGTGGTGGGCGACATCGGGTGCTATACCCTGGGCGCCATGCCGCCGCTTGACGGGATTGACGTTTCCGCCTGTATGGGGGGAGGGTTTTCTATCGCCCTGGGGATCAGCACCAACCTCCCGGAGGGGGAGAAGGTCTTCGGGGTGCTGGGCGATTCCACCTTCTACCACTCGGGGATCACCGGGGCGGTTGACGCCGTATTCAACAGGCGCCCCATCGTCCCCGTGGTGCTCGACAACAGGAGCACTGCCATGACCGGCCACCAGGAGAACCCGGGAACGGGGCGGACCCTGGACGGGGAGCCAACGGTCATGCAGGACCCGGAGCGCATCTTCCGGGCGGTGGGGTTCGACCGGGTGCTGGTGGTCAACGCCTACGACCTGGAGGGGATCAGGAACGCCATCCGGGAGACAAAAACATCCCGCGAGCGGGTGGCCATCGTCGTCAAGGCGCCCTGCCGCCTCCTCAAGGAGGCGCGCCGCGGCCCCGCCCGGGAGGTCGCAAGGGAGAACTGCACGAAATGCAAGAACTGCCTCCGTCTGGGGTGTCCGGCCCTTTCCCTGGACGGGGAGGGATACCCGGCTATCGACCCGCTTGCCTGCGCCGGGTGCGGGCTCTGTGAGCAGGTCTGCCGGCACCAGGCGGTGCGGGTGCAGGAGAAAGGGGTGACGTCATGATGGCAGAAGGGACGAAACGGGTGATGTTCGCCGGGGTGGGCGGCCAGGGGATCCTCCTCGCCTCCCGGGTGCTGGCGGAAGGCCTGCTCCTGGCGGGGCTGGATGTCAAGAGCACGGAGGTGCACGGGATGGCCCAGCGCGGCGGAAGCGTGGTCACCCAGGTCTGCTTCGGGGAACGGGTTTACTCCCCCCTGGTGGGCCCGGGGGCGATCGACATCCTGGTGACCCTGGAGAAGCTGGAAGCCCTGCGCTACGTGCACTTCCTGAAGAGGAACGGCACCCTCCTGGCAAACAGGAGGGAGATCCCCTCGCTCCCCGTCCTCACCGGGGCGGTTCCCTACCCCCGGGACATCGAGGAGCGGCTGGCCTCTTTCCCGGTCTCCCTCTATTTAATCGACGCCGACCGGGAGGCGGAAAGGCTTGGGAACGCCCGGGTAATGAACGTGGTGCTGCTGGGGGCGCTTGTGCTGCTGGCCGGGCTCGCCAGCCTCGTCGACTGGAAGGAGGTTGTGGCCGGGGCGGTGCCGCCGCAGTACCGGGAGGTGAACCTGCGCGCCCTGGAGGCGGGGATGCGTCTGGTGTAAATTACAAAGGGCTTGATTAAGGCAGGGGGCCCAGATGCTTCCCCCTGCCCCAGTCAAGAGCAGGAGGATTGTACACGCGCCGGCCACGGCGGTGGAAACGGCCGGCCTCTTCATCCTGGCTTCCGGGGAGCGCAAACAGCTCCCCGCCGCAACATCTTCAATCGTTCCTCTTTGGGTTGGGAACCTTGTGGCTCCCCGTGCGCAGCCCGTGAAGGAATCCCTCCTGTTCCGCCGAAATTCCCTCCCTCCGCTTCATCACCTGCCGCACAAAGGCTTCCCTTTTCATCTCCAGCAGTTCCTGGAGATCCTCCGCGGCCTCGCGGCTGCAGCGCTCGTTGCCCGTTCTGCGGTCTTCCGCCACCGGTCTACCCTCCTTTCCAGGGTCTTGTATGGTTCTCAGGCAGCGGCTCCTGGTTTAGTTTCTCCCAAAGCCGCCTTTTTAAGCATGCCCCGTACGCTTTGTCTGCCGCGCGATTTTTTACCCTTCATCCAGGCGATCGGCAGTCTTCTCCAGGAAGGCCAGAAATCTCTCCATCCGGGAAATGAGACTCTCTAAAACTTCCGGGAGGTCATAAACCAGATGCTTCATCCTGTCCCAGTCAGGGACAAGGGGACTGTACATGTGCCGGGCACGGTGGCGGAAACGGCGGTATTCGTCAAGCTTCCGGGCGAGGCTCTCATCGATTACCGGCGGCCGGACTTTGGGTATGTCGAGTGTCATCCGGCGCAGCAGATCCCGGTGCCATGTTTCCGAAGCAAGGGTGGCGTGGTTGATCGTGGTCAGGACGTCTAAAAAAATATCTTCCACACCGGTGTAGAAACCCTCGAGGCAGTGTGCCAGCCCCATCAGCTCCAGGGAAGTAAGCCCTTTTTTCTTTCCCGCGCCTTTTATCCCTGCCTCCGCTTCCCTGCCAATGCCCCGGAGGGCGCTTAACTTATCCCGGATTTCGGCAATAAAGCTTCGGAGGGATACGGCATCAAGTTCCCGACTCACAAAGAAGGACCCCCTCAGTCTCAATTTTCCTGCGCAGAAAGGGAGCAGCTTCCCCGAGATCAACCAGATCAAAAGAAAAGCTGAGACGCTCCCCAAGGCCCCGTTCGGCCAGACTCCAGTTCTTTTCCGGCATCCCCTCCACTGCCAGATCGATGTCGGAGTCAAGGCGAAAAAAAGGCCTCTTCCAGGCCAGAGAGCCGAAAAGGTAGACCCGCCTGGCACCGCAGCTCTCGACTAGAAAGCGTGCCGCTGCCATAGCCTCCCTCAGGGCGCGTTCAGCCTCTCTTGATCTCTTTTTCCTTGCAGCCTGGAGCCGCTGCTTCCAGGCTGCAATGTAAACATCCCATTCATGCCATTCATGGCCCGGTTCTTTTTCGTCTCTAACCGTTCCGGACACTCCATCCACGCTCCCGCCGGTAATATCGCCTTGTGATCAGATTGAATCTTGCTTCCGCGTATAATTCTATCACTTTTGCCTTCCTTCTTAAATCTGTTGCGCCCGGCCAAAACTGGTGGTATTCTATTAGCGAAAACCACTGTCAATTCGAGGGGCAAGCCTGATCATGCGTTACGAAAATGTGCACAGCAAGCTGCAAACCGTCTTCCCGCCGGAGCAGGCGGCGGTCCTGGCGGAGGTAATCCACGAGGCCTACACCGACCTCGTCAAGACGAGCGACTTCAACGAGCTGAAGGAGATCGTCCGCGAGCTTAGCGTGAAAATGGGGGAGCTTGCGGAGGCGCAGAAGGAGACCCAAAAGGAGGTCGGCAGGCTCGACCGCGCCCTGCAGGAGCTCGCGGAGGCACAGAAGCAGAGCGAAACGAGACTCACCCGGCTGGAGGCAGTAGTCGGGGAGCTGGCGGAGGCGCAGAAGCGCACCGAGCAGCGCGTTGAGGAGCTTGCGGAGGCGCAGAGAGGGAGCGAGGCAAGACTTACCCGGCTGGAGGCAGTAGTCGGGGAGCTGGCGGAGGCGCAGAAGCGCACCGAGGAAGAGCTGCGGAAGCTCATCGGCGAGCACGCCGAAACCAGGCGCCAGTTAGGCGGCCTCGCTACGACGGTGGGCTACCGCCTGGAGGACGAGGCCTTCAAGGCCCTGCCGGCGCTTTTAGAGCGGGACCACGGCCTCGTGGTGAAGGGCCGGCTCACGCGGAAATTCGTCCGGGACAACCGGGGCGAGGACATCGAGGTGAACATCGTCGGCCAGGCGGAAAGAAACGGGAGAACCTGCACCATCGTCGGCGAAAGCAAGAGCCAGCTCTCGAAAAAAGATGTGGATGCCTTCATCAGGAAAAAGCTCAGGCGGCTGGAGGGTGTTTTCGACGATGTCTTCCCCGTGCTCGTCACCTACATGATCAGCCAGCCGGACGTGGAGGAATATGCCCGGCAGAAGGGCATCGCCGTGTACTACTCGTTCGACTTCTAGGTACCACTTTCCCCTGGGTGCCGCGCTCAGACAAAAGCCAAGAGCCAGATGTCGGGCCGGTTTTCATTAACGATGAGCCCGACTCTGGCTCTCCGTGTTTTCCAGTGTCCCTGAACTTACTCCCGGCGATAAAGCCTCCATGTAAAACAATGTGCACGTGCACGGCTTTAATTTTGGAGCGGCACTCCGGGAACTGCCAGTTATTTCAGGGGTTAAGTTCCCCCATTTGCCGGAACTGGTTTTCCTTTTGCCAGCTTAACATCCGTCCTTAAGTAGACTGCTCTGTCCTGAAACACTTTTTTGGGGTTTTTGACTCCAAACGTATGGGTCCGGCCGCCCCCTGAAGGCCCGGCTGAACTATGCTCGTACTTCCAGTCCGTCTGTCGGAGAAAAGCCACGTCTACCCGCCATATAACCACAGGTGTTTTTTCGAACGTAAGAGTGGGATCTACGAGATAACGCCACACAATATACCAGCCCGGGTGGTCGTAGTGCGATTGAAGCGCCCAGGGTCTTATGCTCGCCTTTGATTCGAGGCAGTGCTCCGGCGGCGGAGGGTGATGGCTCCCCCTTCGACGGAGATCCGGAAAGCGCTGTTGGGATTCGTAGCGATGCGGGTTCCTCTCATATGGACTCAGATGATCTAAGGCCCTAATTCCGCAGATGCCGACAATGGCTGAAAAAACATTCCGTTGATCTAAAGTAAATATCCACCATCTTGCTGGCCTCACGCTCTATATACCGAACAGCTCGCGCGACCATTTCGGGAGTGAGACCTTCAGGAAGACTCACATTGTAGTCGAGCTTGAACCGCTTAATCCGCCTTTCCGGCATAATCGTCTCCCCCGTTCCCGCTGCTACCGGCTGCCACCTCAGCAAGGCGAGGTATGGCGTTTTCAGCCATCTCAAAGTAAAAATCGTCTATCTCTATGCCAACGCTGTACAGCCCGCAAGCCGAAGCCGCGGCAATCGTGGACCCCGAACCCATAAAAGGATCGAGGATAATCCCTTCTCCAAGAGGCAAAGACGCCCGAACTATCTGGCGCAGAAAGTGCTGCGGCTTCAGAGATGGGTGGGGAGCTATTTGTTTTTCTCCACCCCTGGCGGGAGCAGAAGGGATGAGATCCTTAAAAGGCTCGCTCGGACTAATTCGCTTCAAGCCGCCAGTTTTCCACTTCCGGAGGTTATCCTGCACGCGTCCCTCAAGGGGTTTTCTAAACAACCCCCAGGGCTCCCAGCAGGAACGCGGCATCACTGTAACCTCAGGAAAATCCTTCTCGGCATTTTTCGGCCGATCTCCCCCCCGCAAGGTCATGACCTGCCGCACGATTTCTCCCCGCTTTTCAAAGCCCGCGGCGATAAACGGCTCGTACACCCAGAGGGAAACAAGGGGATTGGTGGCAATAAAAACGTGGGCACCGGGAACCAAAACGCGCATCAGTTCCTTTGCCAGGCGGGCAAAGAAAAGGCGAAGCTGTTCCTTGTCCCTGCGGGAAAGCACGGTAAACCTCGGCAACGGGCTGCGCCGGCACCCGTCAAACGCGGGAGGGATACGCCACACACCCCCCTTGCCTCCGCGCAGCTTCGCCAACTCCTTAGGAGTATACTCTACCAATCCATACGGGGGATCTGTTACTACAGCATGGATCGAACACTCCGGAAATCGCCTCAGGAGTTCAAAAGCATCTGCCCTGTAAATGCAGTACTGGGAAGTCATAACCTTCCTGGAATATGCCTTCCTCGGAATAACCTCATCAATGCTTTGCAAATAGTCCTTGTGTTTTTCTCCCTCCGTTATTAAACGGAGCAGCAAAAATCACACCTCCTACTGAACGACCGCTTTTGATAAATTTTCTACATCGGAAAATCAGCTTCCTGCTTGGTTCTCAACTTTTTCGGTCCTGGCCCGCTGCTTAAGGGGCAGACGAGACTTACCCGGCTGGAGGCAGTTGTCGGGGAGCTGGCGGAGGCGCAGAAGCGCACCGAGGAAGAGCTGCGGAAGCTCATCGGCGAGCACGCCGAAACCAGGCGCCAGTTAGGCGGCCTCGCTACGACGGTGGGCTACCGCCTGGAGGACGAGGCCTTCAAGGCCCTGCCGGCGCTTTTAGAGCGGGACCACGGCCTCGTGGTGAAGGGCCGGCTCACGCGGAAATTCGTCCGGGACAACCGGGGCGAGGACATCGAGGTGAACATCGTCGGCCAGGCGGAAAGAAACGGGAGAACCTGCACCATCGTCGGCGAAAGCAAGAGCCAGCTCTCGAAAAAAGATGTGGATGCCTTCATCAGGAAAAAGCTCAGGCGGCTGGAGGGTGTTTTCGACGATGTCTTCCCCGTGCTCGTCACCTACATGATCAGCCAGCCGGACGTGGAGGAATACGCCCCACAAGGGAATTCTCCCGAGTCGCTGCCGCAGCGGGTCGGCTTGCTCCCCGGCTTTGCAAGAAAGCGGCTCAGGCCGGGCGACCTTTTCCGTCTTCCTTCTCTTCGAGAGTCCGCGGCACAGGCAGGATGGAGATGAACCGGGCAAGGCTAACCAGGGTCATAAAAAGGCCGACCAGCGACTGGGCCCACAGAACGTACAGCCCGGCCAGGGTCCGCGCGCTGATCCCCGCGGAGCCGATATTGGTCATCACCGCGAAGCTGGAGTATATCACGCCAACCAGGGACCCGTGAAACTTTTCAAAGCTGAACTGGCCGGCCAGCACCAGATAGGACGCTGCAAACCAGAAAATGATCTCGAAGTAGTTGTGCAGAAGCAAGAGGACGATGCGCCGGTAGCTCCGCAAGTAGTAGTCTTGTCCGCGCAAAGAAGCTCTATGCTCGTCGAACAGAAGGACGTTGACCTGGTAGACAATGATCTCAAACACCCGCAGGTAGGAGTAAAACAAAATGAAATACCAGAAAGCATTAGTATTCGAAAACCTAACGTAAACTACGGCCAGGAGAGAAGCCAACAGGTGCCCCAGGACCCAGGCGTCCACAAAAAGGTATGTAGGCCGCCTCCGGACAAGCAGGCAAAGCAGCTGAAAAAGCGACACCCACCGCAAAATGTCAAAGACCTTCGCCCAAAACTCCACTATAAACGTGCGTTCTTTTTTGTTTTCGCTGGGCACCATCTGGGTGAATTCACGAGCCCCCTTTTTGCCGGACAACTGTTCGGAGGAAGAAAGCATTCCTCGCTGGAGGAAGGTACGTTTCTCTCTGTCTGTCTCTGTCTATCTGTCTCTGTCTCTAGATTGTCAAGTAAGACTGATCCCTTATTAAACATTTGTGGATTAACATTTGGTAAAATGCATGAGAATATAAACTATCTTCCAGAGTTGTTGCTAGCTAAACTGTAGTAGAACTCGGATGGGCTTGGATCAAAAAGCAAAAACAGACCTACGATTATTTCGCCAAATGTTTTCACCCCCACCAGAGCCTCCTGGCTGAATCAAATAGAACTCTGGTTCAGCATTTTAATGCGCAAAGTGATCAAACGCAGTATCTTTGCTTCCTAAAGAAGAACTGGTTTAAAAAATAATGTAAATGCAGTATATTGAAAAGTATAGTTTAGAAGCAAAACCCTTTAAATGGGCATATGCGGGTGATCCCTTAAAGTAAAAATCTTGAGCAATTTTGGAGTACGCCGCGTCTACCGGGGCGAAAATGGGATTTTCCGCAGGGAGTTGTCTTTGTCTTTTTTGCCGTTACCGGGAAGAAACTTCGATCTTTTTGTTTGCGTCTCCCTGCTTTTTTCTTGACATCAGGAAAAAAGGGTTATGTATGGTATTATAACAATGTTGTCTTATGAGACGGTCTACTAGGCTGTACATTAATTCTGTAAATACCATCTGTGCCTTCACTATCATCCTGCAAATCTCGGGAAACCTTGGCCCGGCCTGAGTCTACCTTCCGCTCTTCAACAATTTAACTAAAAAGAATTCATCATGTGTTCTACCAAATGAGGGAATTCTGTATTATCTTGGTGAATTTCACAAAGCTCGATTAAGCCCTTGAGGCCAAATTGAAAAATTAAACCCCTCAAGTTTTGCTCAAAGTCTTTCTCTTTTCCAGGAAGTGACATACGCTGGAATAGTGTAGCATGGAAAACTCTAACACTCAATAAGCATTTTGGTCGCCAATTAAACCGCGTCCCCATAAAATATCTATAATTCAGTAATAAAACATCATCTTCATACCCTTGCTTCCCTTTTAAAAACCTGAGATCATAACCCCCTATTTTTTTTAATATTTTCGATTTATGTAAAACTGGATGAACAAAGCCCTCTACAATGTCATTGGCTGTGTACGAGCAAAGAAGTTCATCCATTTGATCATGGTTGCCTAACGGTATTTGTCTTATCACAGGGGTACCTTTTCCTTCCGGGTGGAGTTCTCCGCTCAATGTTAAAATCCCTGGGCAAATTATTGGTTCTTCTGTATTCTCTAAAAAGTCTACCAGTTTGCAAATCCATTTTTTCGGAAAAATCATGTCTACATGAATCTCGGAAATATAATCAATACTGGGATAATATTCCCATATAAATTCGAAACAGGCCATCCTTGCCGGAGCTATGCCCACATTTTTGCCATCACCCAAAATTTGAACCTGCAAATCATAGTTTCTGAGAAATAACTGTAATTCCTGGTTACTTAAACCTCCCTGATTATATAAAACAACCAGTGCTCCTGGATCACTTTTTGATAAACTGTGGAAACACAAACTCGCCATAGTCAGATCCTGATGGCTTCTAATTAAAAAGGGCAAAGTATGGGCAACATTTTTCAAAGAAACTTCACTCCTTATCGATATCAACATATCAACACAATTAACATAACATCACAGATACCAAAAGATATCCGGGGAAAAGCTCCATTTCTTCTTTAGATAGGCTTTTTAAAAAGGTTTCCATTGCTGACCTTACATAGCCGGAATTAGGAACAAAACAGAGGAAATCTAAGCTTTCAACAAGAGCAATCGAATATTCTTTCTCCAACCGAATACCCGCTTTTTCGCAAATTGCGCTTAAAGTAGTGACCGGATTTTCTATTCCATACGGCCACGAGCCAGTTATTTCAGCCACATATTTACCTACTCGATATGGAAGACAACGTGCGTTTGGGTTAAAACTTATTATTTTTCCCCCTTGCTTTGTTACTCGTTTCATTTCTTTCAAAACTTCTATTTGCTGAGAGGTAGAGAAATGTTCCAAAACACCCGAATTCCATGAAATATCAACACTTTGATCGGCTAAAGGTAGCTCTGTTATATCCGCCAAAATAAACTCAGCTGAACAATCTTTTGCCTTAAAGGCTTTTTGCGCGAGTAAGATAGCTTTTTCAGAATAATCAACAAGAATTACATTTGCACCATTACAGGCTAACCGCAACGAAATTCGCCCAGATCCCGAACCAGCCTCCAGGATCTTAAGCCCCGCCGGAGAACCACATTCACGCAACAAAGTTAAATAAATTTGTTCCGACAATGGGTCCCATTCTTGGTGACCTGGTTTGGACCAGATAGCATCCCAAATAGCTCTCTGATTCATGCTTACGTCCCCACACTCCTAATCTTGCAAAGCAACTTATTGCACCCAGCTTCATAGGGCCTGAGCAATAAAGCAAGCGATTTGCCCTTAAGAATTTTGGTTTATACTATAACCGAAACTTTTATTTTTGAATTAAGGCGTTCAATGGCTTATAAGGCCGTTCTGTTCTCTCTCCTCCTTTCTGTTTATTCCTGCCAACGGACAAGCCGGGGAAAGGGATCAAGAATTGATTCATATTGTTCTTTAATTCCGTAAATACCATCTGGATCCAGCCGTTTATATCGTAGGTATTTTACCAAACGGTCACGAGGGTTCATCCATCCTAAGTGCTTAAGCCGCAACTGGCTTTGAATCCCCGGCAGCAAAGCAATATTCGACGGAAAACGACCACAGTAAAGAGAGTTCTGGCTCCAAGTGTAATTGAAATTGGGCTGGTAGCGGACTAACAGGATATAGTATCTGAGATGAGCAGACCAGAGCGGTTCTTCCCGGTAATGACGTTCGTCCCAAAAATCGTAAATTCGGAAAGAAAAGTAGTCGAATTCTTCCTGGTTAACCATCTGCCTTAGTGTATTTACAGCTTTGTCTTCAAATAATTCATCCGCATCAAGACATAAAATCCAGTCGGGCCTGCTTTTAATGGTTTCCTCCCACAACACCTGTCTGAGACGGGATTCGTTATTTTCAAACAACGGTTCTTTGTTGCAGATCAACCTGAGGGGAATGTCATCCTTAATAGTTTCCCTAATCAGATCAGGTGTATCATCGGTGCTACAATCATCTATGATTACGGCCTCGTCTACAATGTGCTTAGCCTGATTGAGTACGATGCGAAGGTATCGATCTGCTTCGTTTCGGACAACCATTGCCAGCGTGATCCGGTTTCCTCTTGGTTTAGCTACCCGCTGGCTCCACCAGAGCAACTTTTTAGGCTTGCTGGCATTTTCCTCGGGACTGAAATCAATGGACTCGATCAACCACTGCTGCTCATACTTCCGGAAGTAAACCCTAGCCTCAAATTCATTCATAAAGTTCCGATTATGGTGCAAACCGAAATTTCTAACCTTTGCTTTAACAAGGGCAGAATCGCTCGTAATGTTACTCGGTACCATATTAGAGACTTCGGTGTAAGTCACGATAAAACCCCGTTCTATTTCGCTTTTGCACTTAACCCTTTCTCGATATATCACATTTCGGGTTTCCGGAGTGAACAATTCTAAACCGGCCTTTAAGTCGTGCTTGTAATAATCAGTTGTCCCATAGTACACAAGTGCTTGACTCGCTTTATCGAGTAAGTGATGACCAATGTCATCTAAGTCAACTCCGCAATGGATTCCATTTTCTGCAAGATATACCTTCGCTTTTGGAATATCCGAAACTCGATAAATATGAAAGGCGGGGAAATGTGTATCAACGAAAAGTTCAAAACCACTTGCAACTGCCCGCACGCAAAAATGCCGGTCTTCTCCCCAGTAAGAGAGATTATAAAGTGGAGAAAAATTAACGCCTCTTTCAAGCACCGGGCGAGCAATCAACGTGCATGCCCCTAGCCCCCCGACTCGATACACTCCCGGTTTCCTGAGCTTTTCCAACCACTCCTGCTGGCGAAGCCGGGCATGATCAGGGGAAAGCCTCTCGCCCGGAACAAGTTCATACAAAGTATAATGATCGCACCCCCAAACCTGTGGAAGTTCAGGCATGTCCGGCTGCCACCTGGTCCAAAAAATTTCTGAAATAATATCTTTTCCCGAGTTCGCCAATTGAACCAGAGTATGCGGATGGAGAACAAGGTCAGAATCGACAAGGAACAAATAATCAAATTCATTGGCCAGCGCGTATTCAATAATCCTGTTTTTGTGAGCAGCAACCCGCCAAACAAGTTCGCTCGTCCAGCGGTGAGTTACTTCATCCCTTATAAAATTCTCATTTATAAAATTCTCATTCGGCTCGACCCTGAAAACACAGACCGGATCTCTGTTTTCTACCCTGAACTGCTCCAAGAGACGTGATGAACGTTCATCATCGTTATCATCTACCAAACAGTAGGCAATTGAGTAACCTTCCTTCTTCAACGCCTGAAGTGAAAGTAAAAACAACTCCAGGATTTCCGGTTTTTGCCTTACTGGAGATCCGATCAAAATTGTTTTGTTACATGATTGCACTTTTCCGCCTCCTAACCACGTGCTCAATGACTCATGAGGTCTCTCTGTATACGAATCAAGCTTAACAGTTTTTGAGATTCGGGATAGGAGGGGTCGATTTCCTGAAGGCGCAGGAGGGCGTTTTCAGCATCTTCAAGGCGGTTCAGCTTAATCATGGTTAAGGCAATGCGGAAAAGCAGTTCTGAATCCTCGGAATTTAGCCTGAAGGCCTCCCAGTAACTGTTGACAGCCTCGAGGTACATACCGAGGGCATAAAAGGCATTGCCCTTCACGAGCCACGCTTCTTGCTTTAAGGTAGCATCCTGAAAATCACCCTCTTCCTCCAGCAAATGGATTGCCTGCTCAGGAGAACCGGTTGCAATCAAGCATCTCGCCGAAAATATGCGCGCCTCCGCTTTGAAACCGCTGTCTTCTCCCAAATTTATCAGGGGATGTACAAGAAAAAGTGCAGCCTCGACATCACCCTGCAAAACATGAACCCGGGCAAGGTTCAATCTGGCTCCTCCGTTTTCCGGGTCCAGGGAAAGAGCTTTCTCAAAATACACTTTCGCCTGATCAGGAAGACCCTGGGCAAGGAGAAAAGACCCGTAGCAATTGGCGACCTCCGCATCCTCAGGAGCAAGTTCGACTGCCCTGTCAAGAACCTGCTGCGCCTTTTCCCACTGGCCGGTGTTCCAGAGGCACCGGGAATAAATCAGGAGGGCAAAAACGTGATCCGGATCAAATTCCAGGTATTTTTCTGAAGCCCAGATACCATCATGCCACCGCCTGGCAGATTGCAGCGCCTGGGCAAGGCGCAAATACAAACCAGAAAAGGCCCCGGATTCCCCAACGCTTGTTTCGGCAAAGCTTTTGGCTGCCTCAAAATCCTCGAGGGAAATCAGGCACTCAAGATACTCGGCCCGCGCCTCTAAAACACTTTTACTCGCTTCTACCGCGCGCTCTGCCCATTTAAGCGCTTCCCGGTTCCTGCCCTGCAGGCGCTTGGTGCGGGCAAGTCCGAGGAGGGCAAAGATGTTGGCCACATCTTTTTCGAGGACCTGCCTGTACTCGCGTTCGGCTTCCGCGTACCTCTTCTCCTTCTCCAGCAGGGACGCCGCGGCGAGACGGGCGCGCCAGAGCTTGATGGTAGAGTCGGTCTGGTTGAAGATCTGGTAGAGGCTCGCCGGGGGATCGGGCAGCGCAGCAGCTTGCCGGTAGGCGGCGATTGCCTCTTCCGTGCGGCCTAGAGCCTCCAAAACCTGAGCTTTAGTGAAGTAGCACTCCGGCAGGGGAGTTCCGCATGCTTTTTCGGCGTACTCCAGAGCCAGTTCCTTCTTCCCGCAGGCCAGGGCCGCCCGCGCCGCGTGCCAGTAGGCGGAGGGTCTTAATTTTAGCGTCTCCGGTGTTTCTAATTGGAAGTATTTCTCGAGAGCATAAAGACCTTCTTTTGCCTTGCCTTCGGACACCAGGAGAGTTCCCAGGTTATACCATTCAAACGGATAATGATTTTCTAATGTGGCTTTTTCCAATAACTCGAAATTGCGATTAAATTTTTTCTTTTTTGATAAGATCTCTGGAAGATATCCAAAGTGCAATACATATGGGCCACCTACAAGTTCACGAAAAAGCGAGGTAGAAAGTTGTTCATGAATTTTCCCCACATACTGGGTATCATCTGTTCTCCAGTAAAGTCTTACATTTGCAATATCACTAAAAACAGGAACTAAATCGGAGTGATAGTTAAAAGTGCGCAGGTAGTACACTTTAGGTTCATTTTTCTCCGCCAAGCGTCGCAGGAGGATACCCGCCTCCGGAGTAAGATATTCGTCGGCGTCGAGGGTGAGGACCCAGCCCTCCCGGATCTCCTCGAGGTAGGTGTTCCTTGCGGCGGCGAAGTCATCCCGCCACTCGTGGCGGAGGAGGCGCGCCCCGTAGCACTCCGCTGTCTCTGCCGTGCGGTCCTGGGAGCCCGTGTCGACCACCACGATCGCGTCAACGAAGGGGAGCGCCTGCTCGAGGCAGCCGGCCAGAAACTCCTCTTCATCCCTGGCAATCATGGCGAGAGTAACTTTCCGGTCTCCTTTGGGTACAAGGAGTTCCTCCCGGGGCTCCGGCCAGGGCTTCCCGAGGCACACCAGGTTGCGTCCGGCTTCGGCGAGGGCCTTCCCAAGCACTTGCGCGAAGAACCTGTTCCCGAGGTGAGTAGCCAGATCGCACGTTTCCCTGGCTATGGAAGCAGGGAGGCAGACCCCAAGCGCCCCGTAAAAGCGCGAGACGCCGTCCTCCCGGACGCGCTCCCAGTGGGACCAGAGGACTGGGGTACCTCCGTCCCAGCGGCAAGCCTCGCGCAGGAAGAGGCGTAGGAAACGCTGCGGCCCCCAGTAGAAGACCTTGTCGTCATCCCCCTTGGCCTTGAACGAGTTCAACAGGCGCGCCGCACTCGCCCACCAGACGGTGCGCCTTGAGGTGCCGGAGCCAGTGGGAAGCATCGGGAAGCAGACTTCGCTTCCCTCCAGACCCGCCTCCCGCAGTGCCTTTGCCACCTGTTTTTCAGCGCCGTCGAGAAGCAGGAAGTAGCCGTCAACCTTTGCTTTCAATGCTTTCCCCTGCCTTTCGGGAAACTACGGCCTCGCGCCAGGTGTCGCGCAGTTCTTTCAAAAACCTCAGAACCTCCTGAACAGCGCCCGGGTCCTTCCTCACGTTCGCCTCTACGAGGCGCCTCCGGAAGTAGTCGTAGAGGCGGTAGAGGTTGCTGGAAACCTCGTAGTTGAAGTCGAGCCCAGTGATGAGCTCGGTCAGGATGTCTTGGGTCCGCGTCAGCCTTTCGTGGGCCTTCGCCAGGTCCCCCCCATCGAGGGCCGCTCTGGCCTCCTCCAGGAACCGGATCGCCCCCTCGTAGAGCAGGAGCACGAGGCGCTCCGGGGAGGCCGTGAGGACCTGAACCTCGCGGTACTTCTCGTAGGGATTCGCCACTGCCATCTTCTCACCTCGATCCTTCTACTTCGCCGAACCGATCTGAGCGGCCATGCCCGCCAGCCAGTTGCTCTGGGCCTGCATCGTAGCGAGGGCCTGCTCAAGGGCGGTGAACTGGCGCCAGTAGCGGTCCTCGAGCCGAGCCAGCCTCTCCTCCATTGTCTCAATGCGCTCGTCCAGCTCGCGGATGCTCCGGGAGAGGAAGCTGTTGTCCACAAGAGTATAGGGCGAGCCCGCCTGGGCCGTGACCCTGCTTATGGCGTTGTTGACCTCGTTGTAGAGGCGCACACCGAGCCCCTGCTGCTCAAAGTTTGGCGCGCTTGTGGTAAAGAGTTTCATCACCGCTTCGGGGTTGGCGTTGATCGCCTCCCGGAGCCTGGCCTCGTCGATGTACAGCTTCCCGCCCTCCCAGTAGTAGCCTGTCCTGATGCCAATGTCGAAGAGGGAGTCGTACACCGTGAGCCCGGTGACCGGGGTCGTGAGCGCCCGGCGCAGGCGGTAGACGATGTCGCTCAGGAGCGGGTCGTTCTTGAGGAGGCCGCTTCGCGCCTTTTGCTCCCACTGCTCGATCTGCTTGTCTGTGAGCTGCTCCTTTTGCGCATCCGTCAGGGGAAGGTAGTCGGGGTAGCGCTCCTCGGTCAGCTCCTTATTGATCGTGTCGAGCAGAGAGTTGAACTGGTCCACGAAGCTCTTCACGGTTTCGAAGATCTTGTCCGTATCATTAGCGACCGTGACCAGCACCGGGGATACCGTCGTTTTCTTTAAGGTAAAAGTAATGTTGTTCAGGGTGAAGGTGTTTTCGTGCTGCTTTATTCCTGTAAGGCCATTGATTGTTAACTCGGCATCGGTTCCCGATAAGATCTCGGTGTTATCTATAGGGGAACGCGAAAAGTAAGCGGAAAACTTCAAGTAGTCCAGCAGGAACCAGTTTGTATCCTGCAGAGTAAACTTGTTCTCGTTATAGTTTCCCGTCTTAGTCGTTGAGATTACTACTTTCCCGGTGCTTTTCTCAAAAAACGCTGTAAGTCTGCCCGACGTTTGGGTGCCAATCTTTGCCAGAAGCTGGTTTAGGGTTTCGTTGGGATCAACGTTAATGGTGATGGTGGCATCCGGTGTACCGTCAGCTTTATAGGTAATAATGTCGAAGGATGTGGCTGCGGATAACCCAAAGGACTTGGTAGTATCGGACATTTTAGCATCGGGATCGAAGTTGGGATAACTCGCGTAAAGGCTCACCGTGCTAAAAAGGCTGCCAGTTTTGGCCAGGCTTGTAACCGTGACTTCATACGTCCCTGTTACCGCGCTGCCACCCGGTACAGCCGTGACTGCCGTTTCGTCGCTCGACGTGGCCTTCTTTGCCTGGAAGGTGCCCTGCAACCGCAGGGGGGAAGCGGTGTTCGTGCGGAAGTCCATGAGCGCCCTGTTGATGGCGCGGTAGTCCTCCTGGCGCCACTGCAAGATCTGCTTCTGCTGCAAGAGCTTATCGAGGGGAATGCGCGCCGCCTTCATCAGGTCTTCGACGATTTTCTGGGTCTCGAGGCCGGATACGAGACCGGCCACCCTGTTGATCGGGCTGAAGCTCGTGCTTACCATTTCCAAACCGCCCTTTCTAAACCTTCTCGTCCACGAGGAGGCCCACGAGCCTCCAGATCTCGGCCACGAGGTTCAGGATCTTCTCCGGAGGAACCTCGTTAACCACCTCGTCGGTCTCCTCGTCAATCACCTGAACCATCACCCTCTTCGTATCCTCGTGAATCTTAAAGTGGAGCTTGTAGTCAAACACCCGCGCCGCCCGCGTGAGCTTCTCGGCCGCCTCCTGGAGCTTCTCCCGGTAGCCGCCTTCACCCGGGGTCTTTTTCTCGCTATCAACAGGCTCAACGTGGTCCCAGCGCACCTGCTGGCTCCCGGCTGCTGAACCCAGCCTGCCTGGCTGGTGGGGTACAACCCGAAAACGCTCTTCCGCCGGCCCTACCTTCAAGAAGCCTCACCCCCGGTCAAACTGTAGACTAAAAGGAGTTTTAAGAAGAAAGCGGGCTGGCGTGGGCTCTCTTTTTCCGCCAGCCCGCACCTTTGCAGTTTAGCCGAGGAGCCGCAATACCGCCTGCGGCACCATGTTCGCCTGAGCGAGCATCACCGTGCCGGCCTGCATCAGGATCTGCTGTCTTGTAAAGTTCATCATCTCCTGGGCCATGTCTACATCGCGGACGCGGGACTCGGCTGCTGTTAGGTTTTCCGCAGCAACTCCAAGGTTGGCGATGGTGTGCTCCAGACGGTTCTGGTAGGCGCCAAGCTTGGCACGCTCTGTGGAGACAGTATTTATAGCGTTCTGGAAGGTCGTAATTGCTGCTTCAGCACTTGCCTGACCAGTAACATCAACAGCGTATCCAGTTGCATACGCTACTACTGTACCTGTCCAGTAAGCAAGGTTTTGAATGTAATTGGCGGCAGTGGTACCACTACCACTACTAGTCGCAATACCTAGCCCGCCAGTACCAAAAGTACCACTCGTAGAAATGCTTACAGCGCGCATGTCATTGATGGCAACAGTAAGAGTCTGCGACTGGTTAGCACCGATATGGAAACTTTTGCCAGTGAAGTCGCCGTCTAAAAGTCGTTGCGTGTTGAATTCAGTTGTAACACTAATCCTCTGTACCTCTTCGGTTAACTGGTTGATCTCTCTTTGGATCTGGTTCCTGTCTTCTGGTGTTAAAGTATCATTGGATGCTTGTACTGCCAACTCACGCATGCGCTGGAGAATAGCTTCGGTCTCGTTCAGGGCGCCCTCTGCGGTCTGGATCAGGGAAATGCCGTCCTGGGCGTTGCGAATGGCCTGGTTCAGGCCCCGGATCTGGCCGCGCATCTTCTCGGAGATGGCAAGCCCCGCGGCGTCGTCCGCGGCCCGGTTGATGCGGAGGCCCGAGGAGAGCTTCTCAAGCGACTTGGACATGGCGCTGTTGGTTACACTCAGGCCGCGCCAGGCGTTGAGGGCGCTGATGTTGTGGTTGATGATCATGGTGTCTCACTCCTCCCTGAAGTTTTTTTGCGCTTCCCTGCGCTTGAAGTTGTTGACCTTTTTTTGCTTCTTGAACGCTAATGCTCCTCTCCCTGAAAATGCCTTTCTCTTTCCTCTGGGAAATCCCCCCTTTTTCTCTTTTTTCGCCCTGGCCGGGTGGAGTGCGGATGTGCAGGCATGGCCCCGGCCCAAGGCGGCTCAAAGGTGCCGGAACAGAAAAGGCCTGCCCGGCTACTTCTAGTATCGGACAGGCCTGCAGGAAAATTTAGGGCTAAAAATCGCGCCATTGTCCCCCCAGCACGCCGAATTTTCCTGAAATCGCCCTCTCTTGCCCCTTCTTTCCTCTTTTACCACCTCTTGCAGAAACCCCTTTGAAACGGCCCCGGCGCATCACCGGTTCTTCTCTCGCCAGAGCGCAAGGAATTCAGCAGGGCTGAGGACGGTGACACCACCACATGCCGATGCCGGAAAATGCTTTTTATTGCCGGTAATAAGAACTGCATCCCCAGCTGCCAGGGCAGCCTCGAGAAAAGGTTCGTCATCAGGATCGGGCAGTCTTTCGGGTAAAGGCCTGGCGGCAACCAGGAGCCCTTCGGACTCGAACTGGGCAAGAAGGGCGTCTCTTTCTCCTTTTTCGATCCCAAATTTGGGGCGGGCAAGCACCTCCCGGTATTCGTTCAATATCCGGGCATCATAAACAACCCTCAACAGTCCTGCAGCAACAAGCCGGACAATCGTGCCGGCATGACTGTGGGCTTTAAGCAGTCCTGAAACAAGAACGTTGGTGTCCAGCACTGCTTTCATTGGGGACGGCTCCGCCTGACTGCCTTGATTTCTTCTTCTATTTCCGCCTCGGTAATCCGATCCAGCCCTTTTTGCCGGGCGCGCCCCTGGATTTTATTGACCGCCAGCACCGCCCGGGCGCGGCGCAAAGCCTTCAAGTAATCTTCCAGATCCTTTTCTTCAACACCTGACAGGACTGCCACCGGCTTTCCGTTGGAGGTAATCACGATTTCGCCTGCCTCCCGCAACTGGCGCCAGATCTCACCTGACTTCAGCCTGAGTTCGCGCACGCTGACAAACCGCAGCACACCGATACCCCCTAATCTCCTATAAATGTTACACTAATTGTAGCACAATTATGATCCAAAAGCCAGGATCGCCGGAGCAAGAGGGTAAGCAAGGCGCGAAAAACCGGCAGGGAGAAACTGCCGGTTCTAAAATTCGCACTTTACTTTTTCTCTTCGCAGGTGGTGGTGTCCATGGCGGAGCCGGGGTCCGGGCCGTAGTCAGGCCCCGGGTAGCAGGACTCGCCCAGGAGCATGCGGAGCATCGCCATTTCCTCCTGCTCCCGCCGGATCATCATCCGGATCATGTGTCTGAGGTGATGGGTCGGGACGCTTTCGGCGATCCTCTCCCAGAGGGCGAGCTCCTCCTCGTCCAGCCGCAGGACCTGCCTTACCTCGTGATGCCAGGTTCCGTTCATTGATCATCCCTCCCTCTCTTTTCGCGCTTACTCCTGCGCGGCTTCGCCGGAATCAGCCTTTTCCTGGTAGGGGTAGTAGTCGTAAGGCGGTCGGGGCGGCGGCATCAAGCCGTCTTCGTGGCGGCTGAAGGCGAGCAGGGTGGTCCAGAATGTTAGTTCCCGGACCTCGTCGCTGATCACCCTCAAGAGGACCAGCCGGACCCCGGGCGGAGCGGTCCGGGCGGCGGCCGTCAGCAGGCGGATCTCTTCAAGGTCGAACTCAACCGCCCTCCGTACAAGGTCGTGGTAATGATGCACCGGAGATTCCTCCTTTGCAAAATGGTGTTCTCAAATCTAAGTCAATTTATGCAAGCACCTGGAAAAACGTTCCACCGATCCTGTTTTTCCGGTTTCGTTCTCTTTACAAGGATAGAGGTGCATGGTATAATGTTTTCAAATAAAAAACGATTTACCGGGAACGCTGAATTCTCTCCACGAGAAGCGGGGGACCCAATCTTTGGGGTGAATCCCCGCACTCAAGCCGGCGCCCGTTTCCAGGCACGCGAAAAACTCACGAGAGGCGCCTTTCAAGCCCTGAAAGCAGCGCCTGGAAGCAGGGAGCGCATCCGGCGAATTGAGTGCGGGGTAGGGTTACCTTTCAACCCGAACCCGTCAGCTAACCTCGTAAGCGTGGAAAGGAATGGCCAAAGAAGGGTTCATTTGGTCCAGGGGAAATTTATGCTGCCCTCAACGTCTGCGTTCCGGGCAGTTTTCTTTTGCCGCGGAAACGCAGGCGGAAAAATTCTGCCGCAGGAACTGCAGCAAAAGCGCAACCGGTAGCCAGAAAAAATCAAATTGCGAGCCCGAGAAGAAAGGAAGGTGGATCGAGATGGCCCTGAAATTTCCGAACCTTTTCGAGAAGCATCCGGAACAGCATTCCGACCAGCATCCAACCTGCAAACACAGCAGAAAACAGCCGGAGAACCTGGAAAAGAGGCGCGCCGCCCTGGAACGGGCAGCGGAGCTGAGGGAAAGGATCCGCGACTACCTGGATGCGAAAAAGGCGATTCCGACCGGCTTCGACCTGGTGCCTGCCTACATGGAGGCCCGGGAGAGGATCTTGAGCGCCTTTGGAGCCGCAGAAGAGGACTGGAACAGCTGGCTCTGGCAGCTTTCGCACCGGATCACCAGCGTCCAGACCCTCGCCCGGTTCCTCGCCTTGAGCGACGAGGACCGGGAGGAGATTACACTTGTGAGCGGGCACTTCCGCTGGGCGATCTCCCCCTACTACCTAGCGCTGGTGATGTGCGACGAGCCGCACGGGGCGCTCTGGAAGCAGGCGGTCCCGGCGCGGCCTGAGGTCGCCGACACGCGGGGGTGCGAGGACCCGATGGCCGAGGCCTGGACCTCGCCGGCGCCGGGGATCACGAGGCGCTACCCCGACCGCCTGATCATCAACGTCACCAACCAGTGCGCCATGTTCTGCCGCCACTGCCAGCGGAGGCGCAACATCGGGAAGGTGGACTCCCACCGGCCGCGCCACGTCCTGGAGGCGGCGCTCCGCTACGTGCGGGAAAACGAGGAGATCCGGGACGTGCTGATCACCGGCGGAGACGCCCTCCTGCTGGACGATCTCACCCTGGACTGGCTGCTGGGGGAGCTGCACGCCATCCCCCACGTGGAGATCAAGCGGATCGGCACCAGGGTCCCGGTGACCCTGCCGCAGCGGATCACCCCGGCTCTCTGCGCAGTCCTGGAGAAGTACCCGCCCATCTACATCAACACCCAGTTCAACCACCCGCGGGAGGTCACCCCGGAAGCGAAGCAGGCCTGCGACATGCTGGTGCGCGCCGGGGTGGTTTTGGGGAACCAGGCGGTGCTGCTGCGGGGGGTGAACAACGACCCCCACGTGATGAAGAAGCTCAACCAGGAGCTTTTAAAGATCCGGGTGCGGCCCTACTACATCTTCCACGCCAAGAACGTCAGGGGCACCAGTCACTTCATCACTTCGGTGGACGAGGGGCTGGAGATCATGGAACAGCTGCGGGGCTACACCTCAGGCCTTGCCGTCCCCACGTACATCATCAACGCCCCCTGCGGGATGGGGAAGACGCCCATCGCCCCCAACTACCTGCTGGGGAAAAAGGGGAACCGGCTCCTGCTCAGGACCTGGGAGAACAAGATCATCCCCTACGAAATCCCCTCGTAAAGGAAAGGCCCGCGCTCTCCGGGCTGCCCGGCTTCGGCTTGAACTCAGCGCACCCGGATGAAGCCCTTTTGCAGGCGTTTTTTCATGACATCGTGGGCGTGGAGCTCGAGGGTGTCGTCGAGGGGAGCGAGTGGAACCTCCCCGCAGCGGCGCGCGAGGGCGCGCCTCAAGAGCAGGTCGGCGAAGTGGGGGTTTTTCGCAAGAAACGGCCCGTGCAGGTAGGTGCCGAAGGCGTTTTTGTACCAGACCCCCTCGCTGCAGTCCTCCCCGTTGTTCCCGCACCCCCTGAGAACCCGGCCCAGGGGCCGCACCGAACCGCCCAGGAAGGTGCGGCCCGAGTGGTTTTCAAAGCCGACGAGGGTGGAAGGGGGTCCGGCCCCGCCCCGGCCGTAAATCTGCCTAATCTCGGTTTGAAGCTCCGGCGCAAGCCGGAGCAGAACGTTCCCCTTCAACCTCTTCCCCCCCGCCTCGGTGTAGAGGTCGAAGAGGCCCACGCCAGGCAGGACCGCGCCGTCCCGCGCCCTGTAGTACCGCCCCAGGAGCTGGTACCCCCCGCAGATGCTCAGGATCACCACCCCCGCCTCGGCCGCCTCGACGAGAAAAGGCCCCTTCTTCTCCAGGTCCCTGCTCACCAGGCCCTGCTCGAGGTCGGCTCCGCCCCCCAGGAAGATGAGGTCGTAGCCGGCGAACCTCACCCGGTCGTTGAGGGAGACGGCGTCCAGCTCCACCCGGATCCCGCGCCAGGCTGCCCGGCGGCAGATGATGAGCACGTTCCCCCGGTCCCCGTATAAATTCAAAAGATCAGGGTAGAGATGGCAGACCCTGAGCCGCACCCTTCTCCACCCTCCTTCCCCGGCGGCGCAGGAGCCCGGCGTACGGGAAAAGATTCGTATAGGTCGCCAGCACGTAGAGCTCCTCCGCTTCCGGTGCCTCCTGCGCCAGCATCCTGAGGCTCGCGGCGCGGTCCGGAGCCAGCGCCAGCCGCCCGGGGTCGATCCCGGCGTACTTCAGGCAGACTGCCAGGTCCGCGGCGCGCCGGCCCGCGCAGATGATCTTTTTGAGGCGCGCCCCTGCCAGCCTTGCGAAGTCGGCGTCCCAAAGCCACGAAACATCCCTCCCGTCGGCGGCCAGGTCGTTGATGGCGATCACCAGCGCCTTCTCCGTCTCCCGCGCCAGGATGGTCTTCAGCACCTCGTTCACGCCGGCGGGGTTCTTGATCAGGGCGAGGGTGCAGGGGCGCCCCGCGAAGAAGAACTCCTCCATCCGCCCCGGCGCCGGGGTGTAGTCCAGCAGGGCGGCCTTCAGGTCGGCTGCAGGCACGCCGAGGGTCAGAGCGGCGGCGGCCGCCCCCAGGACGTTGTAAACGTTGTAGAACCCCCGCAGGGGGGCCTTGAGGAGAATTGATGTGCCGCCTTGCGGCGGCAGGGATGGGGAAGCCGGAGGCTGATAGTGCAGGGTAAATGCCAGCACGTCGCCGGCGCTCACCCCGGCGGCGGCAAAACTCAGGTCCGGCCGCCGGAAGCCGCACCCGGGGCAGAAGTAGTCTCCAAGCTGGCCGTAGTGGTAGTAGCGGTACTGCAGGGCGGCCCCGCAGAAGAGGCAGAACCTCGCCTCCCGGGTCTCCCCGGAGTCCGCCCCCCGGCCCTCCCAGGAGCCGGCGCCGGGCTCCGGAGCGGCGTCCCGGAGCACGCCGAAGCAGCGCGCCCGCGGGTGGCCGCGGCCCACCGCCGCCGCGAGGGGATCGTCCCCGTTCAGGATCAGGGTGGCGCCGGGCAGTTCCGTCACCGCGCTCCGCAGCAGAGCCGTCGTGCGCTCCAGCTCCCAGTAGCGGTCGAGCTGGTCGCGGAAGTAGTTGGTCACGATCACGATCTCAGGCCGGGCGGCGGCGAAGACCTTCCCGACGCTCCCCTCGTCCACCTCGAGGAGCGCCACCCGGCTCCGGGGCCTCCCCAGCCAGTCGCAGTCCCGGAGCAGGGCTGCCGCCGCGCCGGGCAGCATGTTGGCGCCCTCGGCGTTGTGGGCTACCCGCACCCCGGCCTTTCGCAAAACGTGCGCCAGGAGGTTGGCGGTGGTGGTCTTGCCGTTGGTCCCCGTCACCGCCAGCACCCTCTCGTAGCCGGGCGCCAGGAACCGGACAAGCCCGGGAAAGATCTTCAGGGCTGCCACCCCGGGCAGGGAGGTCCCCGGGCGCCCGGTGATCCTGCACCCGAAGGCAACCAGCCGGGCGGCCAGAAAGGCAAGGTAGAAGCGCAGCCAGAGCGCGAACTTTCCGATTGTCCGCTTCACTGCCTGAATTTTCATCATGAAATCCCCCAGCGGTGCGGTCCTGGCCCGGAAAGGCCGGTCGAAAACCCTTGAACAGAGCCCGCACACAGCTGCTGACAGCTGCCGCCTCTGTCCTGCCTCATTATAACTCCATTTCTTCCCCCGGTAAAGGAGTCCGGGAGGCAGGAACTCCGGAAGATCCCGGGGATCCGGATTCCGGCTTTTTCTGCTCGGGGAGGAGAAATGTGAGGAAAAGAGCGGGAAGGGGCAGGACCGCCACGAGCTTCAGGGCGGCCGGGACCCCCCAGAGGTCGGCGGCGCTCCCCAGCAAAAGCGCCCCCAATCCCCCCATTCCCACCGCAAAGCCCAGGATCAGCCCGGAGGCGAGCCCGACCTGGTTGGGGATCAGCTCCTGGGCGTAGACAACGGTGACGGCAAAGGTGGAGATCAGCGCCAGCCCGCTCCACCCCACCAGGACGGCGCTCCAGGCCCCCGTGCTGGAGGGGAGGTAAAGGAGCGGGGGGACCACCAGGCAAAAGGAAAGGAGCAAAAGGGTCTTCCTCCCCCAGCGGTCGGCGAGGGGCCCTCCGAGCAGGGTCCCGGCCGCGCCCGCAAGGAGAAAGATCGTGAGCAGCATGCTGGCGAATCCGGGATCGCTCCCCAGGCAGTCCACGTAGTAAAGGGGGATGAAGGTGGTCAGCCCCACGTGCATCCAGGAGCGCAGGGTGACGATAAGGACCAGGAGAAGCAGAGCCGCCCGGGCGGCTTGCCCGGGGCCGCCGGGGGGAACCCGGGCGGGCGCAGCGGCGGGGTTCAACTCCCTCCCGGCACTAAACGCCGCACCAGGGCGCTGCTCCTCCCCGGCGCCCCGCGCCTCCCCCTGGGTCAGGCGGGCAAGGGCAGGGAAAAACCCCTGCACCAGGAGGGCGGTGGCAAGGGCCGGAACCAGCAGGACGGCCACCCCAAAGCGCCCCGCCCGGGCCAGGAGGCAGGCGGCGGCCAGGGGGCCCAGGCCGAACCCGATGTTCCCCCCGACCGAATAAACAGAAAGGGCGGTTGCCTTCTCCCTTGTTCCGCTGATCAGAAAGGTCTGCTTGGAGCCCTCGGGGTGGTAGGCGGCAGATCCCAGCCCGCTGAGCAGCACCCCCAGGAGAATCAGGGCATACCCCGGCGCCGCGCCGGCCAGCGCCATCCCCAGCGCAGAGAGGAGGCAGCCCAGCGGGAGGAGCCAGCGCCCTGCATGCCGGTCGCTCCAGAGCCCGAAAAGGGGCTGGGTTACTGAAGCGCTCAAGTTCGCAACGAGGACGACTGCGCCGACCTCCGTGTAGGAGAGCCGGAACTCCTCCCTTAAAACCGGGAGCAGCATGGGGAGCGCCCCCTGGCTCAAATCGGTGACCAGGTGGCCGAGGCTCAAAAGAAAAAGGAGCAGGACCCGCAAACTTTTCCTCCCAACCCTCGAAGTGAAAAGGGTTCAGGCCGCCCCACCGGGGGGTTCCGCCTGCCTGAAAACCAGGGACTCATATGAAAGGCACTCCTCAAGCTGATCGCAATTTTGATTGAATGAAACTTACTAGAGAAATAACTTCATATAGCCTAACAGGCTCCTCGGATTCAGCGATTAAAGTACCATGTAGATCTAACTTATCTAGAAAGGAAAGTACATCACTGTTAGGCTCTAATAAGTTAGGGTAAATAAGTGAAGTTTTATCGGGGAATCTGCGAATTAATTCGTCCATTTTTTTTACTGTTCGTGCGTTGTATAAGGTTTCTTGGCAGTACTTACAATATAAAACCGGCACGTTGGTGATAGTGATTTTCCGGTTGTCAATTTCTCTAGTAATAGTTCTTCTTTCCTGAACCATGGATCGTCCACAACGACAAAGTCGTTCTTTCATGTTTTACCTCTTCCTTTCCCTGCCTGCTGTTATTACAGTTACGTACTTCATGTATGCAACCTCTACGCTAATCATTATGCCCCTTCCTTTTAAAGTATAACGGTTGCGTCTGCGATCCACTTTGCAAAGCTGTCCATGCTGCATTATAGCTATTTTATGTATCGAATAGCTCTTCTATTTCCTTAAAAGCGGGTTGACCATCTTTATCTACAAAAACTTTTTTTAAGAAGTCAAGGGTTTTATGTCCCTTTTCTATGGCCTCCATAAAGTGAACAAAAAAGGCAGCAACTGCCCCACGAGTAACCGGCTTATCCCTGGAAAAAGCATCCAGAGGATAATTATTAGTCATTATAAAGGGCCGGATAAATTCTAATGCTTCTTCAGTCCAGTAAACCGGCTCTTTTAACTTTTCCCTTATTACCTTGAGGGGATAACCTTTTTCTTTGTATTTACAAACTAGCTTTAATGCTGCAAGATGATCTGGAGAATAAACTGCACGCTTTATTTTCCCATTATGTTCAATTCGAGGAGGTTCCAGTAATCCCTTTGCGACATAATATCTTATTGTGCGAGCAGGGTTTTTACCCAAGCCTAACCCTAAAGCCATAGCCGCCTCAGCGAGTTCATTTAAGGTCATTTCAAAGCACCATCCTTTGACAACCATGTACTTTTATTTTAACTGTCATCTGACACTTTGTAAACTTGTCTGCATATAAATACCCCCCAAGAATTCGATTCAGACAATCAGCTTCAGGAAAATCAAGCCCCGCAAGAAATTGCGGGGTCGTTCTGTTTGGTGCATAGTAAGCCGAAAATGCAAAATGGGAACAAATTGGTGAAACTGGCACCAAATCGCCCGACCTGGCATAAACTACTGGTAAATGTTGGGCAAGCTGAAAGGAGCTGAGACTGATGGCAAGCGCAGACGAAAACAAGAGGGCCGAAGAGCAGGGCGAAGCCCATTCCTATCCCGGCCACCTGCACCTGGAACTGGCCACCGCCTACGTGCCGCCCCAGGCGCTCAGGGAGATGTACTCCCTTCCGGAGGCCCTGAGCAAGGGAACCCTCTTTCCCGAGCTTTACCGGCCCTATCCCTAAAGACGCGAGGTGGTTTCTATGAATCGCCAGCAAGTGAGGATGCTGCGGGAAATTCAGGAGCTGGAGTTTGCCGCTCTTGAGATGAACCTTTACCTCGACACCCACCCGGAGGACGAAACGGCCCTGAGCACCTTCAACAGCCTGGTTTCCCGCCTCGCCGGGGCCAGGCGGGCCTACGAGGCGGAGTACGGCCCCCTCATCAATTTCGGCCACTCCTCCCCGAGCCGCCTGCCCTGGCAGTGGATCGAAGAGCCCTGGCCCTGGGACATCGAATACTAAGGGGGGAAGAAGAGATGTGGCTCTACGAAAAGAAACTGCAGTATCCGGTCCGCATTTCCAGACCCGACCTGAGGATGGCCAGGTATTTAATGACCCAGTACGGCGGCCCGAACGGTGAACTCTCGGCAGCCATCAGGTACCTCACCCAGCGCTACACGATGCCCACGAACCGGGCGAAGGGCGTGCTGACCGACATCGGGACCGAGGAGCTGGCGCACTGGGAGATCATCGGAACGATGATCTACAAGCTGATGAAGGGCGCCACCCCCGAGGAGATCCGGCGCGCGGACCTGGGGGGCTACTACGCCATCTGGGACAGGGCGCTTTTCCCCGGCGACTCCAACGGCGTCCCCTGGACCGCGGCCTACATCAACTCGATGGGGGACGCGGTGGCGAACCTGCATGAGAACATGGCCGCCGAGGAGAAGGCGCGGGCCACCTACGAGCAGCTGATCCGCCTCACCGACGACCCCGACCTGAAGGACGGGCTGCGGTTCCTGCGGGAGCGGGAGGTCGTCCACTTTCAGCGCTTCGGGGAAACCCTCGACCACATCCAGGGCTACATGCAGAGCAAAAAATTCTTCTAGCAAACATTGAAAATGAGGACGGGCCGCTTTTTCCGGTCAGAAGCCGTTTCCAAAAAGCGGCCCGTTTTTTACAAGAAGTCATTCGCGCCCTGTTCGATGCCCGCCAGGTGCATGAAGGCAGGTTCAGGCAAATCATGCATTTATCCCGGGAGGCAGATCTTCTGGCCGATCTGGAGGTTCCGGGGATCGACATGGGGGTTGAGCTCCAGCAGCCTCTCCACCGTCGTCCCGAGGGCCCGCGCAATGCTGAACAGGGTGTCCCCGGCAGCCACCTCCCAGTAGATGCCTGAAGGGCAGGGAGGCAGTTCGGGGGGAAGGCAGATCCGCTGTCCGATCCGGAGGTTATCCGGATTGATTCCGGGATTAAGCCGCAGCAGTTCGGCCGGGGTGGTGCCGGTCCGGACCGCGATGAGATACAGGGTGTCCCCCGGCCCCACCTCCCAGTAGCGGCCGGAGGGGCAGGGCGCCTGGTTTTGCTCCATGCGTGAACACCTCCTGGCGTTTTTCCTGCTGCATTTTATGCACCGGATTCTGAAAAGGAGATACGATAAAAGGCTTTTTCAAAAAATAACCTGCGGGGAAGGGGAGTAAAATAAAACGGGGATAAAACGGCCGGCCGGTGCTGCAGCAAGATTGACCATTCCGTTCGCCTCCCGCAAAAAGCAAAAACCGCGATCATCACGGTCTGAATTGTGGTAAACTATCACAGAGGTGAAAAATATGGAGAACTTCCGGGTTAAGAGGATTTTAGAAAAGGATGGGGAACTGTTTCTTACCGGATTACCTTTTAAGAAGGGGCAAGAAGTTGAGATGATTTTCAAGCCAGTTAGTTTAAAAAAGCGCCAAAAGGCCTTTCTCACAGCTAAAAAACTTCTAGAATCCGGTTTGCCCGGGATGTGGGCCGACCGCCAGGACATTAAGGATAGCAGTGCTTTCGCCCGGGAACTGCGTGAGAAAGCTCAAAGACGCGAGAGGTAAAAATGCTCATTTTGGACACAGACGTTATGGTCGATATCCTCCGGGGCTATCAACCCGCCCTCGCCTGGCTTAACAGCCTTTCGGGTGAAGAGATTAAAAGAGAAGGATGAATTTAGAAAGGTCATTTAAGATAGGGTTCCAGGAGCCGGGCGACGGCGCGGGCGGAACCCGGCTTTTTCAGGCGGGAGGCCGCCTCTTTCATCCGGGCGCGCAGCAGATCATCCCCCAGCACGCGGCCCCAGGCACGCCTCAAGTTCTTTGAGATTCCGGGCGGCAAGGGCGGCTCCGGCGCCCACGAGAAATGCGGAGTTGGCCTCCTCCTGGCAGGGAAGCGGCCTGTAGATAATGAGGGGGAGTTCCCGCGCCAGGGCCTCGCTTACCGTCAACCCCCCTGCCTTGCTGATCAGGCAGGTGGCCGCCTCCATGAAGGAGGGCACCTCCCTGCTGAACCCCAGGATGAAAACCCTGTTCCGGCCCTTTCTCACAGCCCTGCGCAGCCTGAACCGGAGCCTGGGGCGGCGCACCCCCACCACAACCCCCACCAGGGGGGTGGGGAAGTCCGCCAGCATCCGGCAGAGCCGGGCGAGGTCCCCCCTGAAGTTGGTCGCCCCGCTGATCACCAAAACTACCGGGAGCCCCTCACAGGAGGGAGGAAAGTCCGGAAGGAGCTGCGCCAGCCTCTTTCCGGTGCGTGTTTCAAAGCGGGGGTCGATGGGAATCCCCGCCGCGGCCGCCCGCCCGGGCGGGACGCCGCACCGGCCGAGGCTCTCCACCATTGCTTCCCCGGCAACGATGTAGAGGTCGGTGCCGGGCTGAATCCACTGCCGGTGCAGGGTATAGTCGGTAATTACCGTGACCAGGGGGCAGCGGATGCGCCCCTGCCGCTTGAGGTCTGCGGCAACTGCCGCAGGCACGGGGAAGGTGCTGATTAAAAGAACCGGGTTCGTGCGCCGGAGGTACCGGAGAAACCGGCGCGCCCCGCACCTGTTGATCAGCTTTTGAAAAAGGGAACCGGGTCGGAGGCGGTCGGTGCAGGCAAAAAAACGGCGGTAAAGCCGCGGAATGTGGATCATCAGGTCGTGGTAGACGAACCTGGTCAGCCAGTCGAAGAAAAAGCCTGCAAACCTCAGGTAATTGAGAACATCCACCCGAACCCCGGGGCAGGTCTGCGCGAGGGCCTCTTTTAAGGCCTGAGCGGCCTGCCAGTGGCCGGCCCCAAAGCGCACCGCCAGGATCGCGACCCGTTTCGGCTCTCCCATTCTCAAGCCCCCAGAACGACCTCTTCCCGCCGGACACCCAACAGTTTGCAGGCATCTCTGCAAACAGGCAAACATCGAGTGCCCCGCTTCTTTCGGTATACCGGTTTTACGACAATTTTATGGTAGGCTGCAGGCAGGAAAAAATCAAGCAGGGATTCCCGCCTGCAACGGAACCAATGAACAATGGCCCAGCCCCGCCGGTTAAAGAGCCGGCTTAATGACGGCTAACGGGGGCCAGAATAAAGCAGGGACTGGTAGACGAGGGCGGCAACCTCGGCCCGCGTCGCGGGGGCCCCGGGCCGGAAGCAGCCCCCGCTCCCTCGCATGATCCCGGCTGCTGCCGCACGCTGCACCGCCTCCTGGGCCCAGGGGGGAATCTGGTGGGCATCTTTAAAGGCAGCCTGGCCGCAGGCCTCCGGAAGCCGCAAGGCGCGGGTGATGAGGACCGCAAGCTCGGCGCGGGAGATCGCCCGGTCCGGCCGGAAGGTTCCGTCAGGGTACCCCCCGATTACCCCCCGGCTCCAGGCAGCTTTCAGGTAGGGGAGCGCCCAGCCGGGAATTTCGTCCCTGAAGGGAAGGCTTACTTCACCAGAAACCGACCAGCCGAGGGCGCGCGCCAGAACGGTGACAAATTCGGCCCTGGTGACCGCCCGCTCCGGCCGGAAGGTTCCATCAGGATAGCCCCGGACCACGTCCCGGGCGATCAGCTCCCTTACGGGAAGACGCGCCCAGTGCCCGGCCACATCGGGCGGCAGCGGAATCCCCACCGTCACGGGAATCTCGACGGTGAAGCCTAAAAAGGAGCCCCGGATTTTCCCTGCAGCATCCGCGCTCCCAGCAGAGAACTTTCCGTCCCGGACCGAACCGATCTGTCCCTCCACCTCCCAGCTGACACTGCCGGCCGGGAGCGGCCAGACCCTCCCGTCCTTTCCCCGCACCTGCGCCTGCAGGGAAACCTCTTCTCCCGGGTTGAGCCTGACCACGCCAGGAGCCACTTCTAAACCTTCCAGGTCTGCCGGTCCGATCACCCTTACCCGGTGCTCCTGCCGGATTCCCTGAAAAGCCGCTTCGATGATCACGGTTCCGCCCTCCAACCCCCGAAAGCGGTTTCCTTCAAAGGCGCCGCTCCCCTCCCGGACCGACCATCTCACCTGGCCCGCCTCTACAGGGTAAGGGTTGTAGTATTCATCGTAACCCCGCACCTCGAAGGAGCAGTCCAGTCCGGCGAGCACCTCCCGCGGCCCCCGGATCACCAGGCCTGCGAGCCTTCCCCGGGGCGCGGTGGAAAAGATGCCCAGGGCATTGGGAACCGGGCGGGGCGTGCCCTGCGCCGGCCTGTTCACCAGGACGGGAAGCTCCTCCCCCAGGGGGCGCACGGCGAGGCTGGTGGAGCCTCCCCCGTCCAGGTTCAGGGCGCGCCAGAGGCCGAGCCGGTTTGCGAGAAATTCGGCCAGCTCCCGCTGGTACATCCCCCGGCTCTCCTTTCCTCCCTCGACGGCAACGAGATAAAGCCTCTTCCCGTCCCGGGAGAAGCCAACCGCAGAGCGGGCAAACTTTCCTTCAAGCTCCTTGCTGAACGCGGCCAGCGGCTCTCCTCTTTCAACCAGGAGGTTCTTCCCCCCGACGGCGGTCTGAAGCTCCTCACCCCCAGGCGCAACGCGGTACTCCACGGAGACGTGCGCCCCGGGCACGCAGGCGGCACGCAGAAAGTCCGCAGCCGCCCCGTGCCCCACCAGCACAAAGCCGCGCTCGGGAATGGCCACGGGAGGCTGGTCCTCCCGGACCTCCCGGACGATTCCGTCCTCCACCACCACTTCCACCCAGCCCGGCAGGTCGGACTGGGCGCCGGGGCTCAGCGCGC
This sequence comes from Bacillota bacterium, assembly GCA_013177945.1. Taxonomy (NCBI): domain Bacteria; kingdom Bacillati; phylum Bacillota; species Bacillota bacterium. The sequence continues at coordinate 214,681 of JABLXW010000008.1, forward strand.
CCCAGCGGGAGTTGTAGAGGTGGAGCCGGCCGCGGTGGGAGACCTCCGCCCCCCCACCGGCAGAAACGGAGTAGCGGGGTTTGTTGACCCCCGCCAGGGGAAAGACGGCAGGAGATGGGGCTGCTCCGGCCCCATCATCCCGGGCGCCGCTGCTCCCGGCGGCGGCGTCCGGAGCGGTGCCGTTTTGGGTGGCGCTGCCTGCACCGACCGGCGGAACCGCCCGGACAAACCCCTCAAAGCGAAAGAGTTCGATCAGGGGAACCAGATCGCGGGTCAGGGCGAAGGCGTAAAAGTCGTCCCGCAGCAGCGGACTCGTCAGGACCTCCCCCTCCTTCACGGTCAGGCCCAGGGGGTGCTTGCCTTCTTTAAGGTGAAAGAAGTCCCCGTTGAGGGCAGCCACCGCGCCAGAGCGCCGCGCCTTTTCCAGCACCGGGCTTGCCGCCCCAAAGGTCTGGTTGTCGGCTCCAACCAGTACGTCGACCTTCACGTAGGGGTTGGTCAGGTCTACGCTCAGGGCGTAGATCTTTAAAGGGCCCTCATCTGTTTCCTGGATGAACTTCTGGAGCGTGACACCTGCTGCAACAGGCTCAGCAGCCACCTCCTCGCGGAGCACGGAGTATGCTCCGGCAGGCAGGGGAAGCCCCAGATAAAAACAAAAAAGCAGGCAGCATAAAATTGCCGGCCATCTGCTCCAGGATTTCCGCTCAGGTCTCATACGTAGCATCTTCCTGGCCGGGGCCGGAGACGCCGCCTGACAACGACGCTCCGGACAGCCCCGCCCTCACCCTCCTTTTAGCCATATCATGCAGCAAATGCTCTTTTTATATTAGACAGGCCCGGAGGGGAAAAAGTTCCAGCTTTTCCTAACCACCATTCTCATTTTTCAGCTCCAGCTCGATCTGCTCCAGCACCGCGGGAAGGCTGGCCGCAACCGCCGGGGTGAGCTCCAGCCCCCAGTCAATCTCCCCGGGCTCGACCCCGATGATCACCACCTCGGGAGTGCGCTGCTCCAGAACTTCCAGGGCCCTGATCACGTCTAAAATCCCCAGGTCGTGCAGGGAGATGGGGCCGGCCTCCCGCCCCTGCTGCGGGAGGCAGTCGGCCGGGGTGAGCCGGTAAACCGCACCGGGCGGCTCTCCGCCGCGGAGGGCATCCACAATAATGATCCTGTCCGCCCCCATGAGAAGCGGCAGGAGGTCGAACCCTGCCGTTCCCCCGTCGATAAGCTCCACCCCCGGGGGAAGGCCGCGCCCTCGCAGGGCGCGGATGGCGTGAATCCCCACTCCCTCGTCCTTCAGCAAAAGGTTGCCCACTCCCAAAACGATCGTTTTCGCCAAAGGCGACCCCTCGCTTCATCAGTTTTCCCGTAGATTATACCCTAATCCCGGTTTGGTGAAAATTGCAGGCAGGCCTTCTCAGGCAAAAGCGCCAGGGCCGGAAAGAAGAGAGGCCGGCAGCCTCAGGCCGGCCTCTTGCTTGAATTTCCACTCCGGCTTGCCGGGCGCCTTTAACCCTCCGTGGCAACCCCTTTGCCCGGCGCCGGCGGGGCGTGCTTCCTGTGCCTGGCGTGGAGATCCTCGGGAACGTAGCCGGTGATCATCCCTTTGATGTTGGCGATTCCTTCGGTGATGTCCAGGTAGGGTGGGCCGCCACGCAGTAGACGAAGATCCAGGCGACAGCGTAGTGGATGGCGCGGACGGCAAGGGGCCCCCCGAGCCACACGGCCCAGTGATTCAGGGCGGTCGGCCAGTAGAGAATGAAGCCGGTGATGATCTGGATGATGAGGAGGGGGACGAAGCCGGCGTACATCATCTTCTGGCCGGGGTTGTACTTCTCTCCCCAATCGGGGAGCTCGTCGCTCAGGAACATGTAGTACTTCATCAGGGCGAGCATGTTCGGGATGTCGCGGAGCCTGGGCTTAAAGTTCCTGGAGTCTCCGCTGATGAAGGCGTAGTAAAGGCGCCCGACGAGGCCTGCAATCACCGCGTACATGAAGATGAAGTGGATCTTCCGGGCGACATCCATCGAGGGGAAGATGGGAAAACCGTAGGGTGCGTGAATGTAGAAACCGGTCAGGAGCAGCATGAAAATGGAAACTGCGTTCCACCAGTGAAAAAAGCGGACCGCCAGGGTGTGGCGGTAGACCATGCGCTTCATCCTCCCTGCCCCCTTTAGTAGACCCGGAACCTGCGGAGCTTCCGGTCCGGGGTGATGATGTGGACGGCGCAGGCGATGCAGGGGTCAAAGGAGCGCACAACGCGCACCAGCTCGATGGGGTTGTTTGGGTCCTTCACGGGTGTTCCGATGAGCGCCTGCTCGATGGGCCCGGGCTGGCCCTGCTCGTCCCGCGGGCTGCCGTTCCAGGTCGTGGGCACCACCGCGTTGTACTTCGCGACCCGGCCGGCTTCGATCTTGATCCAGTGCCCCAGGGCGCCCCGCGGCGCTTCGGTGAGGCCTACTCCTGCTGCCCGGTTGGGCACCTTGTGGGGGGTGCAGGTAGGCCTGCCGGGCTCCAGCCGGGCAACCCAGTCTGCCATCGCCTCGGCCACCATCTTCGCCTCGTAGGCGCGGGCTGCGTGGCGGCCCATGACGGAGAAGGCCTTTTCTCCCAGGGCCCTGACCTGGGTGTTCTTGCTGACCCACATCCGGGCGAGCGGCCCCACCTCGTGGACCTTTCCGTCGTAGCGGGGGGCCTTGAGCCAGGAGTAGGCGCCTTCTTTGTTCGGGGCAGGGGTGATCACGCTTTCGCCGGGGTGCCTGCTGCCTCCGGTGTCGTCGCTGTACCAGGAGTACTTGACTTCCTCGGTGATGCTGGCGGGGTCTACGTCTCCGTCTGCCCCTTCGGTGTAGCGGCCCCGGGCGAAGAAGAGTGTGCCGCTGTCGTCAAGGGGGAAGGCGCCGTAGGCAAGGAGGTTCTTGCAGCCCCGCCCGATGTCCAGCCAGTCGCTGTAGGCTTCGGCTACGGCCAGCACGTCGGGAAGGTAAATGTTGTTGATGAAGGAGATCAGTTCTTTGAGGCGGAACTTGAATTCTGCAATTTTTTCTGCATCGACGACTTCTGTCACGCCGCCGGGGACGATTGTCCGCTGGCCGGGCATCCTGCCTCCGAAGATGGCGAGCATTTCGTGGGCTTTTTTGCGCATCTCGAGGGCCTGGATGTAGTGGTTCACTGCGGCGCTGTTGACCGCGTCCGGGAGCCGGTAATCTCCTGCGTAGCGGGGCGCGAGCGGCGCGATGTTGTCCGGCGCCTTCACGTAGTCCAGCGCGGCGAGGTGGTAGAAGTGCAGGATGTGGGACTGGATGTAGTTGGAGCCCAGGATCAGGTTGCGGATAATCCGCCCGTTGGCCGGGGGCTTGATGCCGAAGGCATCGTCCAGGGCGAGGGTCGCGGCTGTGGCGTGGGAAATCGGGCAGACGCCGCAGATCCGCTGGACGACCTCCTGGGCGTCCCGGGGGTCGTGGCCCTGCAAAATCAGCTCTATCCCCCGGAAGAGGGTCCCGCTGCTGCGGGCGTTGACGACCTTGCCCCCTTCGACCTCGACCTCGATCTTCAGGTGTCCTTCGATTCTGGTTACGGGATCAACAATCACCTTTGCCATCTGCTTTCACCTACCTTTCCTCTTCTTTGCCGCCGAGCCGCCCTGTCGCAATGTTGCCGATCAGGTGGGCGCCGATCCCGGCCACAACGGCGGCGCCAAGCACGATCCCGACCGCATCTGCGCTGGCGGTAATGTTGGGAAGGGGCACGCCTGGCATCCGCGCGTAGAACGGTGTGGCGTCATCGGGGAAGCCCTTTTCTGTGCAGGCAATGCAGGGCGCCCCCGCCTTGATGCACCAGCTGACGCCTCCGTTCCACTGGCGGTCGAAGCTGTCGCAGTGGGCCTGCGGCCCCTTGCAGCCGATCTCCAGCAGGCAGCCGGGCTCGCTGAAATTCTTTGCAAACCTGCTGTTGTCGAAGTACTGGCGCCGCGGGCAGTTGTCGTGGACGAGCCTGCCGTAGAAAACCTTCGGCCTGCCGAGCTGGTCAAGCTCGGGGACCTCCTTGAAGAGGAGGATGTGGGCGAGGCTTCCCACGATCCAGTCCGGATGGGGAGGGCAGCCGGAAATGTTGACCACCGGGGTGCTGATCCCGGCCTCGCTGAGGACCTCCCGGACCCCCCTGCACCCCGTCGGGTTCGGGTCTGCTGCCGGGATGCCGCCGAAGGCGGCGCAGGTTCCTACAGCAAGAACGGCGGCTGCCTTCCTGCCCAGCTCCGTGACCTTTTCTAAGAAGGTAACGGGCCTCCCGTTTTTCTCGCCTGAGGTGCAGTAGATCCCGCCGTCCTTTGTGGGCACGGCCCCCTCAACAACCAGATAGTAGTTCCCGGCAGCCTCTGTTTCTTCGATCACCTTCATGGCGAGATCTCCGGCTGCTGCGGAGATGTTGGGGTGGAACTTGAGGCTGATCACCTCGGTCAAGATCTCCAGAATACCGGGATGGACGGAGTTCAGCAGGGAGATTGAACAGCCTGTACAGCTTGCACCTTGAATCCAGAGCACCGGCGGATTTCCTGCAGCAGGTACGGCCCGCGCCAGCTCCGGCAAAAGGGCCTGGGAGAGGCTGACCGCGGCTGCGGACCCCGCACACAGCCTGAGGAAATCGCGGCGGCTGAGTTTCGTCACACCAATCCCTCCTTGTTTCTTTTAGAGATTCCGTAAAAAGGCTTCTCTGGTGAATTCTGTTCCCCCAGCCCGCAGCCCCCGGATCTTTCTCTGCACCTTGAAGGAGCCTGCCGGAGCTGGCCGCATCACCCCCCTCGCAAATGAGCGCATCTCTTGGAAACTGGAAGAGAAAAGCGGCAGGCGGCCCGCCGGTTTTTTGCTCGGCAGAGGTGTAATGACAAACCACCGGAACTGGGGTCGGGCGGCCCCCAGGAACAGGCGAGCTGCCTGCCGTGGTAAACGATTCCTTTTTGTCTCATTTTGAAACTAAACACCTTATCAAGAAAAAGATATGCAAATTTGGTGCCAGCAGAACCCTGCCCAAAATTTCTTCCGATGCGGTGCTTGCCGGTCGAAGAGTTCCCGTCGAAGAGTTCCCTCTTGAAGAAACGTTCGGCCCAGGAAGGGATCTTGTCTTATTCGTTAGAAAATTCAGACTTTTATTAATTACACGGCAAGCGTGATTATTTGATCACTTTATCTTTATTTCTCTTTTAATTCCAAAAATCCTTCTTTGGGAAAACAGATAGCGGCGTGGAAGATCAGTACCATAACTCAACGCCGCAGGGCAAGCGAACCAGGGAAGCAGCCTGCTAATTTTCAGGCTTGACCAGAGCCGGGCCGCGGCTTGTGCCCAAACGGTCGGCGCCGGCCGCAACCAGGGCAAGGGCCTGCGCCCGCGTTCTGATTCCGCCTGCTGCCTTAATTTTCAGCCGGCCTCCTGTCGCCTCACGCAGCAGGGCAACATCCTCCACCGTCGCTCCCCCGGGCGCGAACCCCGTCGAGGTTTTGACAAAATCCGCTCCCGCCTCCAGAATCAGGCGGGCCGCCTGGATCTTTTCGGCAGCGGTGAGGTAGCATGTCTCGACAATGATTTTGAGCAAAGGGCGCGCTCCGGACCGCCCGGCGGCGCGGACAGCCTCCACCAGGAAGCGCACCTCTTCCTCTACAAAAGAAAAGCGCGCTTCTTTTAAAGCGCCGATGTTGAGAACCGCGTCGATTTCCTCTGCCCCTGCGGCAAGGGCGTTCTCTATTTCAAAGACCTTGACGGCGGCGGTTTGAAAACCCAGGGGAAAGCCTGCAACGGTCACCACTCTGACCCCGCTCCCTGCCAGGAGAGAGCGGGCGAGCCTCACCCGGTCGGGCGGGACGCAGACCCCGTAAAAACGAAAATCCAGGGCTTCCCGGCAGAGCTGTTCAAAGTCCCGGGCGGTTGCATCGGGCCGCAGCAGAGTGTGCTCGATCAAAGAGGCAAGGTCAACTTCCCCGAAGGCCAACCTTTAGCCCCCCTTCGCTTTTATTTAGGAAACACCAGGCCGAAGATAAGGACTGCGAGGCCAAAGTAGACGGCCATGCTCACGATGTCGGTGAGGGTCGTGATGAAAGGCCCCGAGGCAACGGCCGGATCAAAGCCCAGGCGCTCAATAACAATGGGGAAAAACGATCCAAGGATGACGCCCACGAAAATATTGATGCATAAGGCAGAACCCAGGGTGAGAGCAAAAGGAATGCTCCGAAGCCAAAAATAACCGATCACGAAAAGAACTGCTCCGCAGATCAAACCAACCGTTAAACCAACCTTAGCCTCCCGGTAAACTACGGCCCACAGCCGGCCCTTATCGAGGCTGCCGGTAGCCAAACCCCGTACTACGATCGCGAGGGACTGGGTTGCCGCATTACCCGCCTCACCTGCCATGACGGTGATAAAAAAAGCCAGGGCAGTAACGAGCTGAAGGGCGCCGGAAAACGTATCAACCACTTTGCTGGCAACCAGTTCCCCGAAAAGGAGGCCGACCAGCCAGGGGAGGCGGAGCTTCGCCCTCCGCCAGAAGGGAGCGGTTATTTCCAGATCCTCGGGTTCGCCGCTGCTCGCCAGTTTATAAATGTCCTCGGTGGCCTCTTCCTCGATGACATCGATGACGTCGTCTACGGTGACGATTCCCACCAGCACCTGGTCGAGATCCACAACGGGGACGGCCAGAAAGTCGTACTTGGAAATGACGCGGGCGACCTCCTCCTGGTCGGCCAGGACGCTTACGGAGATCACCTTCCGGTGCATGATCTCCTCGATCCGCGTCTCGGGGCTCGCCACAATCAATTCCCGCAGGCTGATCACCCCGACCAGCTGCCCGCGCTCGTTGACAACGTAGACGTAGTAAATCGTCTCGGCGTCGGGGGCGGTTTCCCGGAGCACCTCGATGGCGCGCCCCACCGTGATGTCCTGGCAGATCGCCACGTACTCCGTTGTCATGATCCCGCCTGCAGTGTCCTCCGGGTAGACCAGGAGTTCCTCCACATCGGCGGCGTCCTCGACCTCCATCATGGTGAGGACCTTTTTCTTTTCCGCTTCGGTCAGCTCGCCCAGGAGGTCGGCGGCGTCGTCCAGGGACATCTCTTCGAAAATATCGGCAACCCGTTCCGCGCCCAGAGCCTGGAGCAGGGGGGAGACAAGCTGGGGATCGAGCTCGTTGAGGACTGCCGCTGCCTTCTCGTTGTCAAGTGTGACAAAAACCCAGAGGCGCTCTTCGGGCTTCAGCTCCGCCAGAACTTCTGCAAGATCGACAGCCTGGATCTCCTTCACCAGCAGGGTGATGCTCTGCAAGTCCTCCCGGGCAAGATGCTGCCTGACCAGGTCCAGGACTTCTTTCAAGTGCCTCTGTGCCATGGTAGAGTGCTCCTTTCCCGCCGGGGCACCAACCAGGCACGAGGGTGGCACCCGCGGCTCTTATGAATGCTGTTTAGGGTCTGAATCCAATCTTTGCACCTCCAAAAAATAACCCCTCTAGCGGGGATCTTAAAACCCTTTATTAACCTACCAGTTCCTGCTGCACCTGTCAAGCCAAAAAGCTCTTCCGGGCCGCCGCCCCTCCCGGACAGGGTTGTGGGCGCCTCCCCTTTTCACTTTTCGTAGCCCAGGGAGCGGAGCGCGATTTCATCATCTCGCCAGCCCTTTTTGACCTTAACCCAGAGATCGAGGTAAACCTGGTTCCCGAAGATTGCCTCCAGCTCCAGGCGGGCGAGCCGCCCGATCTCCTTGAGCATCCGCCCCCCTTTTCCGATCAGGATCGCCTTCTGGGATTCCCGCTCAACAAAGATGACCGCAGCCAGGTAGAGAACCTGGTTCGGCCGCAGCTGCATCTCATCCACCACGACCGCCACCGAATAGGGCACCTCTTCCCGCGTCAGCAGCAGGACCTTTTCGCGCACGATTTCTCCTGCAATAAAGCGCTCCGGCTGATCGGTGACCATTTCCGGAGGGTAATAAAAGGGCCCCTCCGGCAGATTCTCAACGATGACTTTCTTGAGTTCCTCGAGGTTCTCCCCGGTCAAAGCGGAAACGGGAACGACCGCCAGAAAGGGGGTGCGGGCAGAAAACCACTCAATCAAAGGGAGAAGTTCGTGCTTTTTGACCAGGTCGATTTTGTTGGGGACGAGAACAACCGGCGTTTTGACCCTGCTCAGTCTGGCGAGGATGTATTCTTCGCCGGAGCCCGGGGGAACAGCGGCATCAACGACGTAGAGAACCAGATCGACCTCCTCCAGGGCTTTCTCTGCCACTTTGACCATGTACTCGCCCAGCTTGTGGCGGGGCTTGTGGATGCCGGGGGTATCAAGGAAAACCACCTGCGCCTCCCCGGTGCTGAAAACCCCCAGGATGCGGTTTCTGGTGGTCTGGGGCTTCTCGGAAACGATGGCGATCTTCCGGCCCACGATCCTGTTGAGCAGGGTTGATTTTCCTACATTGGGGCGTCCGATAATGGAAACAAATCCCGACTTAATACACCTTCACTCCCCTAAATTTTTCCCCTCATTCCGGCGCGGGCAACCGGAAGGCGGCAGGAAAAAGTTCCACAAGGCTCTTCACTTCCATTTCGAGGTTGTTCCCGCCGCGGATAATCCGCAGCCGGGGGGCGAATTCCGCAAGGCACTGGAGGCAGGCGCCGCAGGGCCAGACCGCCGCCGGAGCCCAGAGGGCAAGCGCCTGAAAGCGGCGCACCCCGGCCGCCACAGCCTTCCCCAGGGCAACCCGCTCTGCGCACAGAGTCAGGCCATAGGAGGCGTTTTCCACGTTGCAGCCCGTAAAAACGGTTCCCTCTTCACCCAGCAGCGCCGCTCCCACCGGAAAGTTCGAGTAGGGAGCGTAGGCGCTCCGGGCGGCCTGGGCTGCAAGCCGCAGCAATTCCCGATCTTCCACGCACGCTGATCCTTTCTTAAATAAATCCTGATCCGCCGCTGCCCTTCCCGCTCCCCTGCTGCAGCTGCCGCCGGATCGGCTTCTCCGCAAGGCGGCAGGTCAGCGAAAGAGGGGGCGGAGGTGGGGGAGAAAAACCAGAAACCCCGTAAGGAGGGCATTAAGCGCGGCTACCAGCACCGCCCCGGCCGCGATGTGCTTGGCGGTTCGCGCCAGCGGGTGGTAGGTGGCAACAAAGAGATCAACGGTCTTTTCCAGGGCGGTGTTGAACATTTCGGCAACCAGGACGAGGCTGATGGCAAAAACCACCAGCGCAGTTTCCAGCCGGTCCAGCTTCAGCGCCCAGGCGGCAAACAAGGCGATGCAGGCAGCCGCAAGGTGAATCCTCATGTTCCGCTGCGTCGCCAGGCAGTAGCCCATTCCCGCCCCGGCATCCCGGAAGCTTTCCGCTAAGGTCCTTTTGCTCATTCCCCATCCACCTCAAAGCCGAGGCGGGCAAGCACCTTCTTCTCCCGCGCCCGCATCTCGGCGGCTTCCTCCGGAGACTCGTGGTCGTACCCCAGCAGGTGCAGCATCCCGTGAACCGCCAGAAAGACCATCTCCCGGGAGAAGGAGTTTCCGCACGCCCCGGCCTGCTCAAGGGCGCGGGGGACGGAAATCACGATGTCCCCCAGCAGGACCTCCTCCCCCGGGTCGGGAACAACAGGCTCTTCCAGAGCCTCCTCCAGCATCGGAAAAGCCAGCACATCCGTCGTTTCGTCAAGACCGCGGTACTTCCTGTTCAAGGCAGCCATTCCGGTGTCATCGACGAGGAGGATGCTGACCTCGGTCTCCAGAAAAAACTCCTCCTCTCTGAGGACCTCCTCAAGGGCCCTCCGGATCAGTCCCAGCACTTCGTCGCCGACCGGGACCTGGTTTTGCTCGTTACTGATTAACAACTGCACCCCTCGACCTTCTCCTTTCGAGCTCGCTGATCACCGTTTCGGGGTACTCAATGCGGGAGTGGAAGATTCCCGTCAGCACCCGGACAAAGGCGGCGGCAATCCTGTTCAGGTCCTTGAAAGTCAGGTCGCACTCATCCAGCTGGCCGTCGTGCAGCTTTTCCTTGATGATCCTTCTGGTCAAACCCTCCAGCCGCCCCGGGGTGGGCTTCTGAAGCGCCCGGATCGCCGCCTCTACGCTGTCGGCCAGCATCACCAGGGCGGCCTCTTTGCTCTGGGGTTTGACGGCATCGTAGCGAAAGTCGGCTTCCGCTACCAGCTCCGGCCGGTCGCTTTCCAGGGCGCGCTGGTAAAAGTAGGCAACCAGGCTCGTGCCGTGGTGCTGCTCGATGATTGCCATCACATCGCGGGGGAGCTTGTGCTCCCGGGCCAGCTCCAGGCCGTCCTTAACGTGGGAGGTTATGATTAGTGTGCTCAGGCTCGGGGCGATCTTTTCATGCGGGTTTTCCTTCGTGACCTGGTTTTCGATAAAGAAGTAGGGGCGCTTCAGTTTCCCGATGTCGTGGTAGTAGGACCCCACGCGCACCAGGAGGGGATCGGCGTGGACCGCCTGTGCTGCTGCCTCCGCCAGGTTGCCGACAAGGATGCTGTGGTGGTACGTGCCGGGAGCTTCCATCAGCAGCCGCTTCAAAAGGGGCTGGTTGGGATTGGCCAGCTCCAGGAGCCGGACCGAACTGGTAATTCCGAAGGCAGTCTCCAGGTAGGGGAGGCACCCCAGGGTCATCACCGAAGAAAGGAAACCGTTCAGGATTCCCATCCCGACACCCGCAGCCAGGGTGCTTGCCCCGACCTCGTCAAGCAGGCCCAGGACCAGGATGACTGCAGCATTTGCAAGGGAGACGTAGATTCCCCCCCGGATCAGGCCCGACCGGTCGCTCAGGGAGGAGATGCTGTAAATTCCTGCCAGGCTGCCCACCAGCCCCGCAATCACGAAGGAGAGCTGCCCGCCCATCATGATTCCCACCAGGATGCTGGCCAAAAAGGCGGAAAAAACCGCCAGCCCCGCGTCAAGGAGCACGGTGATCAGCATTGCCCCCCCGGCAAGGGGGACGAGGTAGCCGACCAGGTTCGCAATTTCCGGCTGGTTGCTGATCTTTAAAACGGTAATCCCCTTCGCAACCAGAAGGGTCAGGGTGAAGAGGAGCCCGTAGAGAAGGAGGTGCTGGTCGTGGCTCAGGAAGTCCCGCCGGAACTGGTAAAGGTAAAAGAAGATCAGCCCTCCCAGCAAAAGGACGAAGAGGCTGGCCCCGAGCAGCGCAGGCCAGATCGCCCGCGTTCTCAAAAGCCCCAGCTGACGAAGCACCGCGAGATCCCCGGCATCAACAGGGTCCCCCTTCCTGACGATGATCTGCCCCGCCTGGATGGTGCGCTGAACCGGAGGCACCTGATTCCTGGCCTCTGCAACCCGCCTGGCGTAGGCCTCCCGGTCGAGGATGAGATTGGGCCGGATCGTTTCCGTGAGGATGAAGCTGACCACAGGCTGCCAGGGCTTATTCAGTTCAGAGAGAGCAACCTTTTCGGCAAGCCTTTCCCGCGCCTCGGGAAGAGACTCCTCGGTGAGGCGGTACTTCAGCTCCTCCTGGAGGAAATTTCTGGTCCGCGCCTCAAGACCCGCCAGCTCCTCCTCGCTTCTCTGAAAGAGCGCCTCCAGCGCCCCGCCCGGGAGAGACTTCACTTTCTCCGCCGGGGCGCCGGTTGCCTGCCCGAGGAAGTCCCGCAGCCGGGCCGCCCGCTCCTCAGCAGAAAGATCAGCCCCCCGCAGTTCCCTTATCCTGGCGTAAATCCCCCTGATCTTTTCATCAAGCAGAGCCGCAACCTGCTTATCCTCCCGGTAGACCTTTTCCACCCGGCGGGCCGCCTCCTCCCGGAGGCGCTCCGTCTCCGCTTCATCAACGTATACGATGTTGCGCGGGGAGGAGATGTCGGCCGGGCTGATCTGCCCCTCTTTCAGGGAAAAGCCCCCGGAAAGAAAACTCGAAACCAGGACGAGCACGGCAACCAGAAAAAAGAAAAGACCCCAGCCCGCCTTCTGAAAGTTCGGGTGGCGGATTGCTTTACTCAAAGCATCCCGGAGCCAGCGGCTCCCTTTCTGCCAGGTGAGCATGAAATGTCACTCCTAAAAGAAACCAGCAAACCGCATTACCTGTCTTTTGCCTCAAAAAGCTCGTAGGCTTCAACGATTTTCTGGACGAGGGGGTGGCGGATGACGTCCTCCCCCGTAAGATACTGGAAGGAAACTCCTTCCACATCCTTTAATACCTTCTGAACCTCGACAAGGCCGGAGGACTGCCCCTTGGGAAGGTCAATCTGGGTTACATCCCCGGTTACCACGGCCTTGGAACCAAAGCCCAGGCGGGTTAAAAACATCTTCATCTGCTCCGGGGTGGTGTTCTGCGCCTCGTCGAGAATCACAAAGGAGTCATCGAGCGTGCGCCCCCGCATGTAGGCGAGGGGGGCCACCTCGATGATGCCGCGCTCCATGTAGCGCTGGGCGGTCTCCGCTCCCAGCACATTGTAAAGACCGTCATAAAGCGGCCGCAGGTAGGGATCAACCTTTTCCTGGATGTCGCCAGGGAGAAATCCCAGCTTCTCCCCCGCCTCCACCGCGGGCCGGACCAGGACAATCCGGCTGGTCTCCCTGTTTCTCAGGGCGCGCACTGCCATGACGACGGCCAGATAGGTTTTTCCGGTGCCGGCGGGGCCGATTGCAAAGACCAGATCGTGGTCCTTGATCGCCTGAATATACCGGGCCTGGCCGGCCGTTTTCGGGCGGATCGGCTTGCCGCGCGCATTTGTCAAAATCACCTCCGCCCGGATGTCAACCAGCTTATCCCGCGAACTCTCTTGAACGAGGCGCCACGCGTAGTTGATGTCGGAAATCGTGATCGGGTTCCCCTGCTCCGTCCAGGCAATCAACTGCTTCAGCAGAGCAACCGCCCGGCTCACTGCCTCCTCTTCACCCCGGACGATGATTTCACCGCTTCGGGCGATGATCTGGGTCGCACTTTTTTCTTCAATAAACCTCAGGTTTTCATCAAGGTGACCGAAAAGGTTAGCCGCGTCTCCGTTGTTCTTTACGCTGAGCCTCGCTTCTGCGCAACCTACCAAACTTTCTGTCTACCCCCTGTCTTTAGTCGATTGCCGGGTTATCCCTTCCGCCCGGGTTCTCCGGAACCCGCGGCTCCCCCAGGTTCCGCGGCGCCTGAAACGGCCTTTCTCTCCCGATGTCCTCAACTGCTTCCGCTGTGATGACAACCCGGACAGGGCCCTGATCTCCGCCCTGAAGCACCTTCACCTGGCGCTTCACAACCGGCACTCCCGCAGGAACAAGTTCTGCGAGGCGCTCCCGGGCGCGCCGGGCCGCAAGGCGGAGGGCTTCCTCGTAACTCCGGGTGACGCGCACACGCCTGATTTCTTTTACTTCTATTGTAACAAATTCGACAGGCAAAGTGATACTCCTCCACCGGGGAAATTTCCTCCGGTGGACCCTTGCACGGTAGAGTGCATAGGGAATGCGGCGGGGGCCTTTTATAATTATTTCCTTTTGTTCCATCCTGATGCAGACGATCCGTACTGCCCTCCCCGTTATTCGCTCAAGCACCTCCGTGCGGGGGGCCTCCCCGTACCCTCTGTACCAAACGCGCGCCCGGACGATCCCCTGCGCCCTCACGTAGCGGGGGAGAGAAGGGGCAGGAGGCGACCCGGCACCCTCCGGGGCTGGGAAGGGAGCGGCAACGACCCCGGAAATAAGGATCTGCCCCCTCCGGACGACATCCCCCTCCTGAACGCGGGGCGACCCTGCAAGAACCAGAAGCTCTTTAATCAACCCGTCTTTTTTCGCCACAACATGAGAGGGGCCCCTGTCTCTTTCGGCGAGTGCTTTCTCTGTAATTCTGATCCGCGCCCGCGTCCCCTTTATGTGAACCTCCGCAAAGGCGACCCCGGGAAGCTCCTGCATCAGGAAGTCGGCAACCCCGTTCGGCTCCACCCGGAACCGGAAGACGCCCGGATGCAAACCGGCGCGGGCGGCGGCCCGCAGGACCGCGGCAGGCGGTATCCGCCTCGTTCCCGCCACTTCAACGGTCCAGATAAAGGAGGAAAAAAGGTAGAGGAGCAGACAGAAAACAAGGGCCCCTCCCGCCAGCATCTTCCGGCGCCGCAGGCGGTGGATGAGGAAGGGAAGGCCCCGCTTCGCCCGGATCCGGACGCGGCAGCGCGCCCGCCTGGCAATGTGGCGCAACCCCCTGAAGGAGGCCGCATAAACCCTGACCAGAAGGAGCTGCCCGTCGATCCAGGCGATATCCCAGAGGAAAACCCCCCGCGTTAAGGCCAGATTGATGAAGCGCTCCGGGTGCTCCCCCTGAACGGTTAAAACAAGGTATCCCAGCAGATAGGCCCAAAGATCCCGCACCGGAAGGATGCCTGCCTCCTTTCTCCTCTTAAAAAGCCTTCGCACCGCTTTTCCCGGAACCCTTAACTGCCGAGGAGCACCCCCTGGATCTTGCCGTCCACCGCAATTTCATCCGGGAAAATCGTTCTCAGGGCAAGGCCTGCCCCGCTGATCACCAGTTCCCCCAGACTCGTGCTGATCCGGACCCTTTCCCTGGTATATTCAATAATGCCCCGGTGGTTTTCGACGATCACCTGCATGTCCCCCAGGAGGGTAACGCGGGGAAGGTCCATGACCAGCTCCCTGGGGAGTTCCAGGAAGTGGGCAAGCGCCTGTTCAAACCTCTTCTTGCTCTCCCTTGGCAAAAAAATCCCACCCTTCTTTCCCATTCTATGCAAGCCGGCGGCGGTTGAGACCCTGCCCCAACCGGCACAAAGCTCTCCGTCCGGAGGAGGCGGGGCCGGAAACGCGAGAACCAAAGCAGGAGCAGCTTTTTCCGGCAGGAGCGCCGGGGCCATATCGAGTAGGGCAGCCTGCCGGCTTTTTCCATGTTGCCTTTTTATTTTCAATCCTCGCCTGAAAGGAGCTTCCGGACAATCTCCTGCACCACTTTTCCGTCGGCGCGGCCTTTCATTTTGGGCATGAGGACGGACATCACCCGCCCCAGACTTCGCACCTCCCTTGCTCCCGTAGCAGTGATCGCCTCGCGCGCCAGCCGTGTGATCTCCTCCCTGCTTAACTGCTGGGGAAGATACACTTCAAGAATCGCAATTTCCTCTTCCAGTTCTGCCACAACATCCGGCCGGTTGACCCGGGTGTACTCCATGATGGCCTCCCGCCGCTGTTTTACCTCTTTTGCCAGCACTTCAATAACGTCGTCGTCGGTAAGCTCCCGCCCGAGTGCAATAGAGTGGTTCTTGAGGGCAGCCCTCGCCATGCGGATCACGGAGAGCTGTTTTCTGCCTGCCTCCCGGGCCTTCAAAGCTTTTTTCATATCTTCGAAAAGCCGTTCCTGCAGTGACAGAAAAATCACTCCTTATGACCAGCGCCGCTTGCGTGCCGCCTCGGATTTCTTTTTTCTTCTCACGCTAGGCTTTAAATAATGCTCCCGCTTTCTTGCCTCAAGAAGAATCCCTGCCTTCTGGCAGGAACGCTTAAAGCGCCGGAGGGCACTATCCAGAGATTCGTTTTTTCCGACCCTTACCTCAGCCATACCCGTCTCCCTCCCCCTCTTCTAAGTTCGGCGCCGCGACCTCTGCCTCGAATGAGAGCGATCCCGTGCCCGGCCCTGAAAATCCACTTAAACTGCATTTCCATTATACACTAGCCTGAAGGAAAGCGTCAACCAAAGGAAAAAAGGGAAATTCTGAAGCACCTAGTACCAGAACACAGCGGCAGCAAGCACGCCCCCGTTCCGCTCCACCCGGTGCTCAACCGCCCGGACGAGCACCTCCCGCAGGGGGAGGCTGCGTTTTTTAAAACCCTCCTCCACCATCGCCGTTACCCGGGCCTCCGCCTCCTCCTTTGTGCAAAAGCCCTCAAACTCCATGATCACGCCGTAAGTGTCCGGGCTGAACCCAACCCCAATTGCGGCTGCAATCACCCTCCCGGGTTCGCCGGAGGTCAGGTACCCGTACGCCGCCGGCACGAGGGCGCCAGGCGGAATCACAAGCTGAGCGTGATAGACGGCACCCGGCGGCAGAATGCTGCTCACTCTCAAAAGATTCAAATTCCCCACTCCAGCGTCTAAAAGGGCGGCGTCAAAGGCATTTAGAGGAGTGTCTCCCTCGCCGTGGCCTGCCACTAAGGTAAATTTACCCGGAACTGGTAACACATGCTCCCCTCCCCACCTGTTTTTACGCTCTATATTATATGGAGAAGAGGAGCGATCGGTGCGGCGCGGATCGCGCCGGAGCCCCGGGAGGCGCCAGCCGGTTTCAGGTTTCAAGTCCGGCCCGCATATACATATTTAAAAAAGATTTGCGAAGGGTGGAGGTAAAAATTTTGCTCCTCCTTGCACTTTTTACCTTTGCCGGCAGCCTGACTGCCGCCCTGGCAATTTATTTCTGGCACCAGGGAGACAGCGACATCGTTTTTGAGGTAAAAGATGCCCACGCCTTTCAGGTGAAACACGAACCCTTTAACCGGGAAATTTACTGCCGCTGCCTGATTCCCCTCACCAACCGGGGGAGGCAGCACGGGATGGTGGTCAACGTTTTCTGCCAGCCCATGTACTGCGGGAAGGTGATGGAAAAGCTGGAGATCGTGCCGCGCCTCAGGCTCTGCCGGGAGCCCCTGCGCCAGAACGGATACTGGGAAGCAGTAATTATTAAAAAAAACACCACCCACCTCACCGAACTGGAGGTCAAGATCCGCGCCCGGATAGACTTAAGCTCCCTGGTCAGGGATGTTCCCCGCCTGACGATGCTGATCTACTACCAGACCGTGGGAAGAAACGGAATGCAGCTGCGCCTGGCCGAAATCCAGTTCGATCTCACCGGGGAGAAAGCAGGGGAGAAGGTGGGAGGCCCGTGCCCGTTGAGGTGATTCCCGTAAATACGAAGATTATCACCCCTGATGATGACCTGCTGGAGGTGATCGCCAGATATGCGGCGCCCTTTCTCAAACCGGGTGACACCCTGGTCGTGGCCGAAAGTGTTGTTGCGATCACCCAGGGGCGGATCATCCGCCCAGACCACGTGAAACCCGGGCTCTGGGCGCGGGTGCTGGCGCGCTTCATCCACCAGGACGGGAGCCTCTCCTCCCCCTACGCCATGCAGGTGATCATGCGGGAAGAAGGCACCCTGCGCACTCTTGCGGCTTTCTGCATTGCCGCCCTGACCCGCCTTTTGCTGGGCCGCCGGGGGGACTTTTACCGCCTGGCCGGGGAGCAGGCCTCGTTGATCGATGACATCACGGGGACGATGCCCCCCTTCGACAAGCACATTGTTCTCGGCCCCCGCGGCTCTGAAAAGGTCGTCGCCGAGATCAGGCGCCGGTTCGGTGTGGAGGCGGCAATTATTGACGCCAACGACCTGGGGAAGTCAAAGCTCCTGGCAGCTACTCCCGGCGCCGACCGGCCCCTCCTGATCAAGATCTTTCGAAAAAATCCCGCCGGCAACGCCGACCAGCAAACCCCCTTCGTGATCGTCAGGAAGGCCCGCCGGAAGGCCAGTTCGCCAGGCCCGGCTGCAGATCAGGCAGGCGATACCGGCTTGCCTGGAAGGGCAGCTCTGGGAACACGGCAAGACAAAAAAGGCTATATGCCGCGAGTGCATCAACATCGCAGGTGAAGTGAAAAAGGCGGTGCAGGGAGGAGAGGGAGCCACCGGCAGGAAATTATTGATCTGCGGCGAATATACTGTCAAACGGTCCGGGTATAGAAGTGATGCCTGAATGCCCGGCCTTTGACTAAAAGATTTGCATCTTCAAATTCAAAACAACTCAACAGATACCAGGAAGGGTGGTAGACGGTAGTATGGAAGGACGGTAGCTCTTATTTTTTTTGCATAAGAAAAATAAATTATAATTCTTTGACTCACGCAGCATGGAAGGAGTGCGCGACCCTTTATGCCGGTTACAGAAATGCTTTCCCGCAATGCGAGAATGTATCCCGACAAAGTCAGTTTAATAGAACGCGAGCCTGCCCTTAACAGGCGGAGAGAGATAACGTGGCTGGAATTTGAAAAAACGTCCAACAGGCTTGCCAACGCTTTGCTGGCACGAGGCATCACCCGGGGCGACAGGGTTGCCCTGATCATGACAAACTGCCTGGAATGGCTGCCTGTTTACTTTGGGATCCTGAAAACTGGAGCTCTGGCCGTCCCGCTGAACTTCCGTTTTACTGCCGAAGAAACCAGGAGGTGCGTCGAGACCGTAGGCGCAAAAGTGCTTATTTACGGCCCTGAGTTCACTCAGAGAATTGAAGAAATCAGGGATCAGATAAGCAGCGTTGAGTCTTTTATTTTTGTAGGAGAGCAATGTCCTGAAAAAGCCGAAAACTATTTTAACGTAATCGCGGATTCTCCCGACGGTGATCCCCAGGTGGCAATATGCGATCAGGATGATGCAGCTCTTTATTTTACATCTGGAACTACCGGCGCTCCCAAACCTATCCTTCTGACTCATGCAAACCTTGTTTCTGCGTGTATTACCGAAAACCGCCACCACCTCCAGCAGCACGAGGATAATTTTCTGTGCATTCCTCCTCTTTACCATACCGGGGCGAAAATGCACTGGTTTGGAAACCTGATCGTGGGCGCCAGGGCGGTTCTGCTGCGCGGTGTGGAGCCCCGCTGGATTCTGGAGGCAGTATCGGAGGAAAGGGTAACCATCGTCTGGCTTCTCGTCCCCTGGGCCCAGGATATCCTTGATGCCATTGAAAGCGGGGAAGTCAACCTGAAGGACTACCGGCTTGAGCAGTGGCGGTTGATGCACATCGGGGCCCAGCCTGTGCCTCCGAGCCTGATCATCAGGTGGAAGAAGTATTTCCCCCACCAGATGTACGACACCAACTACGGCCTCAGCGAGTCTACAGGCCCCGGCTGCGTGCACCTGGGAATAGAGAACATCCATAAAGTTGGGGCTATAGGGCGGCCTGGTTTCAACTGGGAGGCCAGGATCGTGGATGACGAGGGCAGACCTGTTCCAAGGGGCAGGGTCGGGGAGTTGATTATCAGAGGGCCAGGGGTAATGAAGGGTTACTACAACGACCCGGAGGCCACCAGCAAGGTCCTGAAGAACGGCTGGCTTTACACCGGCGACATGGCAAGGGAGGACGAGGACGGTTTTATTTACCTGGTGGACCGGAAGAAAGACATTATTATCACGGGTGGGGAGAATATCTTTCCGGTGGAAATAGAAGAATTCCTGCGCGCCCACGACGACATCAAAGATGCTGCCGTCATCGGCATGCCCGACAGGCGCCTCGGGGAGGTCCCCGTGGCCGTTGTCGAGGCAAAGCCCGGAAGAGTACTCACGGAGGAAATGGTGATGGACTTCTGTCAAGCCCTCCCCAGGTACAAAAGGCCGCGCCGGGTTTTCTTCGACAAGGTGCCCCGCAACCCGACCGGCAAGATTGAAAAGCCGAAATTGCGGGAGAAGTTTTGCGCCGGGAGGATCGCAAAAGTCATTTAGTCCGTAACAACTGGCGCTTTCAGCTTTTCCGCCTCCGACCGGCAGCCGGGAAGATGCTGCAGGGCTCTGCTTGTTTTGCATTACATCGCTGCTAAAATTTGTCAATTACTATTCCCAGAGTTGATGCTTTAATATAATTCCCGTCCTTCAACAGCTTCATGGAAGCAGTGTCGCCTGTAACAACCACTCCGATAATTCTAATATCGTCTTCGCTAATCTTTCCCTTGTTATTGCTCAGAGCGTCATAGAGCCCTTTGAATTGGGACTGGTAGCGACTTTTTCTCTTTAAGCCTGCATTAATGGCTTCAACAAAGGAGCGACGGGGGTCGTCTAGTATTTCGAGGGGGGAACGGCATGATGCAGGCCGCACAGAAAAACTTCCTGCTCACCGGCCTGCCGGGCTCGGGCAAAACCACGGTGCTCGTGAAGCTGGCACAGCTGCTGGGAGACAGGGCGGGCGGCTTTTACACCGCCGAAATCCGCGCCGGCGGAAAACGCCTGGGTTTTGAGGTGGTCACCCTGGGCGGAAAAAGGGCGACCCTGGCGCACGTGGACTTTTCCTCCGGGCGGCGCGTGGGAAGGTACGGTGTGAAGCCGGAAAATCTGGGGGAGGCCCTTGAGGAAATAAAACAGGCCCTCGCCCAAGGCGGGCAAAAGTGCCTGCTTATTGACGAGATCGGGAAGATGGAGCTCTCCGCCCCCGGCTTCCGGGAGACGGTTCTGGCGGCCCTGGACTCTCCGCTGCCAGTTGTGGCCACAATCCTGGCAAAGCCCCACCCCTTTTGCGATGGAATAAAAAGACGCCCCGATGTCCGCCTGATAGAAGTGAACCGGGAGAACCGGGAGGCCCTGCCCGGCAAGCTTTATTCTGCGGTAATCCGGCACCTGAAAACCTGAAAACGGGAAGGAGCCCCGCTCCGCGACATAATCTTTTTTAAAAAGGACGCTGGTATCCAGAGGAATTTTGCCTGTGGTTTCTGCAGAGATCGCTCAGGGGGCAGGGGCTGCAGCGGGGGCTCCGCTTGAGGCAGAGGTGGTGCCCCAGGGCGTCGATCTGGGCGTGGTACTCGTTGTAAAGGGGCACCTCCGGCGGGAGGTGCTCCATGAAGAAGCGCTGCATCTCCCGGTAAGAAATCTTCTCCGGGAAAAAGCCGAGCCGGTTGAAGATCCGGTGGGTGTAGGCGTCAATGACGAAGATCGGCTTCCCGGCCGCGTAAAGGATGATGGCATCTGCGGTTTCCGGCCCGATCCCGTAAATCCTGAGGAGGCGGCGGCGCAGGGGTTCCAGCTCCTGGGAGAGAAAGGCCTCCAGGTCGCCCCGGTATTCCTCCTGCACCACCCGGCAGAAGGCCTGCAGTTTCTTCGCCTTCTGAAAGTGGTACCTCGCAGGCCGCACCAGGGCCGCCAGCTCCGCCTCCCCGCAGGAGAGAATTCCGGGCAGGGAGAGAAGATCCGCCTCTTTAAGGTTTTTGATGGCTGCAGCCGCGCTCCGCCAGGAGACATTTTGGGTCAGGATCGCCCCGACGATTACCTCAAAGGGGGTCTCCGCGGGCCACCAGTGCCTGGGGCCGAAGTGCCGATAAAGCCTGTGGTAGATTTCCATCAACTGTTCCCGCACCCGCAACTCACCTGCCATGATCTTACAACATCCAGGCTCCCCGGGAAACCCCCTTCTTCTTGCAGGGAAAGGGTGCTCAAAAACCAGGGTGCCGCCAGGATACAGCAGCGGTTTAGCCGGGGGGCCATTCAAGGGCGCGCCCGCCGAGCAGGTGGAAGTGGAGGTGGTTCACGGTCTGGCCGCCCAGGGTTCCGGTGTTGATCACCACCCGGAACCCCTCCCGGGCGAGACCCAGCTCCTCTGCCAGCTGTGGCACCAGGGCCAGCATCCTCCCCGCGAGGGGGGCATCTCCGGCCTTTAAATCCAGCAGGGAGTCGAAATGCTTCTTAGGGATCAAGAGGACATGGGTCGGCGCCACCGGGCGGATGTCCCGGAACGCCAGAAAGTCGTCATCTTCGTAAACAACCTGGGCGCCGATTTCCTTTGCCGCAATCTTGCAGAAAATGCAATCCGCCAAACTTTCACTCCTTTCGCGTAATCACGAGTTCACCCGGAAAAGCCCGTTGACTTCTTTGCTGCTCGAACCTCCTCAGCGAAGACCGGCATCAACAGCCGGCTCTCCCAGTAAGGTGTCACCCCCTTCCACACCAAGCACCTGCACGGGGAAAAAGCTGCCGCGTACACTGCGCGCCCCCGGGGGAACCGGAAACACCACCCGCAGGTAGTTGTCCGAGAGGCCCTCCCAGCAGTCCGCCCTCCCGCGCGCCCGGCGCTCCGCCAGAACGGTGAGCACCTTCCCCAGAAAGCGCCTTGCATAGGCCGCAGCCAGCTCCCCGGCCAGGTTCCGGAGCCTTCTGCTCCGGAGATCCTTCACCTCAGGGGGAACCTGGTCCGGCATTTCCGCCGCCGCCGTTCCGGGGCGGGGGGAGTACTTGAAGACGTGGAGATCCCTGAAGGGAAGTGAGGCGATAAATTGATAGGAGTTTTCAAAGCGGCGGTCGGTCTCCCCCGGAAAGCCCGCGATCACATCGGTGGTGACGGCAACCCCCGGAATTCTCGCCTGAGTCCGGTAAAACAGCTCCCTGTACTGGGCCGCCGTGTAAGGGCGGCGCATCAGGCGGAGGATCTCGTCATCCCCCGACTGCAGGGGAATGTGGAGGTGGCGGCAGATCCGGGGCGATCCGGCCATGACCTCCAGCAGCTCCTCCGTAACCTCACCCGGCTCTACGGAGCTCAGGCGGAGGCGGAACTCCCCCGGCAGCCCGACGAGCTCCCGCAGCAGCCCCGCCAGGGTCACCCCCCCGGGCAGGTCCCTCCCGTAGGCGGAGGTGTGAACACCGGTCAGCACCACCTCCCGGTAGCCCGCCTCCAGGAGGCGTTCGAGCCTTTCCCGGACGAGTTCCGGCTTCAGGCTCCTGATGCCGCCCCGCGCCCGGGGGACGATGCAGTAGGAGCAGAACTGGTCGCACCCGTCCTGGATCTTTAAAAAGGCGCGGGTGCGGACCCCGGTACGGGGAAGGGGAAGCTCCTCGAAGCCGGGCGCTTCAAGGGGCCGGACGGCAACGATCCGGGGGGCGCCCCCCGCCTCCTTCTGCCGGGCGGCCTGCTCCACCAGCTCCACAAGCCGGCCCCGGTCCTGGGTCCCCACCACAACATCAACACCGGGCAGGGAGGCCACCTCCTCCGGGGCGACCTGGGCGTAGCACCCCACAACTGCCACAACAGGGCGGCTTGCTCGCGCTCCGGCGCGGCGGATCATCTGGCGCGCCTTGCGGTCTGCAAGGTGGGTTACGGTGCAGGTGTTAATTATGTAAACATCGGCAGGCGACTCAAAGGGGACGATTTCGTAGCCGTGCTGCCGGAAGAGCTCCTGCAAGGCGGCGGTCTCCTGCTGGTTCACCTTGCAGCCGAGGGTGTAAAAAGCGGCCTTCTTTCTACCCACCGCCCAGGTCCCCCCATTCGTAGAGGATCAAACTCAGACCGATCAGCCCTGCGGTTTCGGTGCGTAAAACCCGCGGGCCCAGGCTCACCGAAACACCCCCGCCTGCCAGCACCGCCTCCACTTCGCGGGGGCTGAAGCCGCCTTCCGGCCCTATAAACAAATAAACGGGAGAGGATGGCGCCGTACTCCGGAGGTACTCCTTCAATCCGTACCCCTCCCCCTCCCAGAAAATCAGCTTGCGCGCCCCGGGTTCAAGAGCTTCCCGCAGCCCCTCAAAAGGGGCGATCTCACCGACCACCGGGATAGATGCACGCCCGCACTGGCGGGCAGCCTCCGCGGCAATTGCCTGCCAGCGCTTCAACCGGGCCGCCCTGCGCTCTGGAGGAATCTGAACAACAGTGCGCTCCGTAACGACGGGGTGAATGCTCCAGACCCCCAACTCCGTTGCTTTTTGGATGATGAATTCGATTTTATCCCCTTTCGGAATTCCCTGAACGAGGGCAATCCGCAGGGGAGGCTCTCCGGCAGGTTCCTTTTCTTCGAGAACCTTTACGTAGACGCGGCGGCCCGCCGCCTTTGTGATCCGGGCCCGGTACTCCTTCCCCTTCTCGTCCCACAAAAAAATTTCATCCCCCGGGCCGAGCCTGAGCACGCGGCAGATCTTTCTTGCCGCTCCGGAATCAAGAGGAAACTCCTCCGGCCCGGGGGGGATGCTGGGGAGAAAAAAACGGTGCACTCCTGACTAGCTCCTTCCTATCCCATAAAGGCATCCTTCATTTTTTCAAAAAAACCTTTGCCCCGCGTCTGGTACTGTTCGGCCCTGGTTGTTTCCTCAAACTGGCGCAGGAGTTCTTTCTGCTTCTCGGTCAGCCTGGTGGGGATCACCACATTGATCCTGACAACCTGGTCCCCGCGCCCGTAGCCCCTGAGGTGGGGGATCCCCCTGCCCCGCAGGTGGAAAACCGCTCCCGGCTGGGTCCCCTCGGGAATTTTAAGGGTGGTTTTTCCATCCAGAGTGGGAACCTCGATCTCGTCTCCCAGGGCCGCCTGCACGAAGGAAATGGGGATCTCGCAGACGACGTTGTCCCCCTCGCGGCGGAAGATCTTGTGGGGACGGACCCTTACCGAAACAAAGAGGTCCCCCGGCGGGCCGCCGTGCGCTCCCAGGTCCCCCTCCCCGGCAAGGCGGAGCACCGAACCGGTATCGATGCCGGCGGGCACCCTGATCTTCACCTTCCGCGGCCGCCGGACCTTCCCCCGGCCCTGGCAGGCGCCGCACGGCTTCTCGATCACGCGCCCTTCACCGTGGCACCGGTCGCAGGTCCGGATGGTCTGGAAGCGCCCGAAGGCAATGGCCTGCGTCACCCGGATCTGCCCCGTCCCCCCGCAGGCCGGGCAGGTCACGGGCTTCGTTCCGGCGGCAGCGCCCGTGCCTCCGCACTCCTCGCAGTCCTCCCAGCGGTTGATCTTCACCTCCCGCTCCACTCCAAAGGCCGCTTCTTCGAAGCTCAGCTCGATCTCCATCTGGAGGTCGGCGCCCCGCTGGGGACCGCGCCGCTCCCGGGCAAAGGGGCCGCCAAAATTTTCAAACAGGACGTCGAAGAGGTCTCCAAAGCCCCCAAAACCGAAGTCGCCCCCGGCCCCAAAACCCGGGGACTCGGCGCCGGCGTGGCCGAACCGGTCGTAGCGCGCCCTCTTTTCGGGGTCGCTCAGAACCTCGTAGGCTTCATGGATCTCCTTGAATTTTTCCGCCGCCTCTTCCTTGCGGTCGGGGTTCATATCGGGGTGGTACTGGCGGGCCAGGCGCCGGTAGGCCTTTTTGATCTCCGCCTCCGTAGCGTCGCGGCTTACGCCCAATACCTCATAGTAATCCCTTTTCGCCATTTACCCCACCCTCTGTCCATCCAGCACTCAGTTTAGAGTTTCCCGCTGTTTGCGCTCACTTTACAGTCCTCAGTTCTCCAGGTCCAAAAGGGCTGCACCATTGCCTTTGCTGAGTGCCTGGAGCCTTACTGAGTGCTGGACTGGTCTTCGTCAACCACTCTGTAATCGGCGTCAACCGTCGTGCCGGAACCTTCCCCGCCTCCGGCTCCCGCCGCCGCCTGCTGACCGCCTGTCTGCTGGTAGACCCGCGATGTTACATCGTAGAGCACCTTGGTCAGGTCCTCGGTCTTTCTCTTGATTTCTTCAAGGTCCTGGCCTTCGAGCGCCCTGCGGAGTTCTTCCCGGGCCTGATTGACCCGGTCCTTTTCTGCGGCGCTCACTTTATCCCCGAGGTCCTTCAGGGTCTTCTCCGCCTGGTAGATGACGCTGTCCGCCTGGTTCCGGGTCTCGGCTGCAGCCTTGCGCCGCTTATCCTCCTCGGCGTACTTCTCGGCCTCCTTCACCATCCGCTGGATTTCCTCCTCGGTCAAATTGGTAGAGGCCGTAATCGTGATCTTCTGCTCCTTTCCGGTCCCCAGGTCCTTTGCCGAAACGTGCACAATCCCGTTCACGTCGATGTCGAACTTGACCTCGATCTGGGGCACCCCGCGCGGCGCCGGAGGGATTCCCACCAGCTGGAAGCGGCCCAGGGTCTTGTTGTCTGCGGCCATTGCCCGCTCGCCCTGGAGCACGTGAATATCGACGCTCGTCTGGAAGTCTGCTGCCGTTGTGAAAATCTGGCTCTTGGAGGTGGGAATCGTGGTGTTCCGCTCGATGATCCTGGTGAACACCCCGCCCAGGGTTTCAATTCCCAGGGAGAGCGGCGTCACATCAAGCAGAACGATATCCTTGACCTCCCCGGCCAGGACGCCCGCCTGGATGGCCGCCCCCAGCGCCACAACCTCATCCGGGTTGATCCCCTTATGGGGCTCCTTGCCGATCAGCCTCCGGATGGTCTCCTGCACCAGGGGGACGCGGGTCGAACCGCCCACCAGGATCACCTTGTCGATGTCCTTGGGCTCCAGACCGGCATCAGAAAGCGCCTGCTTTGTGGGGCCCACGGTCTTTTCAACCAGATCCATAATCAGCTCTTCGAACTTCGCCCGCGTCAGGGTCATCTCCAGGTGCTGCGGCCCCTCCGGGGTCGCGGTGATGAAGGGAAGGCTGATGGTCGTCTGGGTCACGCTCGAAAGCTCGTGCTTGGCCTTTTCCGCGGCCTCCTTCAAGCGCTGGAGCGCCATCCGGTCCCTGGAGAGGTCGATTCCGGTATTTTTCTTGAACTCGGCGATCAGGTAGTTCATGATCCGCTCGTCAAAGTCATCGCCCCCCAGGTAGTTGTTGCCGCTGGTGGCTTTAACCTCAAAGACGCCGTCCCCGAGCTCGAGAATAGAGACATCGAAGGTCCCACCCCCGAGGTCGAAAACGAGGATGGTATGGTCTTCGCCCTTATCCAGCCCGTAGGCCAGGGCCGCGGCCGTCGGCTCGTTGATGATGCGGAGCACCTCCAGGCCGGCAATCCGGCCCGCGTCCTTGGTCGCCTGGCGCTGGCTGTCGGTGAAGTAAGCCGGGACGGTGATGACCGCCTGCTTGACCGGTTCCCCCAGGTAGGCCTCGGCATCGGCTTTCAACTTCTGCAGAATCATCGCAGAAATTTCCTGAGGAGTATACTCTTTATCATCTATTTTAACCCTGTAGTCGCTCCCCATTTTCCTTTTGATGGAGCGAATCGTCCGCTCGGGGTTGGTGATCGCCTGCCTCTTGGCAAGCTCCCCAACAAGACGCTCCCCGGTTTTCGTAAAAGCTACCACAGAAGGAGTGATGCGGTTCCCTTCCGCATTGGGAATAACTACCGCCTGCCCTCCCTCCATAATTGCCACACAAGAGTTGGTTGTTCCCAGATCAATTCCGATCACTTTACCCATCTTTACCATCCTCCTTTTCGGTAGCATCTCCCACAGGTTGAGCTTCTAGAACGGAGGTGTTTTTAGCAACTTTCACCAGGGCCGGGCGCAGCACTTTGCCGCGCAGGAGGTAACCCTTCTGGATCTCGGAAATCACCGTGCCGTCAGGCCATTCATCAGTCTCCTCCTGTTCAAAGGCTTCGTGGTAGACCGGGTCGAAGGGCTGCCCCCTGGCTTCGAGAGGCTGGAGCCCTGCCTGGCCGAGCACCGACCAGAGCTGGCGGTGAATCATCTCGATTCCCGTAACCACATTTTCGGGAAAAAGAGCGCGCGCCGAAGCAAGGGCGCGTTCGAAATTGTCGAGCACCGGGAGGAGTTCCCGGAGGAGGTCCTCCGTTCCCCGCTGCCTGATTGCCTCAATTTCCTGCTGCGAACGGCGCCGGAAATTCTCAAAATCCGCCGCAAGGCGGAGGTAGCGCTGCCACATTTCCTCCAGTTCCTGCTGCTTCTCCTCAAGCTGCCGCGCAAGCCCGGCTGCCGGGTCCTCCCCTTCACCCTCCCCGGCATCGCAAGATTCAGTGCGTTCTTCTACTTCGAGCCGGGATGGCTCGCAGGCACGATCCTCCGGACCGCCGCTCTGATCCCGGGCCTGTTCTTTTTCCTGGTTCAAAATTCTTCCCTCCCTTGAGGTGCAGAATCCGGGGCCTTCTTCCCCTCTTTCTTCCTGACGATGGTGTCGATCCGCAAGATGGCCTCTGCCAGTTCCCCGGCGGCCTTCAAGGCGTGGATTTTCACCAGGGCGGGATCGACAATTCCTGCCTCCCAGAGATTGCACACAGAACCGGTATCGCAGTCAATCCCCAGGCAGTCGGTTTCCCGTTCCTGCTGGGCCGCAACCACATCACCCAGCTTCTCCAGGGCATTGAATCCCGCGTTGCTGACGATCTGGATAAAGGGGCGCTTCAGGGCTTCGATCACGCATTCCACCCCGTAGGCGGTCATGCCCCGCAGTTCCGCCCTCACCCCTTCAAGGGCGCGGGCAACAGCCAGCTCGAGGGCGCCGCCGCCCGGCACGACCCCGCCCCTCAGGGCAGCCTGAACCGCGCTGGCAGCATCCCGCGCGATTCTCTCCCTCTCACCCAGGACCTCGGCGGTTGCCGCCCCCACCAGCACCGTCGCGTAAGGCTTACCCGCTCCGCCTTCGATCCGCACGTGCTCCCGCCGCTCATCCTCCCGGGCGAACCGGGCAGAGCCCAGATACCGCTCCAGTTCCTCAGGAGCTTTCTTCAGGCCGGTGCGCTTGAGAGGCCACGCTCCCGTATGCTCTGCAACGCGGCGCCACTCCTTTGTGGAGACCCGCGCCAGCACCATCACGCCCGCCCCGGTCAGAACCTCCTCGGCGTAGTCGCTGACGCGCCGGTCTACCAGAACTAATTTTACTCCTAAATCTATAATTTTCAAAAGGTTGTTGTGGAATTCTTCCTGGAGGGCAAGATACCGGTTGAAGCCGGCCTCGGTTGCCAGTGCCCCCTCCTCCAGTTCTTCCGGGGCGAGGGCATCGTCGAGAATGAGAACCCGGGGCGCACTGACAGCAACAGGCATCTGCTTATTCAGGCGCCCCCGGTTCACCAGAACCCCTTCGAAAACCTGGTTGTCGACGCCCTCGGCGGCGAAAACACTGTCCCGCAATTTAAAGGTGGGGTCCCGCAGCTTCTCCTCCCCAACCATGCGCGCCGCCTGGACGATCAACCTGGCAATGTCGGCATATCCCCGGCCTGCAACCAGCGCCACCCGGTACAGCAGGGGGTCCTCCAGGCCCTGGACCGGCCGCGCCCGGTCCTCAAAAAGGGCAAGCGCCCGCCTGACTCCAACCCGCATCCCTTCAAGCACCCGCGCCACAGGAACCCCCTTCAAAACCTGGTTTAAACCCTCGCTTACCAGGCTTCCCGCCCAGAGGGTGGCCGTCGTTGTCCCATCCCCAATCTCCTCTTCCTGGGCCTTTGCCGTATTGATGACCATTTTTGCCGCAGGGTGTGTTGCCTCCATTTCCTCCAGAATCGTAACCCCGTCGTTGGTAATGGTCACCGTGCCGAACTGGTCAACCAGCATGGTGTCAAGGCCTTTGGGGCCAAGGGTGCCTTCCACCGCCGCGGCCACGGCGCGCACGGCATTCACGTTGGTCATCAGCGCGGCAAGGCGCTGGTCCACTTCTTTTTCTCCGTTTACCTGCTTGAAGCTCAATGCCCCGCCCCCTGCCTATAAACTTGAGAAAGGGACTTTTTAGTCCCTTCTTGCCTCACCCCGTCCAGGCTCAAGCGGCTTTCAGAGATCTTTACCGATCACAAAGAACACGACCGCGAGAGGAGTTCGGAGAGGGTTTGGGTAATATACTCCACAATGGCAATTGCCCGCGCGTAGTTCATCCTCATGGGGCCCATGAGGCCAAAGGCGCCAACCACGTTCCCCCCCAGTGTATAGGCGGCAGTGATGACGCTGTAATTCTGGACTTCGCTGTATTTGTTTTCCTTTCCGATCTTCACGTTGATCCCCGTCGGTTCGGTTTCCGTTAAAAGAGTCCGGAAAATGCTCTCTTCTTCAACAAGATCCAAAAGCTGCCGCACGTTCCTGATGTCTCTGTACTCGGGCTGCTTGAGGATATTGCGCGCTCCTCCCACATAGAGCCCCTCACCCGACTCCCGGTTCAGAACAGATTCGATGATCTCCAGGGTGAGGTCGATGATCTGGCGCTGTCTGGAAAGTTCGTCGTAAACGCTCTGCAAAACGGTCCGGGTAATCTGGGCAAAATTCATCCCCCGAAAGTAGGCATTGAAAACCTGCGTGATCCGCTCGAGCTCCCCGGAAGAAACCCCTACAGGGAGATCGACAATTTTGCTCTCAACCCACCCGGTTTCGGCAACGATGACGAGAAGAGCCTTTTCGGGAGCCAGCGGGATGAACTGAATCCGCTGCAAAGCAGCGTGGGCAAGCTGGGGACCCGACAAAAAGGCCAGGTAGTCCGTAAGCTGGGTCGCCAGCTTGATGGTCTTCTGCGTAATCATTGCGACCTCCCAGGCCTGCTGAGCAAAGAGCGCCCGGAACAGCGTCTCCTCCCGCGCCGTTAAACAGCTTTTTCGCATGAGCCGGTCCACGTAGTAGCGGTAGCCCTGCTGGGAAGGAATGCGGCCTGCTGAAGTATGAGGCTGTTCGATCAGCCCCATTTCCTCAAGGTCGGCCATCTCGTTGCGGATTGTTGCAGGGCTGACGCCGAGCTGGTACTTGCGTGCGATGGCGCGCGAACTCACAGGTTCCGCAGTCATGATATAATCTTCTACAATTGCTTCGAGCACCCGCTCCTTTCGCTCGTTCAGGATCACCGGCGCCACCACCTTTGCAAATTAGCACTCTGGAGACTTGAGTGCTAAAAATCCTAGCATCAAAATACCACCAGGCCGCGCTTTTGTCAATAGCAGCAGCCGGGGGCGAGCCGCCCGCATCCAGGGCTTTGCCCTTAAACGAAGTGGGCAAGGACGTAGTTGGCAAGCAGGCGCCCCCTGGGGGTGAGGAAAACCGACGTTTCGTCTGCTTCGATCAGCCCCGCCCGGGCGAGGCGGTCCAGCTCACAGCGATAAAGCTCCGTAAAGGCAACTCCAAAGCGCGCCTTGAAGGCGCGCAGGGACAGGCCCCGGGTGAGGCGCAGCCCCATAATAATGGTATCGATCCGCTCCTGTTCAGGCGTCTGGTTTTCCTCCCAGGCGCGCGGAAGCCTTTCCTCTGCCAGCGCCTGAAGATACCGTTCCACATCCGCATGGTTGGCATACCGGACCCCACCAAAATACCCGTGTGCTCCCGCCCCGATCCCCAGATAGGGCCGGTTCCTCCAGTAGGCCAGGTTGTGCCGGCACCTCCGGCCCGGGCGGGCAAAGCTGGCGATCTCGTACCTCTCGTACCCGGCTGCGGCAAGGAGTTCCGCTGTGGCCTCCCACATGGCAAGCTGATCCTCTTCGCTGCAGGGCTCGAGCCTCCCGGCGGCAACCTCCCCGGCAAGGGGGGTTCCCTCTTCCAGGATGAGGCCGTAGACCGAAAGGTGCTCCGGGCCGAGGGCGAGGGCCTGCTGCAGGCTTCTCCGCCAGGCAGCGGGCGTCTGGCCCGGGATTCCGTAGATCAGGTCGAGGCTGAGATTCTCGAAACCGGCAGCGCGGGCATCCCGGCAGGAGGCGTAAATCTCCCTCACCCCGTGAACCCTGCCGAGCAGCCGCAGCTCTCCGGGGTTAAAGGACTGGGCGCCGAGCGAGATCCGGTTGACCCCGGCCTCCCGGAGGGGCCTGAGTTTGGCCCGGGAAACGGTGCCGGGGTTGGCCTCTACCGTTATTTCTATTGCCGGAGACCAGTTAAAATACCTGGTGGTTTGCTCCAAAATATGGATCAGATCCGGGGCCGCAAGAAGGGTGGGGGTACCTCCTCCGAAGTAAATCGACCTTAAAGTCTGCTTCCCCGTAAAAGCGGCGGCAAGGCGGAGTTCTGCTTCGAGAGCGCCCAGATAGCGCCGGAGCAGGTCCTCCCCGGCTCCCCCGGGCGGGAGGGGTCTGGAGTTAAAGGCGCAGTAGGTGCACTTTCTCACGCAGAAGGGGAGGTGAAGATAAAGGGCGAGCTGCACTGCTCTCTACTCCCCGTCAATCCGCAGGACGGCAAGAAAGGCCGCCTGGGGAATTTCCACCCTTCCGATCTGCTTCATCCGGCGCTTGCCCTCCTTCTGCTTCTCCAGGAGCTTCCGCTTTCTCGTGACATCCCCGCCGTAGCACTTTTCCAGCACATTTTTCCGCAGGGCCTTGACCGTTTCCCGGGCGACAACCCTCCCCCCCACCGCAGCCTGAATCGGAACGTCGAACAGCTGCCGGGGGATCAGCTCTTTCAGCTTTTCCACCAGGGCGCGCGCCCGGGTGTATGCCCGATCCCTGTGAACGATCACAGAAAGGGCATCGACAACCTCGCCGTGCACCAGGCAGTCGAGTTTTACCAGGTCCGCCGGGCGGTAGCCGGTCAGCTCGTAGTCAAGCGAGGCATAGCCGCGCGTCCGGGACTTGAGGCGGTCGAAGAAGTCAAAGATGATTTCGGCAAGGGGGAGTTCATAGCACACCTGGACCCGCGCCGGAGAGAGGTAGTTCATTTCTTTGAACTCCCCGCGCCTTTCCTGGAGAAGATCCAGGACCGCGCCCAGGCAGTCCGCCGGGGTGATCACCGTCGCCCGGACGTAGGGCTCCTCGATGAGGGAAATGTCGCCGGGGCCCGGCCAGCAGGCGGGGTTGTCCACAAGCACAACCTCTCCGCTTCGCCTGGTGATCCTGTAAACCACGTTGGGGGCGGTTGTGACGAGATCCAGCCCGTACTCCCGCTCCAGCCTCTCCTGAACGATTTCCATGTGGAGCAGACCGAGAAACCCGCAGCGGAAGCCGAAGCCCAGGGCGGCCGAGGTCTCCGGCTCGTACTGCAAGGCGGCGTCGTTCAACTTCAATTTGCCCAGGGCGTTTCGGAGCGACTCGTAATCCCCGGGGTCAACCGGGTACAGCCCGCAGAAGACAACAGGAGGAACCCTCCGGTAGCCCGGGAGCGGCCGGTCTGCCGGCCGGTCGGCCCCGGTGATGGTATCTCCGACCCTGGTGTCCTCGACATTCTTGATCCCGGCCGCCAGGTAGCCGACCTCTCCGGGGCCCAGCTCTTCTTGCGGCATGAGGTCGGGCGTAAAGATCCCCACCTCAGAAACCTCGAAAACCTTTCCGGTGGACATCATCTGAATCTTCATGCCCCGCCGGACGCATCCCGCGAAAACGCGGATGTAGGAAATCGCCCCCTTGTACGGATCAAAATGAGAATCGAAAATCAGAGCCTTCAGGGGCGCCTCCCTTTCCCCGCGCGGGGGAGGAACCCGCCGGATCAGGGCCTCCAGGACTTCCCGGATGCCCCAACCCTCCTTCGCCGAAACATGCAGGGCGCCCTCCGCCTCCAATCCCAGCACGTCCTCAACCTCGCGCCCAACCCGCTCCGGCTCCGCACCGGGGAGGTCGATCTTGTTGATCACAGGGATGATCTCGAGACCGGCCTCGAGGGCCAGGTAAGCGTTGGCAACGGTCTGGGCCTCGACCCCCTGAGTGGCGTCAACCACCAGGAGCGCCCCTTCGCAGGCCGCTAGGCTCCTGGATACCTCGTAGCTGAAGTCGACGTGTCCCGGTGTATCAATCAGGTTCAAGAGATACTCCTTCCCGTCCCGCGCCCGGTAGCGCAGGCGGACGGGCTGGAGCTTAATCGTGATCCCCCGCTCCCGCTCCAGCTCCATCTGGTCCAAAACCTGGTCCACCATCTCGCGGGGGTCGATCGCCCCTGTGATCTCGAGAAGCCGGTCTGCCAGGGTGGATTTTCCGTGGTCGATATGGGCAATGATGCAGAAGTTCCTGATCAGATTCTGATCCATGCTCTCACCTTCTTTCGGCAAGGGCGCGGGCGGCCCTGAACGAGCTCAGGCGCCTCCCGATCATCTCCAGTGCCAGCCTCAACTCCTCCAGGCGCAGGAGAAAGGCAAACACAAGATAAAGCGCAACTCCCGCCCCTATTCCTGCCCCTACCGCAGCCGCTTGGGAAAGCTTCGAAACCGTACCGAGGATCTCCTCCAGGCGCCCCACCAGCAGCCAGGCCGCTCCCCCCATTGCCAGAGCCGAAACCAGGGCGCCGGCGCCGGAAAGGAGGATCCGCCTCCCGTCGACATGCCCGATCTTAACCCGCAGGAGCAGGATCAGGACAACCATGTTGACGATTCCCACAACCGAGTAGGCGAGGGCGAGCCCGCCATGCCCCAAGACCCTCACCAGCAGAAGATTCAAAATCAGGTTCAGAAAAACCGTGGCAACCCCCACAAGGACCGGGGTCCTCGTATCCTTCAGGGCATAATAGACCCTGTTTAAAATCAGGGCGCCGGAGTACCCGACGATCCCGAAAGAATAGTAGAACAGGGCGGTTGCGGTAGCCTGCGTGTTTTCCGGCGTAAATTTTCCGGCTTCGAAAAGGAGCCGGATGACAGGCAGGCCGAGCGCAATCAAACCGGCAGCCGCAGGGATCGTCAAAAAATTGACGGTCCTGATCCCGAGGGAGGCGGTGCGGCGGAATTGCGCCCACTCCCGGCGCGCCGCCTGTCCTGTTAAGGTGGGGAAGATTGCCGTTCCGATTGCTGCCGCAAAAATCCCCAGGGGCAGCTGCATGAGGCGCTGGGCGGTCTTGAGGGCCGCGAG
The DNA here is from genome assembly GCA_013177945.1 of Bacillota bacterium. NCBI lineage: Bacteria > Bacillati > Bacillota > Bacillota bacterium. The sequence continues at coordinate 248,699 of JABLXW010000008.1, forward strand.
GAGCCCGCCCGGCAGCCCGGAGGCCAGGTTCTGGCTGACAAAGAGGTTGAACTGGGAGACCGAGAGCCCGACCAGGACGGGAACGACAAGAGCCCCGATCTGCCTGACCCCGGGGTGTTTCAGCTCAAGCACAGGACGGTAGCGGAGGCCGAGCCTGAAGAGGGGGGGAAGCTGAACAGCAAAGTTCAGGACCGCTCCCAGGACGACCCCAAGAGAATACGCCGCAATTCCCAGGTAGGGGGCCAGCGTCCAGCCCACCAGGACTACGGCCAGGTTGTAGAGAACCGAGCCCAGGGCGGGTGTCGCAAAATGCTTGTAAGAATTCAGAATCCCAACCGTAACCCCGCTCAAACCCATGAAAAAGGTCTGGAAGAGCATGATCCTGGTGAGGCGCACGGTAAGGCCGATTTCTCCGGCATCGAAGCCGGGCACCAGGATGCGGACGAGTTGGGGAGTGAAAACAAGACCCAGGGCGATCCCCAGCAGGAGCAGCAGGATCACCAGATTGGCCAGGCTGCTCGCAACGCGCCACCCCTCCTCCTCCCGCCCGGTGGCCACATAGCCCCCGAAAACAGGGATAAAGGCGGAACTCAAGGCCCCTCCCACCAGGATCATATAGAGAAAATCGGGAATTGAAAAGGCCGCGTTGTAGGCATCGGTGATTCTGTTTTGCCCAAACTGGGCGTAGAGTGCGAGGTCCCGAACGTAACCGAGGACCCGGGAGAGAATCATGGCTACAGTGATGATCCCCGCAGCCCGGGCGACCTGCTCGCGTTCCGACATTGCTCTCCTCTCTTCCTGTTAAAAAAAATTCAGGGCACCTAAAGTAGATATTACCACTTTGTGCCCTTTAAAAAAAGCCCCGGCTGCGGCTACTTCAGTTCGGGGAGAGGGACCGCCTCCAGCAGGCGGGCAAGGCTGCTTCTCCCCCGGTCCAGCAGCGCCCCGACCCGGTAAGGATGCCCGAAGACCACGATCTCCCGTTTTTTCAGGTCGAGGGCAAGGAACTTCTTTTCCCCGCCCTCGACCTGCTGGATCGCGCGCGCCGTAAGGTTGAGCCCACCCACCAGCAGCAAAGCGAGGGCGAGGACCACCGTCAGGCGCTGCAACCTCTCCAATTCAACCACCTCCTGTGCTTTTTTAACTAAGATTCCCCCTCTGCACCGAAGTATTCACCGGCCCTGTCTTCCCGGATCAGTTCTGCAAGAACGGCGGCAAAACAGCGGGCCGCCCCCAGGGCCTCCTCCAGCGTATTCCGGTCGCTCCCCACTTCCACGAGAAGGGCCCTCGGGGAAAGGTGCTGGTTGTAGCGCCCCGGCTTAAGCCTCACCCCCTTCAAGATGCCGGGGTATTTTTCCTCAAGCCGGTGGGCAATCTCCTGGGCAAAAGCGTAATTCTCCCGCCAGTGCGGGTTCGGCAGCCGCTCCCCGTTCCCTACAATCAGCAGAATCCGGGCAACTTCCCGGCCCCCAACGCTGACGGTCTCCTTTTTGCTCAGCCCCGCATCCCGGTGCACATCCACGAGGGCCTTCAGGGCAGGGTTTTCCCGCACCAGGCGCCGGGCCGTCGCTTCAGACTTGATGTAGGAGGTGGGAAAGTCGGGGTGGTCGTGAACGGTCAGGTCGTGGATCGACCTGATCCCCGCCTCCTCTAAAACCTTTGCCATTTCCCCGGCAACCAGGCTCACCCCTCCGTTTTCTCCCTGGAGCTTGCTCTTGCCGTGGAGCGGAAGATAGGTTTCTGCGTTGTGGGTGTGATAGAAGGCAGCTTCCACAGGCCGGTTTGCGAAATCTACGGGGTTCCCGGCAGACTCCTCATCCTGGAGCGGGTGTTCCCCCTCCCGGCCGGCGGTGCCTCCGGCAAAGGCAGGAGCGGTTCCGGCCTCTTTTGCAGGCACGGCAGGAAGCCCCTTTTCCAGGATTCCCGGCAGGTACCCGGGGTTCACCCCGGTTATGGAAAACACAGCCGAGAGTGCCGCCTGCTCCCAAACCTGGCCCGGGTGATTTCCCAGCCCCCGGGCCAGCAGGACGGCGCAGGGGAGGTTCGGCTTTAAAAACCCCCAGAAGACCCCTGCCGCCCCCCACCCGAACAGGAAGAGGAGGAAAACCAGGAAAAATTTCAGCCTCCGGCCCGGGGCCTCCCGGGCAACCGAAAACTGCTCCAGCATCTTTCTGCCTCCCCGTCCCACCTGCTCCCAACGATCTTATTCCAGCTTGTGGCAAAATATGCACAAAAAAGCTCCACCCCTCACGGTGGAGAAAGAAAAGATTTCGGGCCCGTTTTCAAGGGGAGCGGAGCGGAGTGGGGACAAAAACATCGAGCACCCCGATCACCACGGCAGCCAGAAGCGCTCCCAAAACCGAAACCGTAAGGTAATGGGGGATGATAAACTGGGCAAAATAGATAACCGCCGCCGAGACGAAAAAACCGACGATCCCCCGGTTGCGGTGAGAAATTCTTCTTCCCAAAACAGCTTCCACCGCATACCCCAGCACCGCGATGATCAATGCCGCCACCAGCGCCCCCCGGAATCCCGCCACGGAAAAACCGGGCAGGAGCCAGCTCACCAGGAGAAGGACAAGCGCCGCAACAATAAAACGGACAACCGCGCCAACGATCATGTAATACCCCCCTTAAAGATTTCGTCCCTGATTTACTTTGCCTGATCCCGGAGGCAATTATACATGGCCGCCGGAAGGGAAAGAATGCTTGCAATTTTGACGCGGCCATGTTAGGATTAATGGTGCTCGGGCAAGTTCAACCCTGGGATGAAGGAGGTGAAACGGTGGCAAAAAACCGCTCTGCAATGAAGAAAGCCCGGATCGCCAGGATCCGCACGCTCCGGAATGCCTCCCGAAAATCGGCCATGAAAACCGCCATTAAAAGGTTCGAAGAGGCGCTCGCATCAGGAGAAGAGACCAGAGTCGAAGCTGCTTTCAAAAATGCGATCCGCCTGATCGACAAGACCGCATCCAAGGGGATCATTCACCCCAACCTGAGGGACCGCAAAAAGGCGCAGCTTGCAAGAAAATTAAAGGCCTTTTTCCGGCAGGGTGAAAGGGAAATGCCGGCCTAAGCCCTCAAAATTACCTCTTGCGCCCCAGGGCAAGGGGTTTTTTCATGCAGATTTCGCCCAACCCTGCCTCCAGCAGCAGCCGGGGGGCGCCCCTTCCCTCCTTAATTGCCCGGTCGAGAAGGAGGAGGGAGGCAAGGATCTCTTCGATCTCCTCGATCCGGTAGTAATTAGCCTGCTTCAGCAGCTTCTTTGCGGCGTAGGGGTGAATCTCCATGACCTCCGGGATCCGGGAGGGAGGAACCCCCTCCTTCTGAAGACAGGCCGCCTCCAGAAGCTGCAGGAAGTGGCGAGACAAAAGGGAAACCAGGAGCGCCGGGGGATGCCCCTGGCCCAAAAGATCGGCGAGCACCTCCCTGGCTGCTTCCGCCTTGCGCTCTGCAAGGGAATCAACCAGTTCAAAAACGCTTCGCCCTGCAGTGCGGCTCCCAACCTTTTCGAGCACAGCAACAGTAATTGCCCTTCGTCCGGGGCCGAGGAAAAGGGAGGCTTTTTCAATTTCCTGGCGGATCTGCGCCAGGTTGTCCCCGCACAAGAAGCGCAGGTACTCCCCGGCGGCAGGGGGAAGCTCTTTGCCGCGGGAGCGGGCCTCCTCCTGCATCCACCGCAGCAGCTCTTTTCCCCGGAGCGGAGCACACTCCACAACCCAGCCCTTCTCCTCCCCAATACGGTAAACCTGCTCGGCCGGCTTAATCTTTGTTTTAAAAAGCAAAACCAGAACCAGAGAGGGATTGCTTGCCTCTAAATAGCGTGCTATTACGGAAAGAGGGGGATCTCCGGCCACCACAAGGCGCCTGGTATGACCAAAGGAAGGGGTTGCGAGAGCTGCAGCAAGCTCCCTTTCTCCCGCCTCCCCCTCCCACTCCAGCCAGTCAAGGGACTCCCCCTGGGCTTCAAGCCGGGCCCGGAGCCTCCAGATCAGTTCCCGTGCCAGGAACTCCTCCCCGTGCAGCAGGAGAAGGTGGGGGAAATCCCCCCGCGCCAGCCTTTCCCCGGCCTCCTGATAAGATAAAACGGGCATTCCTTCATCCCCCTTCCCGGACCCGGTTCTGGACGAGGACCGATTCTCCCAGCTTTACACCCAGGCAACCGGCAACAACAGGGCACTTCGCCCGGAGCAGAAAGAAGGTCTTCGTTCCGGCAAAAGAGGTCCCCTCCAGGGTTTCGTAGTTGGCCTGTCCTTTCGAAAGGACAAGATGCGCCCTTCTTACCAGGGAAACAAAATCATCACTGCACAGCTCCGGAATGATCCCCAGGTAGTTGTTTCCGGTCGGAACCACCCGGGCCAGCAGCGGTATCCCCGCCTCTTCGGCATCGGCAAGGGTGGCGTCATTGAGGATGGGGCCGCCTTTTACAACGTAGTAGAGATCCTTCGTAAACTCCCGGAGCCGGGCAAGAAGCAGATAGTCAAAATAGATTTCCCCGCTGTTATCCCCGATCACGACCAGGGTGCCCCCTTCCTGGAGAGAAGCGCGCAAAAGGCCGTAATCGCAGCGGCTGAAACTGCGGGCAAGCTCCTCCTCAATGCTCGCTCCCACATCAAAACCGGGCATGATCCCCATATCGATCACGTTTCCGGCAACGGCCACCCTGCAGGCGGTGAGGAGCGGGTCCTCGCTGAAGCCGATAACCCGCTCCAGGGCGGGAAGGAAGCTGCGGGCGAGCCGGTTCGAAGCAGCTTTCGCTTCTGAAAAAGGGTCGCTTTCTCCCAGGAGGCGGTAGGCTTCAAACAAAACAAGAGAAGAGTTTTCCGCCGGGCTCTTCTCCGGATCAAGCCGCGAAATTAAAGGAAACAGGGAGTAGAGAATCCGGCGCTGCTCGGATTCGTTGGCCCCGGCGGCTCTCAAAGTAGAGAGCACCTGTTTTAAATAGCACGGAATGCAGTCTGGTGCAGCCTTCATTAAAATGCCCACTCCTTTTTTATTTTAAGTCCCTCCAAATGGAACCCCTTCCCAACCTGCTTCATATATTAGAAAAGCAGGTGGAGCTTCTTGATTCCCGACAGGAAGGGAGCTCTCAAACGGCACAGGTGGATTGTCTTCCTCTTGATCATTATCATTGTACCAATCTTTCTCCTCTTCTTCACCATCGCCGTTGAGAGCAGGCTTGAAAAAAGGTTCAGAAAGGGAGGGTTACCGTATGCCAAAAATGGAAAGTCCGGATCCCGGTTTCTTCTGGTGGATCATCCTGATCATCATTATCATCTTCTTCTTTTTCTTTCTCTTCTTCTTGTTTTAAGTAAGCCCATTTAAAAAGGAGGTCTCCCTTATGGCGAAATTTGAAAGCCCGGATCCCGGTTTCTTCTGGTGGATTATCATCATTATTATTATCATTATCATCTTCTTCTGCTGCTTCTGCTTCTTCCCCATCAGGGCATCGACTCCTGCCGAAGCATAATGGTGGCCCCAAAGAAGAAACACAAAAAGGCCCTGGCGTTTGCCAGGGCCGCATATCTTTATTCGGCTTTATTCGGCAGGCCCTTTCCAATGTTCGAGGAACTCCGCAAGATCCTGAGGGAGTTCCTCGCATCCCAGCTGCTGGAGAGTCTGCTCGACAACCTGAGACATTTGCCGGCGCGTTTCACCGCTCAAACCGGCTGTCATCCGGTTGATTAAAGAAATGATGTTTTTCTTCTCCTGAATTTCCTGCTCGCCGAGACCCGCCTGTTCCAGCAGTTTTTTGGCCGCTTCCGGATTCTCCGGAGAAACTCCCATGCCGCGGAGAAACTCTCCGATATGAGAGGCATCCGGCGGCAACCCGGAGGCCTGAAGCTGCCGGAACATTTCCGCGAAATTGATTTTGCCCAACTCATCCCCTCCCTGCAACCAGACTGGTGGGGCCAGCGGCCCCCTTCCTGCACCTCCCTTTAACTTATGCCTTTCCCCTCTAAATTGGAACCGGCCAGGGTGCGGGAGGAGGAAAGGCAATTATTTCCGCCTGATGTGGTATAATTGAATCCCAGGAAAAATGCAGCTTCAGGAGGATGATCGATGCGGGTCGGAATTTTAACAGGCGGGGGAGACTGCCCGGGGCTCAATGCCGTGATCCGGGCTGCAGCCAAAACCCTGCTGGCGCGGGGTGTAGAGGTAATCGGCTTTAAGGACGGCTACCGGGGAGTCATCAGGCGGGACTGGATCCCCCTGGAAAGGGCCGCGATTTCCGGCCTTCTGCACCGGGGGGGAACGATCCTGGGCACCAACAACAGGGACAACCCCTTTCGCTACCCCGTCGCGACTTCCGGGGGAAAAACCACCTACCGGGATGCAACCCCAACCCTGCTGGAAAACCTGCGGTCGCTGAACCTGGACGCGGTCATCGTGATCGGCGGAGACGGCACCCTTTCCATCGCCCGGGAACTGACGGAAAAGGGGGCTCCTCTTGTCGGGGTCCCCAAGACCATCGACAACGACCTTGCCGCAACCGACCGGACCTTCGGCTTTGACACCGCCGTCGCGACCGCCACCGAGGCCCTGGACAGGCTCCACACAACAGCAGAGTCGCACCACCGGGTAATGGTGCTGGAGGTGATGGGGCGCTACGCCGGCTGGATCGCCCTGTGGAGCGGGATCGCCGGCGGGGCGGATGTGATTCTCATCCCCGAAATCCCCTGGCGCCTGGAGAAAATCGTCGCCAAGATCAAAGAGAGGCAGGAGGAGGGGAAAATGTTCAGCATCATCGTGGTTGCCGAGGGCACCCCTGCCCCCGGCGGCCGGCGCGTGGTGCGGGAGAGAATCAAAGGGAGTGGAGATCCCGTGCGCCTGGGCGGGATCGGGCAGGTGGTGGGGGAAATGATCGAAAGGGAAACGGGGATCGAAACCAGGGTGACGGTTTTGGGCCACATCCAGCGGGGGGGTTCACCCTCCCCCCTCGACCGGGTGCTTGCCACCCGCTTCGGTGTTGCCGCAGCAGAGCTTGCCCTGGAAAGGCGCACCGGCTTCATGGTGGCCCTGAAGGGGGAGGAGATCGCCGCCGTACCCCTTGCGGAAGCCACCAGGCAGCTCCGGCGCGTCCCCCCGGAGAGCCAGCTGGTCCAGGCGGCGCGGGCCATCGGAATCAGCTTCGGCGACTGATTGCCGGGGCGAAAAACCGGCCCGAAAAAGAAGCCTCTTTCCGTCTGTCTCAAAGGTGAGCGCGCCGTGAAGGTCGGTGCGCATCACCTTTGCTTTTTGCTTCTCCCAGAACCTTAAGGCTTCGGGTGCAGGGTGGCCGAAGGGGTTGGGGCCCACGCAGACCACCACCACCTCCGGCCTGACGAGGCCGGCAAACTCCTGGGAGATACTGGTGGCGCTCCCGTGGTGGGGGGCCTTCAGGACCACGGCCTGAAGGAGCTCCCGGTTCAGAGAGCCGCGCCGCACCGCCTCCTCAAGGGCTGCCATCCCCTCCTGCTCAATATCCCCCGGCAGTAAAAAGGCAATGCTCCCGTATTTAACGTGCAGAACAAGAGAGTTGTTGTTCAGGTCGCTCCGCGTCCCCGCAAGAAGCCGGGAGGGGGGATGGATGACGGCGATTTCTACTCTCGGGTCGAGATGGAAAACTGCTCCCGCCCTCACCCGGTGCAGGGGGATCTGCTTCTCTTCCAGCAGGGCCTCGAATTCCAACCATAAAGGAGTGGGATGGGCGACGGGGGGAGCAGCCGCCTCCTTCACCTGAAGATTTTCAAGAACCGCCAGCAGGCCCCCCAGGTGGTCCTCGTGAGGGTGGGAGTTAACCACAAGGTCAAGCCGGCGGATCCCCTGCCTGGTGAGGTAGGGAACGACAACATGCCGCCCCGGGTCGAAAGAGGACCGGCTGAAGGCCGGCTTCCCCCCGCCGTCCACCAGCAGCCTGCGCCCGTTGGGCATCTCCAGCAGGACGGCGTCCCCCTGCCCGACATTTATAAAGGTAACCCGGAGCCGGCCCGGGGCGCCGCCCAGGCCCGGCCCCCAGTACAGCCAGAACGCCGTCAGGACAAGCCCCAGCAGGGAGAGAGGCAGCCAGCGGCGCGCAGGAGAACGGAAGCGGAAATGGGGGAAGGAGACCTCGCTCCCGGCGCGGAGGCTCCAGCCGAAAAGCGCCAGCAGGGCAAACCAGGCAGCCGTAAGGCACCAGGGGGGAGCCGGGACGGCCAGGGCTCCCCCGGGGGCGCCGGCAAGAACTCCAAGCAGGCCCTGCACGGGGAGGGCAAGGGCGCCGGCGGCGGTAAAAAAGGGGCCTCCCAAAGACCCGTGAAGGAGGGAGAGGAGCATCCCGGCCAGCCCCAGGTTGACCACGAGGCCGGCAAGGGGAACCACCAGGATATTCGCCACCAACCCTAATAAGGAAATTTGCTGGAAATAGAAGGCCGTCAGGGGAAGCACCGCCAGCTGGGCCGCCAGGGGAATGGCAACAGCCTCTTTCCACCCCCGGGGAAGGGGAAGAAACGCACCCAGGGGCGCGGTGAGCGAAAATATTCCCCAGGTCGCGGCAAAGGAGAGCTGGAAACCGGGGTCGAGGAGCGCCCCGGGATTGCAGAGCAAAATAACGAAGGCGGCGAGGGCAAGGGAGGCCAGCATGTCTTTGCGCCGGTGCCACAGGTGGGCCGCCGTTCCGGTGAGGCCCATCACCGCCGCCCTGTTCACCGAGGAGGGAAATCCCACCAGAGCGGCATAACCCAAAAGTCCAGAAGCCGTTAAGAGAAAGGTGAAGCCGCGCCCGAGACGCAGCAGCCCGGCCAGGGCGAGGAAAAAGAAGAGGACGAAACCTAAATGGAGCCCCGAAACGGCAAAGAGGTGCATCACCCCGGTGCGCCGGTAAACCTCCTGGTCTTCAGGTGTGATCTCCTCCTTCGCCCCGAGCAGCACCCCCTTCAAGAACGAGGCCTGGCCGTCCGGCAGCCCTTCCTCGATTCCCCTCTCAATCCGGAGGCGGGCCCGGGCGGCAAGACGGAGCAGAAGACACCTGAAATCCTTCTCCCCCGACCCGAGGACGAGCGGCAAATCCCGGGCCTCCAGCCGGCAAAGAACGCCGCGGCGCGCCAGGTATTCCCGGTAATCGAAATCCCCCGGGTTTGCCGCCCCGGCAGGGAAATCGAGCCGTCCCCGGAACATCACCCTGTCCCCCGGCAGCAGCTTTTTGGCCAGGCTTGCGGGGCGCGCCGCCTCCGGCGTCCCTTCCCTGCCGGAGGAAGCAGGAGGGTAAAAAACGGCCTGAATTTTTATCGGGGGCCGCCGGACCTCCCCGCCGAGTTCGACAACCGGGTCCCGGAGGATGAAGACCGCCCGGTCCGGGTAAACTACAGGCCTCCCTGCAACGGTCCCTTGGAGTTCGACATAGTGGCCCAGGAAGGATTTCAGATCGGGGGGAAGAACAACCCGGTTGAGCTCCGCCCAGGCGCAGCCTGCAGAACAGAAGCAGCAGAGAAGAAAAAGCGGAGTTTCCCGCCTTCCCCGCCAGAAGCTCCAGGCCGCGGCGATTAAAAAGAAGAAGCTTCCCCCCAGCGCAACCGGGCGGGGAATACCGGCCCCGGCATAAGCGAGGGCAATCCCTGCCCCCCAAGCCAGGGTTATCAAAACAAGCGGAGGCACCGGCCTTCCCTCCGGCTTAATATTTCTCTTTCTCCGTTAAAAAGAAAGGCCCGGGCTTGCTCTGAAGAGCCGGGCAGGAAGGGTGAAGACAGGGAAACCGGATCAGCGTTCCCCCAGGACAGCCGAAACCTGAACGGTGCGGCGGTCGCGCCAGACCGTGATCTGGACCTTTTTGCCCGGCCCTGCCCGGTAGATTTTTTCGAGCAGGTCATCGGTATTCTTTACCTTTTCTCCGTTCCAGGCGATGATAATGTCTCCCCGGCGGATGCCGGCCTGAGCCGCCGGCCCCCCAGAAACAACGTTCCTGACAAAAACCCCCTCCGGAAGGGGCAAACCGAAGTACTCGGCGATTGCCGGAGTTACCTCCTGGATCTCGACGCCCAGCCAGCCCCTGCTGATCTTTCCCTTCTTGATCAGGTCATCCAGCACCGACTGCACCGTGTTGCTGGGAATGGCAAAACCGATCCCCTGGGCCTGGGCGCTGACTGCGGTGTTGATCCCGATCACCTCTCCCTGGAGGTTCAAAAGGGGCCCCCCGCTGTTCCCCGGGTTGATCGAGGCATCGGTCTGGAGGAGGTTCCGGTAGCTGCGGTCCTCAACCGTGATAGGGCGCCCCTTGGCGCTGATCACACCCACCGTAACGGTGTGGTCAAGGCCATAGGGGTTGCCGATGGCAATCACCCAGTTCCCCACCGCAATCCGGTCGGAGTTTCCCAGCTTCAAAGTGGGTAAATTCGAACCTGCATCAACCTTCAGGACCGCGAGATCAAGCTCCCGGTCTGACCCAACAATCCGCGCCTGAACCGGCTTCGATCTTCCGGTAATCGTCACCATGATCTGCTGAGCGCCGCTGACCACGTGCTCGTTGGTCAGGATGTAGCCGTCGCGGGAAATGATAAAACCCGAGCCCAGCCCCTGCCGGACCCTGGTTTCGGGCAAAAGAAACTGGCGCCCGAAGAACTCCCGGAAGAAGGGATCGTTAAAAAACGGGTCGAACTCCCGGGTAGAAGCAACGGTTTCGATCATCACAACCGCAGGCCCCGCCCTGGCAACGATCTCGGCGATGGCATTCGGCCCCACCCCGGGCAGGCTCACCCCCTGGTTTTCTCCGGAGCCGCCTTCCAGGGGGGCTTTCAGGGCCGCCCCGACCGGGTTCAACCAGAGCTTGCCTGAAGCAAACAGGATCCCTCCGGTGAAGGCAATGCCGGCGACAAAAGCCAGCAGAATCACGCCTACCAGCAGCCGGTTGCGTTTCAGGTTCATCCTCTTCCCTCCAAAGTCATTGTTCTTTGCATCAAGAGGCCTTTTCTCCCGGGGCGCCTCCCGCCTCGCCCCCCTCCTCCGCGCCGGTTTGCGCAGCCTGCGAGGGCGCTGCAGGGGCCTGGGGTTTGACCTGGGAGGCTTCCCGGGCGACCTCGTCCCAAACCCGCTGGACGCTTGAGGACGCCTTCCGGAACTCGCTGACCGCCTTTCCCAGGGAGCGCGCCACTTCAGGCAGGCGGCCGGGGCCAAACACAATGAGAACAACCACCAGAATTAATATCAGTTCCCACGGCCCGATATTGAACATTTAATCACCCCCACTAATTATACTCCTTATCCTTTTCCCGGACAACAGCCCGCGCGATCGCTCATTTAAAATTCTTGCTTAAAGGGAAATGGCTCACTCACGGATAACGTGGGGTAGGATAGGGGCAGTTGCCGTTAGAGGGCAATTATTATGTACCAAACAAATGCTCTAATGGTATAATTAGGCCATGGTAGGGAAAACAAAACGAGGTTCACGCTTTTCATTATGTATTAAGGAGGGAAAGTTTATGTCCATTGAGCGTTTGGCCGATGAGATAAAAAAATTTTCGCCAAATGAAAGAAAGCAGCTTTTCAAATTGCTGGGTATTACATTGCCAGAGAAAGATCAGCTACGGGGAGGACCAGATGATCCTCTTGAAAATTAATTGGAATGGTTAAAAACGGACCTTCAGAAGGCTCCCGGAAATATGAGGAGGATCTGTATGGAGGCGAAAGACCTCTCTAGACTATTCATTGATACGGGTGCCTCTCTCCTGGCGGGCGCAGGCCGCGCACCTGCCGTAGAATTCCAGGCGGTGGGCATCCACCTCGGCCCCCTCCATGGCGGCAGCAGCCTCGGCCTCCAGGCTTTCCTTGAGGGGAAGGGGGACGTCGAAGACGCGGCCGCATTCCAGGCAGCTGAAATGGTAGTGGTTCAGGGGGTTTCCGTCAAAACGGCTGTAGGTGCTGCCGTAGTCCAGCTCCATGATTTCTCCCATTTCCTTTAGGACCTTGAGGTTCCGGTAAACCGTTCCCAGGCTAATATTGGGAATCTGCCGCTTCGCCTGCTCGTAGATCCAGTCTGCGGTAGGATGTGTTTTCGTGCTTCTCAAAATGTCCAGGATCAGCCTCTTCTGTCTGGTCATTCTTGTTTGTTTCTCCATTTCTTACACCGCCCGCCCTTTTGAAATCCCAAGTTTAGATCCAGGGAGCCTGAACTTTTCCTCTTCGGTTAAAAGGTATCTCTGCAGCTTACTTATAAATATAAACCATCACAAAAATCCCTGTCAAATTTTAATAATAATTATCTTTCTTTTTGGAGCTCTTTCTGCCGGATGCATCGAGTAGGGCAGCGCTAGGTAATCAGTCTAGCGCTGTCCCTCTCACAGAACCGTGCGTACGGGCCACGTACACGGCTCCTGGCAAACCTCAGTCGTTAGCTTTCATAATAACGATGCAAGATGCAACCTCATATCTCTCGAGGTTAACTAAACCGATTTCGTCAAACCAGGTGTTTGGAAGAGCCATCGAAACGAGAGGACTGGCTGAGTTTCTCCATCTTCGCATGGATATCTTCTCAAATTCCCCTTTGTAACCTCGACGGCGAAGGGCTTTATGAAACGCCTTCCAGGTCTTCCACTCCAGCATCTTCTTCATTCGGAGCCGTCGACGTATCCATCCCATGAGCTCGCGAAGTACTCTCTTGCAGTTCGCTATGCGGAAGTAGTTAATCCACCCCCGCAGGATGGGGTTAAGCCTCCTGACCATTTCCTCCACATTCATGCCATGGTTCCGGGGCGTCAGCTGGCGGATAGCCTCTTTGAAGGCCTTTATTTTCTTGGGGTGAATGCCCACATTCTTGGGGTAGATGATAAACCCAAGATAGGCTACACCCTCATAGACGCTGGTTATACGCGTCTTTTCCTTGTTGACAACGAGTTTGAGCTCGCCTTCAAGGATTTCATAGGCAGTCTTCATGTACCTTTCCGCCTGCCGGGGTGTCCTGGCAAAGATGAGAATATCGTCCGCATAGCGAACTATGCGAATACCCCTCTCTTTCATCGCCCGGTCAAAATAGTCCAGATAGATGTTGGTGAGAAGGGGTGATATTACACCACCTTGTGGACTCCCTACTTCAGTCCCTTCAAAGACCCCGTCCCTCATGACGCCAGCCTCCAGGAACAACCGGATTAATCGCAGCACAGAACCATCGCTGACTTTCCGGTTCACTCCCTGAAGAATTAGGTCATGGTCAAGACGGTCAAAGCACTTGGAGAGGTCCATGTCTACTACATGTGTAAGTCCATACCGGTTCATGAACCTCTCGGCTTTGGCTACTGCCTGCTGGCAGGAACGCCCCGGTCGGTATCCATAGCTTGACGGGTGAAAGTCTTGGTCAAAGATTGGCTGAAGTACGTTTAACAGTGCTTGCTGGACTACCCTGTCCCTAACGGTAGGTATCCCAAGCAGCCTCTTCCCTCCATCCGGCTTGGGTATCTCCACCCTCAGGACTGGGCTTGGTCTGTACGTCCCGGTCTTGAGTTCAAGATGAAGTTTGGCTATTTCATCGTCTAGATTCTCGCCGAAGGCTCGCACGGTCTCCCCGTCTACCCCGGGAGCACCATTGTTCGCCTTGACGGCACCGTATGCCTTCTTCAGGTTCTCAATACGGTATACTTTGTCTATTAGGCTGTAGTACTTCATCTCTTCTCCCGCATCTCGCCGTACTCCCTGCGTCTCTCCCTCGCATGGTTGCAGTTCCTTCTCAAAGTTCGCACGGCGTCTCTAGCTCTAAGGCAATCTACCGCGCTCTGCTCCGATAATCTGCTGAGCGGACGAAAGCTCCAGCCGGCTCGTCACCCCCGGATGCCCCGTTCCCCTTGGCATCTCAGCCTCAGTTGTCTTCTCCCATGTTCGTTCGATCCGCGGTCGCACGCTTTGGTTTGCCTTCGTCCCTTCGCAACCAGAGGAACTTTTGGCTCCTTTGGCCCAGCATCTCTCGGATGCTGTCCCTTCAGTTTTACCCTCCAGTCCGTTACCGGCTTTCATTGGCTGAAGGTTCATCACTACTACGGACTCATCTGCCACCCTGCACCACTTCTTCTCTCCCTTGCCTCCCGGCTTGTTCGAGCTTACCAGGTCTGGCCTGGATGATACAGGGCTTCCCCAATTAAGCCTGCCTGCCTGAACATGAACCCGTCCGTCCAAACTCCTCAGGTCATCCAGCCTTCGGGCTTTCCCACTTTTCGCAAGGTTACCCACCTGAGAAGCCAACCCCGGTTCGCTTGCGCTACGTTCCATGTTCTTCCTTCGGCTTCCTTCAGATCCCGCCGTTACCGGCGACACCCTTGCCTACGGATTGTCTTCCCGCTGGTTAGGCGACAGGGTTTCTTTCAACCCATCGGCTCAGCAGACATGTTGGGCGAACAATCGAGTAGGGCAGCGCTAGGTAATCAGTCTAGCGCTGTCCCTCTCACAGAACCGTGCGTACGGGCCACGTACACGGCTCCTGGCAAACCTCAGTCGTTAGCTTTCATAATAACGATGCAAGATGCCAACCTCATATCTCTCGAGGTTAACTAAACCGATTTCGTCAAACCAGGTGTTTGGAAGAGCCATCGAAACGAGAGGACTGGCTGAGTTTCTCCATCTTCGCATGGATATCTTCTCAAATTCCCCTTTGTAACCTCGACGGCGAAGGGCTTTATGAAACGCCTTCCAGGTCTTCCACTCCAGCATCTTCTTCATTCGGAGCCGTCGACGTATCCATCCCATGAGCTCGCGAAGTACTCTCTTGCAGTTCGCTATGCGGAAGTAGTTAATCCACCCCCGCAGGATGGGGTTAAGCCTCCTGACCATTTCCTCCACATTCATGCCATGGTTCCGGGGCGTCAGCTGGCGGATAGCCTCTTTGAAGGCCTTTATTTTCTTGGGGTGAATGCCCACATTCTTGGGGTAGATGATAAACCCAAGATAGGCTACACCCTCATAGACGCTGGTTATACGCGTCTTTTCCTTGTTGACAACGAGTTTGAGCTCGCCTTCAAGGATTTCATAGGCAGTCTTCATGTACCTTTCCGCCTGCCGGGGTGTCCTGGCAAAGATGAGAATATCGTCCGCATAGCGAACTATGCGAATACCCCTCTCTTTCATCGCCCGGTCAAAATAGTCCAGATAGATGTTGGTGAGAAGGGGTGATATTACACCACCTTGTGGACTCCCTACTTCAGTCCCTTCAAAGACCCCGTCCCTCATGACGCCAGCCTCCAGGAACAACCGGATTAATCGCAGCACAGAACCATCGCTGACTTTCCGGTTCACTCCCTGAAGAATTAGGTCATGGTCAAGACGGTCAAAGCACTTGGAGAGGTCCATGTCTACTACATGTGTAAGTCCATACCGGTTCATGAACCTCTCGGCTTTGGCTACTGCCTGCTGGCAGGAACGCCCCGGTCGGTATCCATAGCTTGACGGGTGAAAGTCTTGGTCAAAGATTGGCTGAAGTACGTTTAACAGTGCTTGCTGGACTACCCTGTCCCTAACGGTAGGTATCCCAAGCAGCCTCTTCCCTCCATCCGGCTTGGGTATCTCCACCCTCAGGACTGGGCTTGGTCTGTACGTCCCGGTCTTGAGTTCAAGATGAAGTTTGGCTATTTCATCGTCTAGATTCTCGCCGAAGGCTCGCACGGTCTCCCCGTCTACCCCGGGAGCACCATTGTTCGCCTTGACGGCACCGTATGCCTTCTTCAGGTTCTCAATACGGTATACTTTGTCTATTAGGCTGTAGTACTTCATCTCTTCTCCCGCATCTCGCCGTACTCCCTGCGTCTCTCCCTCGCATGGTTGCAGTTCCTTCTCAAAGTTCGCACGGCGTCTCTAGCTCTAAGGCAATCTACCGCGCTCTGCTCCGATAATCTGCTGAGCGGACGAAAGCTCCAGCCGGCTCGTCACCCCCGGATGCCCCGTTCCCCTTGGCATCTCAGCCTCAGTTGTCTTCTCCCATGTTCGTTCGATCCGCGGTCGCACGCTTTGGTTTGCCTTCGTCCCTTCGCAACCAGAGGAACTTTTGGCTCCTTTGGCCCAGCATCTCTCGGATGCTGTCCCTTCAGTTTTACCCTCCAGTCCGTTACCGGCTTTCATTGGCTGAAGGTTCATCACTACTACGGACTCATCTGCCACCCTGCACCACTTCTTCTCTCCCTTGCCTCCCGGCTTGTTCGAGCTTACCAGGTCTGGCCTGGATGATACAGGGCTTCCCCAATTAAGCCTGCCTGCCTGAACATGAACCCGTCCGTCCAAACTCCTCAGGTCATCCAGCCTTCGGGCTTTCCCACTTTTCGCAAGGTTACCCACCTGAGAAGCCAACCCCGGTTCGCTTGCGCTACGTTCCATTTCTTCCTTCGGCTTCCTTCAGATCCCGCCGTTACCGGCGACACCCTTGCCTACGGATTGTCTTCCCGCTGGTTAGGCGACAGGGTTTCTTTCAACCCATCGGCTCAGCAGACATGTTGGGCGAACGAAAAAGTGGGCCCCTTTTCACAGGGGCCCACTCTCCTCTTCCCGGGAAGCAACCTGGTTTCTGCTACGACGCCTTCTCTTTCCCCTTCGGCTGGTGCACCTCAACGGGCTTGGTGTAGAAAGGGCTCCGCCACTTCGCTTCCACGGTGATGGCATCTTTGTTGCAGGCCTCGGCGCAAACCTCGCAGATAATGCAGCGGGCCGGGTAGAAGATCAGCTCCTTTTTCTCCTTGTTGATCTCGATTGCTGCAGCCGGGCAGCGCCGGGCGCAGTTGCCGCACAAAATGCACTTGTTGTCGTCAAACACGATATGCCCCCGCGCCCGGGTGAAAGGCTCCCTCACCTGGAAGGGGTAAAGCCTGGTGGCAGGCCCCCCCAGAAGGTTGCGTACAACAGTCGGCAGCATCAACGGCATTGTGCTCCACCTCCTTTGAGATTCGCCCTTTTCCTAGCGCTCAGTGCAGCTGATGCACGGGTCAATGGAGAGAACGATCACTGGTACGTCCGCGAGCTCGCATCCGGGCAACATGACAAGCAGGGACGGAATGTTGGCATAGGTCGGTGTCCGCACACGCAGGCGCTCCAGGTTCCGGGTGCCGTTCCCTTTTGCGTAATAGAAGACTTCGCCCCGCGGCTGTTCGCTTCTGAAAATTGCCTCGTTTGCCGGCGGGTTCCCCTTCGGCCTGACGCTGATCTCGCCTTCAGGCATCTTGCCAAGAGCCTCCAGCTGCAGGTCGATGGCCTGGAGCGTTTCCCTTGCCCTCACCATCGCCCGGGCGTAGCTGTCGCCGCCGGTTTCCACAATGGGCTCGAATTCCAGTTCACCGTAAGCCTGGTACTTCTGCATCCGGCAGTCCTCCGCCACACCGCTGCCGCGCAGCGTCGGGCCGGCACAACCTAAAGCAATGGCTTGCTCTTTCGAGAGCACGCCCTTTCCGACAGTGCGCGCCTTCACGGTATAATCGTTGGCCAGAACGTTGATGAGGGCCTCCGCTTCTTTTCGCACCTCTTTCAAGACTTCGATGCACTTCTTCTTCTGGTCGTCGTTGATGTCCCGGCGCACGCCGCCGACAACGGAAACGGACTGCGTCACACGCTGCCCTGTTGTCATCTCCAGAAGATCGAGAACCTTTTCCCGGATCCGCCAGAACTGCATGAACATGCTCTCAAACCCGAAGGCATCGGCCAGGAGTCCGAGCCACAGGAGGTGGCTGTGGGTCCGGCTCATCTCCGACCAGATGGTGCGCAGGTACCTGGCGCGGGGCGGGATCTCCAGGGGCCACAGCCTCTCTACTACCTCGCAGTAGGTAATGCCGTGAATGCAGCTGCAAATCCCGCAAATCCGCTCGCAGAGGTAAATGTTTTTGGGATATTCGTTCAGCTCGCACGCCTTTTCAATTCCCCGGTGCCCGTACCCGATGGCGGGAACAACCTCAACCACTTTTTCATCTTCACAGGTGATTTTCAACTGCACAGGTTCCGGGAGAACCGGGTGCTGCGGGCCAAACGGCGCTATTGTACGCGGTGCCATTTATTCCCCCCCCTTCCCGCCGGCGGCCTCTTTTCCGGTTTTCAGCATGGGCAGGACCGGGCTGTCCTGGGCGAGCAGCATGTGGCCGCCGAAGTCAATGGCGATGTCCTTCACTTTGAGGCCAAACAACTCTTTCATCTCGTTTTCGATCAAAACTGCAGTCAGGTAAATGCCGGTAATGCTGGGCACTTCTTCATCCTTCCCGACAGTGATCCGCAGAGAACTCATCTCCATGCCCGGGCTGTAGTTGAAGCAGTAGGTGACCTCCAGCCTGTCGCCCAGGTCGTTGCAGACCGCCGTCACGAACCTTGCCTTCGCATCTGCGAACTTTTTAACTTCGGAAAGCAGCTGGTCTTTTTTAATCTCCTTCAAATTCTCGATCATTTCGCCACCCCCTGCGCCTTCGCAAGTTTTTGCAGGGCCAGTACAACACCGTCAATAATCGCCTCGGGGCGGGCGGCGCAACCCGGCACGTAGACGTCAACCGGAACCACCTTATCAACGCCGCCCAGGATGTTGTAGCAGTTGTGGAAAACCCCGCCGCTGCAGGCACAGGTGCCGACAGCGATCACCATCTTGGGGTCGGGAACCTGGGCATAGAGATTTTTCAAAACCCGGGCCGTCCGGTAGTTCACAGGTCCTGTGATGACAAGCACGTCGGCGTGTTTCGGGTTCCCCATGTTCACAATCCCGAAGCGCTCCACATCATAGAGGGGTGTTAAACAGGCCAGAACCTCGATGTCGCAGCCGTTGCAGGAGCTGTTGTCAAAATGCATAATCCACGGCGATTTAATCCGGGAAGTATGGATAATTCCCATTTAGGACACCCCCTTCATCAGGTAAAGGTAAGCGATGTTCAAGATGCACAGCACCAGACCGATCGCCCAGCTGAACCGCACCATCCAGCCCGCGGTCATACGGGCGGCGATGTTGTCGATGAAAAGCTCGAGGACAAATGCCGCAAGGGCGATCAGAATTCCCACCCAGAGCGGATTTGCCCAGAACAGAGCGATGATTCCGAGCAGGAGCACGATCTCGTACCACTCGGTAAGCTGGATCAGGGCGTAGTACGGGCCCGAGTACTCGGTCATGATTCCCTTGACCAGCTCCTGGTGGGCATGGTGCGAAGTCGAAATGTCAAAGGGAGACTTCCGCAGCTTAATCGTCAGGATCACCAGCAGGGCGATGAAGATCGGCCACAGGGAAGCAAGCAGGGGTTCGGGACGGTTGAAAATCTCGCTGATCATGAAGCTTCCGTTCTGGGCGTAAATCCCCAGGGCCGTCAGCAGCAGAACCGGCTCGTAGGAAAGCATCTGCAAAAGCTCGCGGTTTGCCCCGAAGTGGCTGTAGGGAGACTTGCAGCTGAAGCCGCCCAGCACGAAGCAGACCCCCGCAAACCCGAGCAGGAAGACAAGCAGCAGAATGTCCAGCTTCAAAACCAGGAAGACGAGACAGGTAATCATGAAAACAAGGTAACCGTAAATCCATACCAGCTGCATCCTGCTTGTCGCGATCCTGCTCTTCCCGAACAGCTTAAAGAGATCGTAGAACGGCTGGATGATCGGAGGGCCCCACCGCCCCTGGAGCCGGGCCGTAATCTTCCGGTCGATTCCGGCCAGGAGCCCACCGATGATCGGAGCCACGATAATGGCGATCACAGCAATCCAGAACTGGTTCATTTTAAGACCACCCCCAATACAACGCCGAAGAGGATCAGGAGGAGGGCAATGGCAATGGTGTTCACCCAGGGATTCAATGCCGCTTCTCCCAGTACGTTCTGGAAGTAGTAGCCTCCCAGCTGGATCTTTGCCTTCTGGTCGGCTGCAGTCAGCCACTCATCGGTATCGGTGTCTCCCACCTGCTCCCCGCACATGTAAACAGGGCGCAGCTCATGGGGCTTCAAGGCCAGGAAGAGGAAGGGAAGCAAAAGCGCCACCGCAAATACGATGAAAAGCGGCCAGACCGGGTAGGCGCCAGCTGCAGGAGCAGGAGCAGCCGTTACGGCAGAGACGCCGGGCACCAGGATGTTCCATCCCTCGGCAAACACCTTTTCGGCGGCGACGACGTTGTTCACGGCAAAGTGGACGAACTTCTGGTAAACCGGAGCAACCCCGATCCCGATGACGAAAATCCCGATCACAAGCAGCCACAGGGGCACGGAGTAGCTGAAGGAAAGGGACTCAAGCTTCCGCCCCAACCGCGGCAGGACCTGAAGCAGCCGGCCGAGCCACTTCGCCCAGAAGACAATGGTAGCAGCGCTGGCCAAGATAAAAAGAAACGCCGCCAGAGGAATAACGTAGGCTGCTTCGAGGGCCATCCACTTCGCGAGGAGCATTCCGAAGGGCGGCAGGAACATGGAAAGGATCCCGATTGCCGTAATGAAAGTAGTAACCGGAGCCTTCTCGGCAAGAGCCTCCATGTCCTCGATCTCCCGGCTCCAGATGATGTGCTCAATGGTGCCGGCACAGAGAAAGAGGAGGCCCTTCGAAATGGCGTGGAAGATAATGAGGAGGATCGAAGCGGCAATCGCCAGCGGTGTGTTGATTCCCGCACACGCAATAATCAGGCCGAGGTTTGCAATCGTAGAGTAAGCCAGCACACGCTTTCCTGTGGTCTGGCTGATGGCCAACCCTGAGGCCCCCAGGAAGGTAAAGGCTCCCACAAGCGCAACCATAATGCCGAGGTAGGTCTCGGAGAAGGCGGGCGCCAGCCGGACTACCAGGTAGACCCCGGCCTTCACCATCGTACTGGAGTGGAGCAGAGCGGAAACCGGCGTCGGCGCCACCATTGCTCCCAGCAGCCAGCTCTGGAAGGGAAGCTGGGCTGCCTTAGTGAATCCTGTGAAGCAGAGAAGAGCTACAGGCAGCAAGGCGGCGGCCTGAGAAATGCCTCCTCCGATGATGTTCTGGACGGAGAGGGCGTCTGCTCCCCCGTGGTTCACGTAAAGGTAGATCATTGCGAGGACGAAAGCAGTGCCACCCAGCGAGTTCATCCAGAGGGCGCGGGCGGCGTTGTTGATCGCCTCTTTGGTCAGGTCGTGGGCGATCAACTGGAAGCAGCAAAGGGTAGTCACTTCCCAGAAGAAGTAGAGCCAGTAGAGGTTGTTCGCGAAAACGAGCCCGTTCATCGCGCCGAGGAACATCACCAGCCAGAAGAGGAACCGCGACTGCCGCGATTTCTCCAGGTGCAGGTGGTGTTCGTGGTCGTACATGTAGCGGATGGCGTAAACACAGATAAGCGATCCGATGATGGAGATGATCAGGGTCATTACGACGGCAAGATGGTCAACAACAAAGGCAGGCTCCAGTTCGACGTGTGCTCCCATTCCGAATTCCCAGTAAGCAAGCGGGACGATCTGGGTGAGAGCAAAGATCAGGACGAGCCAGTTGCGTAAACTGAGACCTGCGTAGATATAAAACAAAAGAATAACATAATCAAGCACCGTAATGGCAAGACCCCAGTTGAAGCCTTCGGGTGTATACTCAAAGGGGCCCCGCTTTAAGAACAGGATGGAGTTGATGATCAGTGCGATTGCCGTCAGTACTACGATCAGGCCGCGGATCTGGTACTGGCGAATGAGGAAGACCAGGATTCCGGATATGAGCGGAAGCAGAACCGCAACTGCCATCATCCAGTTGAGATCCATAATTGTTTGTCCCCCCTTAAGACATTAATTGACAGGACTCACGACACAACCTGAGCTTGTCTCCGGCCGCTTTTTCTTTCCTCTGATTCGAAGCCCTTTTCGACCGGCATTTCAGCAGAATTTCCCGGCCTCGAAAAGGCCCGACCTCATCTCACCCCCCCGCATTGAACTCCAAAAACAACCTGTCTCCCCTTCTGATGAAGGGTCCCCCCCGAAGGCATGAAACAAAACAAATTCCAGTAAAATACTATTCTAGGTTTTCGGCAAAATTCCTGCCGGTCCCCATAAAAATTCCTGGCCCCCCGGTTCAGATCGTCACAAGATCTTTAATTTGCTCGAAACGACGCGGGCCGATTCCGGAAACGTTCTGGAGGTCTTCAATGGAGCGGAAGGGGCCGTGGCTGGCGCGGTAGTCAACGATGCGCTGGGCGAGGGTGGGACCGATTCCCGGAAGGCGGGCATCCAGTTCTGCAGCGGAGGCCGTATTGAGATTAACCTTGCCCTGCGGCCCGGAGGTGCCGCCGGAGCCGGCAAATCCCGCTTGAGAGGGAGGAGGCATTTCTCCCTGGCGCGGGACATAAATCTGCTCTCCATCGGCCAGGAGGCGCGCCAGATTCAGGCTGTTGAGATCGGCCTGCGGCAGGGGCCCCGCTTTCTCAACAGCAGCAACAACCCGCGTCCCCCGGGGAAAATAATAGACACCAGGCTTGCCGACCGCACCCGTTACATGAACCCCGACCTGCTCGGGCGGGGATTCCGTCGCTCCCCCGGAATTTTCGCCTGCCTCCTTTTTTTCGTCAATCAAGACGGCACTGCCCGGAGAATGAGCAGCCTGCCACCGCGCGTACTTTACACCTCCGGCAAAAATCAGAGCAGCCGCCAGGATTACGAGCAGCCCCTGCACCCTGCGATCCCAAGACCACACTCCACCTCACCCCCTTTCCCTCCGTTCTAAGGAAAGAAGGCATTCTTTCAGACCCGGCCCCCCGCACCCGTAGCCGCCAAGACGTCCGTCTCCGTAAACAACCCGGTGGCAGGGGATGAAAAGAGGAAGAGGATTGGCGGCAAGAGCCTGTCCAACGGCGCGGGCGCCCCCGGGCTTTCCGCACTCCTCCGCAACCCGACCGTAGGAGCGGGTTTCCCCTGGAGGAATGGCGCGCACGACACCGTACACCCTTCTCTGCCAGGGCGTAAAGCGCCCGGCCTCAAGGGGAACCTCCTCCAGCTGCTGCGGAAAGCCCTGAAAAAAAGCAAGCAGTGCTTCCGCTGCCTGCTCGAGAATCCGGTTCTTTTCAAAGCCCGGGCTGCAGGGTCCGTTTTTTAAGGCGCGTTCGAGGCCGGCAGCAGCCTCCTCCCTGCTTCCCCAGGGCCAGCTGAAGGCCCAGAGCCCCCGGGGAGAGGCAAGAAGCCACCCCCAGCCCCAGGGTGTAAAAACATAACGGGCATTGAGGCGCTCCGGGGTGAAAGGCCTCCGGCTCACTTAACCTTCCCCGCCGCCTTCTCGCGCACCACGAGGTTAACCAGCTTGCCGGGCACGGAAATCACCCGGAGGAGCTCTTTGTCCTGGATCAGGGCGCGAACCCTCGGCTGGGCAAGGACGATCTCCTCCATTTCCCGGAGACTCACGCCAGCCGGAACCCGAAGCCGGTCCCGGACGCGCCCGTTGACCTGGACAACGATCGTAATTTCTTCCTCGGCCAGGGCCTGAGGATCAAAAGCGGGCCACCTCTCCCTGTGCACGCTCCCGGAGTTTCCTACAACCTCCCACAGCTCTTCGGCAAGGTGGGGTGTGAAGGGAGCCAGGAGTAAGATGAGATTCACGATGCTCTCCCTCAAAACCCCTCTGTTTCTCCGCTCCGGCGGAACCTGATCTACGTAGTGATAGAGGGCATTTACGAGCTCCATCAAAGCGCTCACTGCAGTATTGAAATTGAAACGCGTCCTGATGTCCTCGGTGACTTTCTGGATTGTCCGGTGGGTGGCCCGCCGCAGGTCCCGGTCCGCGGGGCTCAACTCCGCGCCCTCAAAGTTTGAACCGCCCGCGCCCCTGATTTCCGGCGCGGCACCGGTCACCAGCCGCCAGACCCTGTTGATGAACCGGAAGGATCCTTCAACCCCCTGGTCGCTCCAGTCCAGGTCCCGCTCCGGGGGCGCCGCGAAAAGGATGAAGAGGCGGGCGGTGTCGGCGCCGTAAGCCTCGATGATCTCTTCAGGGCTCACCACATTCCCCCGCGACTTGGACATCTTCGCCCCGTCCTTTAAAACCATCCCCTGGGTGAGGAGGTTGGTAAAGGGTTCGTCAACCGGAACAAGCCCCAGGTCGTAAAGCACCTTGGTGAAGAAGCGGGCGTACATGAGGTGCAGAATGGCGTGCTCCACCCCGCCGATGT
This sequence comes from Bacillota bacterium, assembly GCA_013177945.1. Lineage (NCBI taxonomy): Bacteria > Bacillati > Bacillota > Bacillota bacterium. The sequence goes on from JABLXW010000008.1 coordinate 272,688, forward strand.
ACTGGTCCACCGGCATCCAGTAGCGCAGCTTTTCCGGATCAAATGCCCTTTCCCTTTCATGGGGGCTGCAGTAGCGCAAAAAATACCAGGAGGAGCAGACAAAGGTATCCATCGTATCGGTTTCCCGCCTGGCAGGCCCCCCGCAGGCCGGGCAGGTGGCGCGGAGGAATTCCGGCGCCTTCAGGAGCGGCGACTCCCCGGTCGGCTCAAATTCCACGTCGAGGGGGAGGAGCACAGGAAGATCTTTTTCGGGAACGGGAACAGTTCCGCACTCCTCGCAGTAGATGATCGGAATCGGCGCCCCCCAGTAGCGCTGCCGGGAAATAAGCCAGTCCCGCAGCCGGTAGTTGACCTGCTCCCGGCCGTATCCCTTTTCTTCAATAAAGGCGGTGATCTTCAGCCTGGCAACCTCGCTGTCGATGCCGCTGAAGGGCCCGGAGTTAACCATCAGGCCCGGCTCGACATAAGCCTCTTCCATCGTCTGGGGATCCAGGTTGCGCCCCAGGGGCTGGATCACGACCTTCACCGGCAGCCCGTACTTCCGGGCAAATTCGAGGTCGCGCTGGTCGTGGGCGGGAACGCCCATCACCGCCCCGGTCCCGTACTCCATCAGAACGTAGTTCGCAATCCAGATGGGGACCCGCTCGCCGCTCAGAGGGTTGTATGCGCAGGCTCCGGTAAAGATCCCCTCTTTTTCCGTCTCGGCCGAGGTCCTGTCGATTTCGCTCTGCAGCCGCACCCTTTCGATGAAATTCCTGATCCGGCCGGCCTCGGGCCGGCCTTTCACGAGCTCCTCCACCAGGGGGTGCTCCGGCGCAAGGACAAGGTAGGTTACGCCGTAAATCGTATCGGGCCTGGTTGTGAAAACGGGGATTTCGCTCCCGTTCTCGGCCCGGAACCTGATTTCGACTCCCCTGCTCTTCCCGATCCAGTTTTCCTGCATCGTTTTAACCTTTTCGGGCCATCCCGCGAGCTTCTCCAGGTCCTGCAAAAGGCGCTCTGCATAGGCCGTAATCCTGAAAAACCACTGCTCCAGGTCCTTCTTTACAACACCGGTTTCGCACCGCTCGCACCTGCCGCCAACCACCTGCTCGTTGGCCAGAACTGTTGCGCAGGCAGGGCACCAGTTGACGGCAGCCTTCTTCCGGTACGCCAGCCCTTTGTGATAGAGCTGCAAAAAGAGCCACTGCGTCCAGCGGTAGTAGTCGGGGTGGCAGGTGGCAACCTCCCGCGACCAGTCGTAGCTCACACCGAGAGACTTCAGCTGGCGGCGCATGTTGTTGATGTTGTCCCAGGTCCACCTGGCAGGATGAATACCGTGCTTGATTGCGGCATTTTCCGCCGGGAGGCCGAAGGCATCCCAGCCCATCGGATGCAGGACCCGGTAGCCCTGCATTGTATAAAAGCGCGCCACCACGTCTCCGATGGCGTAATTGCGCACATGGCCCATGTGCAGGTTTCCCGAAGGGTAGGGGAACATCTCCAGGCAGTAAAATTTCGGAGCAGAAGGGTCTTCGGCCACGCGAAAGGCGTCTTCCTGCTCCCAGCGCTCCTGCCATTTCTTTTCAACGAAGCGGAAATTGTACCTGCCTTCCACAACCAATCCTCCTGTAGATGCTGACGCTTCTATAAAAATTAAGCTCTCCCGCCCCCTGAAGGGACGGGAGAGAGAACTTCCCGCGGTACCACCCAGCTTGGTAAATAAACTGGTGGAGCTGGCGGGAGTCGAACCCGCGACCTCTTCCATGCCAAGGAAGCGCGCTCCCACTGCGCCACAGCCCCACGTATTTACCCACTTTCGCGAGTTAACGCCGTCTTACGTTGCCGGCTCGCCGCCGGCACTGCTCCCGGGCGAGTTCGGCCCCCGGCAGGCCCCCGGCTCGCACCCCGTCACACCGGTTCTCTGAAGGCTCCGGGTTGACCTACTACTCCCGTTCCTTGCATTTATCGAAAGCCGCAGCTTATTTGAACCTTTCCAAACCGACTCTATTATACGTGATCCTCCGCCCGCCTGTCAACAGTTGAAAATACCTCAAATCATTTCTCCGCGTCCCGGAGCTTCTCTTCCAGAGCAAGCCTTTGCCGCGCCAGGGTCTCGCTCGCCTGGCGGCAGAAATCGGCAAGCGCCGGATCCTCTTCGCCGAGAATCTCGACAATGCGCTCCAGCTCTTTCTGGAGTTCGGCGCGCCTTTTTTTGCTCTGCTTCTCCTCCATGCTTCTCCTCCCCGCTTTCTTTTATAGAGACCCCGGTTGCTCGCTGCCACATGGTTCTCGCTTCTCCCCGGATATTGCGGGACCGAAAGCCAGACTCCGACAGACTGCCTGGTGAAGCTGCCAGGCAGAACCCGTTAATGAACGAGCCTAGAGGAAGGTGGAGGCGAAAAAAACGGAACGGACTGCAGCTGAAGCTTTGGGCGAGGCTTTTTCTTAAGTATTTCCAGAAAAAGGTCTACAAGAAAGGGGTCGAACTGGGTGCCGGTGCACCGCTTCAGCTCGGCAATGGCGTCGGCCTGGGAAAAGGCGGGACGGTAAGGCCGGTCCGAGGTCATGGCATCATATGCATCGGCAATCGCAATAATCCGGGCGCCCAAAGGAATTTCCTCCCGCGCCAGCCCCATCGGGTAACCCGTTCCATCATAGCGCTCGTGGTGGTGCAGGATCAGGGGGAGCAAATTTTTCGTAAAGGTCAAAGACTGCAGGATTCCGGTTCCGATCTCGGGGTGCCTGCGAATCTCGGCGTACTCCTCGCGGGTGAGCCTGTCCGGCTTGTTCAAGATGACCTCGGAAATTCCAATCTTCCCGAGATCGTGGAGCACCGAGGCGTAATAAATCTCGGTCAGCTCTTCTGAAGAGAGTCCAAGTTCCCGACCCAGGGCAACCGCGTAGGAGGCCACCCGTTCGAGATGCCCGAGCGAACCCTCATCCCGCGCCTCCAGGGTTGCCGCAAGAGAATTAACTGCCGCAAAATAAAGCTCTCTGAGCTCATCCTTTGAGTTCTCAAAATTCTGCAGGATCTCGCGGTACTCCATCCACAGGGACCGGTACTGGCCTTTCAGGCTGCGGATCTGGCAACATCCCCACCCGAGAAACAGACAGACAACAAGAAAAACGCCCTGGACCAGGACGTTTGCAATTGAAGCAGGAACCACCGAAGCAGGAATTAAGAGGCCCCCCGGCCGAACTCCTAAACTGAAAAGCCACCCCAGCCCGGCAAAAGCCAGGCCGGACCAGAAGGCTCCCTTCATCCCCGCCGCAAAGGCAAGAACTGCATAGAGAACAAGAAAAATCTGCTGCCAGATTTCCGCGGTCTGGTATCTGAGAAAGGTCAGCAGGCCAAAAGCCAGCCATAAAACTACAAAGTCCTGGTTCCGGGAAAATTTTAAGAACGGCTTCTGCGAAAAATCCGGCAAATTCATCCCGCCTTCAATCTGGCAGATTGCCTGGCTTTATTTCGACATAAAATCCAGTTTTTCCTGCCGAATTTTTTAAGAATTGTTTAAGAATTTTGACGAAATTTCAGGGGCGTCGCCCCACAAACGTTCCAGGGCGTAGAAGGCGCGGGCCTCCCCGCTGAAAATATGAACAACAACGTCCCCGTAATCCAGCAGCACCCACTCCGATTCCGGAGTTCCCTGACGCCGGAAAAACCGGTGCCCCAGCTTCCCCAGGCGGTCCTGGATCTCCTGGGCGATCGCGGCAATCTGGGTCGCGCTCCGCCCGCTGCAGATTACAAAATAGTCGGCAACCGGAAAAATACCCCGCAGGTCGAGAATCCGGATGTCGCTCGCCTTTTTCTCTGCAGCTGCCTTTGCCGCGCAGATGGCCACTTCCCGGCCGCTAAGCAAAATCTGCTTCCCTCCCCTCTCGCACAAGGAAAAAATTCCACGCCGCAATGGTTTGCGGGTGGATTAACCTCTCCCTTTCCAAACAGTAGCGGATTGAAAAGGCAAATCCCAGCAGGAGCGCCCGATCGAGATCCCTTTCTGCAAGCTCCCGCAGGCAATCGACCCCGGGATAGCTTCTTCCCGGGGCTATTAAATCGGCAACATAAATAACTTTCTCGAGGAGGCCCATCCCCGGCGCGCCGAGGGTGTGATTGGAAATCGCACGCAGAACTTCCGGGTTATCGATCCCCAGCTCCTCCCGGACGAGGAGGGCCCCCACAGGGCCGTGCAGCAAAACCGGAACGCGGCGTTCAACCTCGTTCCTGACCAGCCCCCGCTCCACTCCGAGGCGCAGCAGTTCTTCTTCAGGAAGATCCCGCGCGTAGTCGTGCAGCAGTCCGGCCAGTTCGGCCTCCTCACGCGATCCCCCATTTTTTTCCGCAAGCTTTCCGGCGCAGTCGCGCACCGCGCAGACGTGCAGAAACCTGGCAGGCGTTAAACGAGCGCGCACCAGACCTTCGTAAACCCTTAATTTTCTTTCTCCCATCAATCCTGTTCCCGGCTGCTCTTCCCTTCCCCGCGAGGTCTCGCCTCGTTGACCGTGAGAATCCGCCCCTGAAATTCGACCCCGTTGAGAGCCTTGATCATTTTCGGGGCATCCTCATCACTTACCTCCACAAAACCGAACCCGCGGGAGCGTCCTGTCTCCCGGTCGACGATCACGCGGCTCCCGATCACTTCCCCGTAATTGCTGAAAAAGGAAGCCAGTTCCTCAGCCTTCGTCCGCCACGGAAGATTTCCCACATAGAGAGTTCGCACCACAGGCCCCGCCACCCCCGAAAATTTTGTTCCGAAGGGTAGTATGCGGTGACGGCGCGCGGAATATACTTCACAACCCCTGCTGGCGCTTCTCCCGGTAAAGCCCGTTTTGGAAGATGTAAAACTCCACGGGTTCGGGCACCAGGTATTTGATGGAAAGCCCCGTTTTTACCCGGCGCCGGAGATCGCTCGAAGAAATGCTCAACATCGGGATCTCGAGCACCGAAACCGCGCCCTGGTAGAATTCCCCCAGCAGGCTGTTCAACTGCCGGAGGTCATAGCCGGGCCTTGTTGCCGCAATAAACCGGCACATGGCAAGAAGCTCTTCAGGCTGTTTCCAGGTCAAAATCTCGAGAATCGCGTCCGCTCCCGTAATAAAAAACAGTTCCGTGCCCGCCCCGTAGAGCCGGCGAAATTCACGCACCGTATCAATCGTATAGGTAACCCCACCCCGGTCGTATTCCATCCGCGAAACCTCAAAGTAGGGATTTGAAACAACTGCAAGCAGCACCATCAGGTACCGGTGCCAGAAATCTGTTACCTCCCGCGCATCCTTGTGGGGGGGGTGTCCTGAAGGAACAAAAATCACGCGCTCAAGCCCGTATTTTTCCCTGGCCGCCTCGGCAGTCACCAGGTGGCCGTAATGAATGGGATCGAACGTCCCCCCCATGATCCCTATGCGTTGTCCCTTCACTAAAGATGCTTCTGCTCCTTTCTTCACTATTCGGGTTTTTTTCTTAAAACCCTGCTCTGATAAACCCGGAAACTCCCGGGCAAAATAAATCAAAAAGGTTGAAGAAAGAATGGATGAGGCAAAAAGAATTTTTCGGACGAAACTTCCCGCGCGGGCGCTTGGGGAGCAGCCTTCCGGCGGTTTGAAAAGAGTGCTGGGTGCAAAGGACCTCGTTGCCCTGGGGCTCGGCGCCATCATCGGCACAGGCATCTTTGTCCTGAGCGGCGTGGCTGCAGCCCGCTACGCGGGCCCCGGGATCGTCATCTCCTTTTTAGTTGCCGGGATTGCCAGCGCCCTCGCCGCCCTTGTCTATGCGGAACTGGCTGCCATGTTCCCCGCTGCAGGAAGCGCTTATACCTATACGTATGCCGCCCTGGGTGAAATCGCCGCCTGGTTCATCGGGTGGAACCTGATCCTCGAGTACACGGTTGCCTCGGCTGCCGTGGCTCTGGGCTGGAGCGGCTACTTCCTCGATCTGCTCCGCCCTCTGGGGTTGCAGCTTCCCGCCTCCTTTACAACCTCCCCCTTTGCCGGCGGAATCATCAACCTCCCCCCTGTCATTATCGTCGGAATCATTGCTTGCCTTATCAGCACGGGAACAAAAGAAAGCAGCCAGGTGAACAAAATCGTCGTTGCCCTCAAACTGGGTGCAATTCTCCTCTTCCTGGCCCTGGGATTATCCAGGTTTGACCCTGCCAACTGGCGGCCCTTTCTCCCTTTCGGGGTGCAGGGAATTTTGCGGGGGGCAGGCATCATCTTTTTTGCGTACATCGGGTTCGACGCGGTCGCCACCGCCGCCGAGGAGGTCAGGAACCCCCAGCGCAACCTCCCGCTTGGCATCATCGGAGCCCTGCTGATCTCGACCGTCCTCTATCTCGGGGTGGCAGCAGCCCTCACAGGGATGGTTAAATATGCGATTTTAGACACCCCTTCTCCGGTAAGCACTGCCCTCCTGCGCCGGGGGCTTACCTGGGCCGTGGCCTTCGTCTCGGCAGGGGCGCTGGCAGGACTGACAAGCGTTCTCCTGGTGAACTTCTTCGCCCAGAGCCGGATCCTTTTTGCCATGTCCCGTGACGGCCTTCTGCCGCCGGTTTTCGCCCGGCTTCACCCCCGCTTCGGGACGCCTGCCTTCAGCATCATGACAACCGGGGTGACCGCAGCTGCTTTGAGCAGCCTTCTCCCCATCCACCTGATTGCCGAACTCGCCAATATCGGCACCCTCTCTGCCTTCGCAGTCGTCTCGCTTGGTGTGATCATCCTCCGCTACACCCGGCCGCAGCAGCACCGCCCCTTCCGGGTTCCTCTGGCGCCCTACCTCCCCCTCCTGAGCCTCGCCGCATCCCTCTACCTCATCTTCAACCTGCCGGTCCTCACCTGGTACCGCTTCTTCGGGTGGCTCGCCCTGGGGCTCCTGATCTACTTTGCCTACGGCATCCACCACAGCACGGCGGGACCGGAGAAGGAAAACCTACCCCTCCCCCAGCCTGCAGCAAAGCCGGAGAAAAGGAAGCCCTAGGTCCGGATCTGGCCGTCCCCAAAAACAATGTACTTGACCGAGGTGAGCTCCTCCAGGCCCATGGGGCCCCGGGCGTGAAGCTTCTGCGTGCTGATCCCGATTTCCGCCCCAAAGCCGAACTGGTAGCCGTCAGTAAAGCGGGTGGAGGCATTGACAAAAACGGCGGCGGCATCCACCCTCTGCAAGAACTGCCGTGCCTTCTGGTAACTGCTTGTAACAATCGCCTCTGTGTGCTTTGTGCCGTAGGTGTTGATGTGCTCCAAAGCCTCCTCCAGATCGCCCACCACCTTGACGGCAAGAATAAGGTCCAGGTACTCCGTCTTCCAGTCCTCTTCAGTGGCAGGGATGCAGTCGGGCAGGATCTCCCGGGTTCGCGGGCAACCCCGCAGTTCCACACCTTTCGCCCGCAGCGCTTCGGCGACCGCAGGCAAAAAGGCAGGCGCCACCTTCTCGTGCACGAGAAGCGTCTCCATCGCATTGCAGACACCGGGGCGCTGGGTTTTGGCGTTCACCACAATGCGCTGGGCCATCTCCAGATCGGCGTCCTCCTCCACATAGACGTGGCAGTTGCCAACCCCCGTCTCGAGAACGGGAACCGTGGCATTCTGGACAACGGTCTGGATCAGCCCGGCGCCCCCGCGGGGAATCAGGACGTCAATGTAGGCGTTCATCTTCATCATGATGTTGACGGCTTCCCGGTCTGTTGTTTCCACGAGCTGAATCGCCCCGGCAGGGATTCCGGCGCTGGCCGCGGCGGCGCTGATCACCTGAGTGATGGCGCGGTTGGAATTAATTGCCTCGGAACCTCCCCGCAGGATGACGGCATTCCCCGCCTTGAGGCAGAGGCCCGCCGCGTCTACGGTTACGTTGGGGCGGGCTTCGTAGATGATTCCGACCACCCCCAGGGGCACCCGCATTTTCCCGATCTGGAGGCCGTTCGGCCTCGTCCACATTCTGATCACTTCCCCGACCGGATCAGGAAGAGCAATAAGGGCGCGCAAACCTTCGGCCATTTCCCGAATCCGATCTGGCGTAAGCAGCAAACGGTCGAGCAGAGCCTTGCTGAGCCCTTTCGCCCGCCCCGCCTCCATGTCAACCTCATTGGCAGCCAGGATCATTTCGGCCCGCTCTTCCAGGGCCCTCGCCATCACCTGCAGGGCGTCGTTTTTCGTCTTTGTGGAAAGCCCGGCGAGTTTATAGGCCGCCTCCTTCGCCCTTCTTCCCATTGCTTCCAACTCTGCCTGATACATGAAACCTTCCCCAACCTCCTCAAATTTCGTTAAACTTCTGGGCAACATCCCGTCCCCGAAATAACGGTCAGGTTATCCCGGTGAATCACCTCGTCGTAATCTTTGTATCCCAGAATCCCTTCGATCTCCCCGGTGTTCCTCCCTTTGATTAAATCCACAGCCTTTGAAGAGTAGTTGCTGATCCCCCGCGCCAGCTCCTTACCCTCAGGATCAACCACACTCACCACACTGCCCGCCTCAAAGGAGCCCTCCACCCTGAGAATGCCGCTGGGCAAAAGGCTTTTTCCTTTTTTAACGAGGGCATTCACCGCACCCCGGTCGACGTAAACCTTTCCCTGGATGAGGGAACCGTAAGCAATCCAGCGCTTCCGGGCCTGCATCCGGTCCTCGCGGGGAACAAAAAAAGTCCCCACCTTTTCGCCGGCAACGATCCTCTTTAAAGTGCCGGCGCGCATCCCGTTGCCGATGACAAGGGGGATCCCTGCGCCCATGGTGATCTTTGCCGCCTGGAGCTTCGTTTCCATGCCTCCCGTTGTGAAGGCAGAACCCCTTCCCCCGGCCAGGGTCTCGACCTCCGGGGTGATTTCGGAGATCTCCGGGATCAGCTCCCCCGCCCCCTCCCTGTGGGGATCGGCTGTATACAACCCGTCAAGGTCTGTCAGCAGGACCAGCAGGTCGGCGTCAACAAGGCAGGCCACCAGCGCTGCAAGCGTGTCGTTGTCACCAAAGCGGATCTCTTCCACGGCAACCGTGTCATTCTCGTTCACGATGGGAATCACCCGGTACTGAAGAAGGGTTTGAAAGGTGTGCCGGGCATTGAGGTACCGCTCCCGGTTCTTGATGTCATCCCTGGTCAAAAGCACCTGCGCCACGATGATTCCTCTGGGTGTAAAAAAATTTTCGTAGAGGTGCATTAAAACTCCCTGGCCGACGGCAGCGGCCGCCTGCTTCTCGGGAAGGGTGCGGGGAAGGCGCGTAAAACCCAGTCTTCCCAAGCCGGCTCCAATCGCACCTGAACTCACCACAATGATCTCGCGGCTTTCCTGCCACAAACCGGCCAGATCGTGGACCAGATTCTCCATTCTTTTGAGATTAAGCTGGCCCTTTTTATTGCAGAGGAGGCTCGTTCCTATTTTTACCACAATCCGCCGCGCGCGCGGCAGCATCTCTCGCGCTGAACCGTTCATCCCAAGTCGCGCATCCCTCCTGAGCTAGGGTAACTGGATCACTCCCTTCTCCCCCTGCCGGTAGAGAACCAGGTTGTGACCGATAATCTGGACGATTTCGGCACCGGTTTTTTCTTTGAGCGACCGGGCAACCTCCCTCACATCCTCAGGAGACTGGGAAAGCACACGGAGCTTGATCAGCTCGCGCGCTTTGAGAGCTTCTTCTACCTGGTGCACCAGATTTTCGCTCACTCCACCCTTCCCGATCTGAAAAAGAGGATCAAGGCTTGTTGCAAAGGCCCGGAGGAGTCTTTTCTGCTTTCCTGTCAGCATCCCTCCACCCCACTTCACCGGCCAAAAAGTGGCTAGCCCGTTTTTTCTTCCCGGCTCCGGCGGCGCCGCGATTCATAGTGAGGATTTCCCTTTTTCCACCCCCGCTCCCGCCTTTCCCTTTCCCTCACAAGCTGGCCCTCTCTGATTACAAATTCGTTGCGCGCCGTGCAGTAGTAAGTGGCCGTCCCCTGCCGGCAATTTCCGCAATCAAGGCATTCCACCATAAACCCTGCCTCTGACCTCCCAAGAATTTCTAAACCCTGACCTCAATCCTCCCACATAAACTCTATTCCCTTAATCTTTACGACATCCCCCCGCCTGATTCCTCTCCGGCGCAGCGCCTCCTCGAGCCCCATCCGGCGCAGGGCATGCTGAAGAAACCTCAACGCGCCGGGATTTTCCAGATCAAACCTGCTCACGAGGCGCTCCACCCTTTTTCCCGAAACCGTAAAAACTCCGTCTTCTTCCCGGATTTCAAAGGGAGGTTCAGCTTCCCTCATCATGACAACGCGGCCGCTTCTCTGAATCTGCGACAGAACACTCTTTTCCTCCGCCTCTTCCAGGATATTGGAGACCGCAAGCAAAAGTTCATCAATTCCTGCTCCGGTAAGTGCAGAAATGGGATAAATCTTAAATTCGGGAAATTCCTGCTCAAGCAAAAAAAACTTCTCCCGGGCCCCCGGCAGGTCCATTTTGTTTGCGGCAATTACCATCGGGCGCCTCGCGAGTTCGGGGTTGTAGAGCTCCAGCTCCCGGTTGATGACGCGGACATCCTCCCGCGGGTCACGGCCTTCGGTGCCCGCAGCATCCACAACATGAATCAGGACCCGGGTGCGCTCGATGTGCCTCAGGAAGCGATCACCCAGACCGGCGCCCGCATGCGCCCCCGCAATCAGACCCGGGAGGTCCGCAGCCACAAAGCTCTTTTCTTCGCCAATCCGGACAAGCCCCAGGCAGGGCTCAAGGGTGGTAAAGGGATAGGGGGCGACCTTTGGCCGGGCGCTGGAGATCCGGCGGAGCAAACTGGACTTTCCCGCGTTCGGAAAGCCGACCAGTCCCACGTCGGCCATGAGTTTCAGCTCCAGTTCCAGCCAGCGCTCTTCCCCCGGGTCGCCGCGCTCGGCAAAGCGGGGCGCCCGCGCCTGGGGAGTCGCGAACCGGGCGTTCCCCCGGCCCCCGCGCCCCCCGCGGGCCACCACCACCTGCTGGCCAGGCGCAACCATGTCAACGCAGAACGCCCCCCCGAGGTCACGTACCACCGTACCGACGGGAACGCGCAAAATAAGATCCGCCCCGTTTTTTCCGTGCTGATTTTTCCCTCTGCCGTGTTCGCCCCGCTCCGCCCGGTAGTGCTTCTGGTAGTGAAAATCGATCAGCGTCCGCAGGTTCGGGTCGGCGATTAAAACAACGTTCCCGCCGCGCCCCCCGTCTCCACCATTGGGCCCTCCGGCAGGAACGTATTTTTCGCGCCGGAAGGAAACCGCCCCGTTTCCTCCGTCACCTGCTTTAACGTAGATTTTTACGTAATCGTAAAACATCCTTCGACCCCGTCTTCATAACCAGACCTGAAACCGGCCTAAATGACAACAAACCCTGGTCCTTGGACCAGGGAAGTTTTTTTCTTACATGACCGCGGCTTCCGGGTAAACGCTTACCTGCTTTCGGTTTTTTCCTTTTGCCTCAAACCGCACGTACCCATCGATCAAAGCAAAAAGAGTGTCGTCCTTCCCGCGGCCGACGTTCCAGCCAGGATGGATCTTCGTTCCCCGCTGGCGGACGATGATGTTGCCCGCGTTCACGTACTGGCCCGCATACTTTTTCACTCCAAGCCGTTTTGCCTCGCTGTCCCGGCCGTTCCGGGAGCTGCCCACACCTTTTTTATGGGCAAACAACTGCAAATCAAACCTCATCATGACCACGACACCTCCTTACCTCAACATACTTGCGGTATCCAAGCGCAATCCCTCGCAGTCCCATTTCGAGGGTTTCCAGAATGATCTTCGCCGCCTCCCGGTCCCTTTCCCCTAGAGAGTCGGGAAGCATCACCTTTAAAAAAACATTCCCTCCTTTTCCCCGGGGGGACTTCGGAGCAATCTTCGGGGCCCTGCTTTTTCCGGTTTTGAAGAGAAGGTTTGCCTCTTCTGGCCCCGCCTCCACCTGGGGCGGCCGGGTGAGAAACTCCCTCAAACCCAGAACCGCCGCCTGCACCAGGGCCGAAACTCCTGCACAGACAATATCCTGACCTCTGGGGGCATAACCCGCGTGCCCCTCCACCAGAAACCCCTTGATTTCTCCTGCTTCATTCTCAAAAATTCTGATGCGGATCATGAGCCCGGCGCCTGCTGCGGTCCCGGTGCTGTAATTTCATCTATTACCAGTTCTGTGTAAAGCTGGCGGTGGCCCCTTTTCCTCCGGTAATTCTTCTTCGGCTTGTACTTGAAGACGACGATTTTTCTGGCCTTCCCCTGGCTTCGAACGGTTGCCGCAACCTGAGCCCCTGGTACAAGGGGATTTCCTACCAGCAGCTCTCCATCGCGGGAAACAGCCAGAACACGGTCGAGAACCACCTTCTCCCCGGGGGAGAGATCCAGCTTTTCGACCCGGATGACATCCCCCGCCTGAACCCTGTACTGCTTGCCTCCGGTCTCAACGATTGCGTACACTTGCCTTCCTCCTTCCGCCGGAGCCCGGGCGGCACCGCCCTCCGGTGCGCTTGAACCCGCCCCGCGCGCTCGAAAGATGCTGCTACAAGCGCATTTTAGCACCTCTCCTCCTTCCTGTCAAGCAAAGCAAAGAGCTAAAAGCCGGTTCCTTGATTGCCTTTCCCATCTTTTGGTGTTATAATGGGAGCGGAGGGGAAAGAGGTGAGCGCCATGCCTGAAGAAATCGCCAGGGAAACCGCCGCAGGAAGCGAGCAGCCGCCCCGCGGCCTGGCTTCTCCTGAATTTTTCTTCCTGCTTCAGCGTATCGACCGGCTCGACGAGAAATTGAGCGCCCGGATTGACCACCTGGAAGAGAAGCTGGACCGGGAAGTGAAGGCGCTGAGCGGGGAGATAAGGGCCCTGGACGAAAAGCTGTGCGGGGAAACAAAGGCTCTGGATGAAAAGCTGAGCGGGGAGATAAGGGCACTCAGAGGAGAAACAAAGGCTCTGGATGAAAAGCTGAGCGGGGAGATAAGGGCGCTCAGAGGAGAAACAAAGGCTCTGGATGAAAAGCTGAGCGGGGAGATAAGGGCGCTCAGAGGAGAAACAAAGGCTCTGGATGAAAAGCTGAGCGGGGAGATAAGGGCGCTCAGAGGAGAAACAAAGGCTCTGGATGAAAAGCTGAGCGGGGAGATAAGGGCGCTCAGAGGAGAAACAAAGGCTCTGGATGAAAAGCTGAGCGGGGAGATAAGGGCGCTGAGCGAAAAAGTAAACTCCCGGATCGGGAGTTTAATGCTCTGGGTGGTCGGTGCGGTAATCACCCTGATTGCCGGATTTGCCGGGGTGATCGTGACGCTGGCGATAAAGTAGAGATAAAGCAGACCTGTAGAGCAGGGCGGAGGGAGAAAACCTCCGCCTCGCATTTTTCACAGGGCCAGCTTTCGGCCCCCTCTCCCGGATTTCCGATGACAGGTCGCCGGGGCATGTTATCATTCAGGTAAGGGCCGGGTTCTCGCGGGCCTGATGGAAAAGCTCAAAAAAGCGGGCACTTCCTCAGATGAGGAAGTGCTCCCAGCTCTGCTTTTTCAAAAAGTTTCCCCCCGGCTAGCGGGACCGGTTCCCGGGGTTCCGCAAAATCCGCGCCCTGGCATAGGTGCGGAAGACCTTGACGATTTCCAGGAAAGCCTCCTCCCCCACCAAGTCCCGCCCCTCCTCCACATCGATAATATACCCGTCGAGCCGGGCAATCCCGTCCCTGGGGTTTGTGGCGTGGGGCTCCTCAATCCTGGCCTCGAGAATCTGGCCGACCTTTACAGGCGCAGAAAGGAGGGCCGCCTCCCGCCGGTTTGCAATGCTCTTGATATGGGTTTCTTCGAGATGGAGGGACTCCACCCCCTTGACAACGATCTGCTTGCCCGTTTCTTTTTCCAGCTCCCGCAGGCGGCTTCCCCCTCCCCCGATGAGAAAGGCGGCTACACTGGGGTGCACCTCTACCAAAAAGGCGGGATCCGGGCTTTTCTGCGCAAGCATCCTCAGTTCTTTCGCGGCCTTCAAACTTACCGTTTCCTCGGAGAGCACCCTCCCCTTTCCCTCGCAGTAGGGGCAGGGCTTTTCCAGCAGGCTGCTCAGGCTTGGCCTGACCTTTTGCCTGGTCAGCTCAACCAGCCCCAGCTGGGTCAGCCCCAAAACGTAGGTGCGGGTTTTATCTTTTTTCAGCTCCTCCTCGAGCCGCCTGAGAACCTCCGCCTGGTGCTCCGGAGACTCCATGTCGATGAAATCGATGATGACGATGCCCCCCAGGTTCCGGAGGCGCAGCTGGCGGACAATTTCCTGGACCGCCTCCAGATTCGTCCGGAAAACGGTCTCCGCAAAGCTCCGGCTCCCCGTATACTTCCCGGTATTGACATCGATCACCGTGAGCGCCTCGGCCTCGTCAATCACCAGGTAGCCTCCGCTCCGCAGCCAGACCTTGGGGCGCAGGGCGCGCGTAATCTCCTGCTCCAGCCCGTACTCCTCCCAGAGGTCCGTTTCCACCAAAAAAACCCTGCTCCGGAGGTGGGGAGCGACCACCTCGAGCAGCTCCAGGACCTTTTCGTAAGCCTCCTGCTCGTTGATGAGCAGCCGGTCCACATCGTCGCCGAAGAGGTCCCGCAGGACCCAGGAGACGAGTTCAAGCTCCTGGTGAATCAGGGCAGGAGCCGGGCTCCGGCGGGCCTTTTCCTGAATCCGGTTCCAGAGTTCGTACAGGGCGAGCACATCCCCCTGCAGTTCTTCCCTGCTGATTCCATCGGCAACCGTGCGGACAATCAGCCCCATCCCGGGGGGGCAAACCTTTTCCGCCAGGGCCTTGAGGCGCTCCCGCTCGCGCTCCGTACCGATCCGCCGGGAAACCCCGATGCACTCCATGCCGGGGAGGAGGACCACGTAGCGGCCCGGCAGGGTCAGCTGGGTGGTGACCCGCGCTCCCTTCGTCCCAAAAGGCTCCTTGACCACCTGCACCAGAAGCTCCTGACCCTCCTGAAGGAGGTTTTCGATGGCGAGGGAGCGCGCGCCCTTCTCGGGGGCCAGTTCCGGGGCGCCCGGGACATGCTGGACATCTTCCACGTAGAGAAAAGCATTGCGCTCCAGACCGATGTTCACAAAGGCGGCCTGCATCCCGGGGAGAACATTTTCAACCCTCCCCTTGTAAATGTTCCCCGCCAGCCGCATTTGAAAGGAGCGCTCCAGATAAACCTCCACAAGCCGCCTGTTTTCCAAAACGCCGACCTTTGTTTCTTCTTTTGTAACGTCAATCAAAATCTCCTTTAACATTTTCCTGCACTTTCTCCTTTTCCTGATCAAACTGCAAAACTTCGCCCAGGGGGGTGACCAGAGCCCCGCGCTGCTGCCGGAAAAGCCCGACCCGCGTTAACTGGGTGGAGAGCGGGGGGCCGGGAACAGCGGCCTTTTCCCAGAGAACCTCCAGCACCTCTCTGAGCGGAATCTCGCGGGGGCCGAGGTGCACCAGCAGGTGGAGGCAGGGATTTTCCCCGAAGACGAGCCTTCCCCCTTTCACCCCGGCCTTGACATCAACAATCCTTTCCTTTCCGGCCCGCCTGTACAGCCAGGGCCTGGGGTCCTCCGTCAGGTCACGAACTGCCTGCCCCCAGGCCCCCGGCTCCGCCTGGCAAGGAGAAAGGACAATCTGGTACCAGGCGCAGTCCAGCAGCCTGCCCAGCCCGGGCGCCCCCGGCGGAAGCGCCGCGATCTGCCGCGCCGCGAGACCTGCGGGAAGCTCCCGGGCAAGGCGCGAAAAGATCTCCCGCAGCGGAAGCTCCTGCTCCAGCTCAAAGTCGAGGTACTCCCGAAGCCCCGCCACCCCGACGGCCAGAGGGGGGCCGAAGGAGACCCGCGGGCGGGGGTGAAAACCCCCGGTGTAGGCCAGCGGCAAACCGGAGCGCCTGAAGGCCCGGTTGAAGCTGCGGAGCAGTTCCAGGTGGGAAAGAAACCTTGCGAAATCCCGTTTTGCGTACTCAAGCCGGTACTTCGGCACCACCCTCATCCCCTGTCTTCCGTTCCTGCCTCCCGGGCTTCGACTCGCCCGGTTCTTCCTGTCAAAACAGGAGCCACGCCAAACGCAAAGCAAACCCCGCACCCTGCACAGGCGTCGTCACGGCAGTCCGGGGTCGGGAGCCCGGCAAGCGCCCGCCTGTGCTCCCGCACCAGAAAATCCTTTTCAATTCCGGAGTCGATTAAATCCCAGGGGAGGGTTTCATCGTAGGCGATCCGGCGTCCGGCGTAGAATTCGGGATCGAGGCCAACCGCCCGGAAGCTTTCCTCCCACAGCGGGAAGCGGAAGTTTTCCGTCCACCCGTCAAACCTGCAGCCCCGGCGCCACGCCTCCACCAGAACCGGGGCGAGCCTGCGGTCCCCCCGCGCGAAAACGGCTTCCAGGAAGCTCATTTCGATCTGGTGCCAGTGGTAGACGGCCCCGCTCTTCCGGACGAGGCTTCGCAGGAACCGGTGCCTTTCCTCTAAAGCGGCGCGGGGCAGCTGCCCCTCCCACTGAAAGGGGGTATGGGCTTTCGGCACAAAGGATGAGGCGCTGACCGCAAGCCGAACCTTTTTCCTCCCCCTAAAGACCTCCTGCGCGATCCGGCGCGTCTTTCGAACAAGATCCCCGATCCCTTCAAGGTCCGCCTGCTCCTCGGTGGGGAGGCCCACCATAAAATAGAGCTTGACCGCGGACCACCCGGCCTCAAAAGCGGTTCTCACCGCCTCCAGAAAATCGGCCTCGGTAACCCCTTTGTTGATCACGTTTCTGAGCCGCTGGGTCCCCGCCTCCGGGGCAAAAGTCAGACTCTTCCTTCTCTCTCCCGGAAGGCCGCGGGCAACCCCCACACTGAAAGAGTCTACCCGGAGCGAGGGCAGGGAAATCCCCGTGCGGGACGGGCCGCACTTCTCCCGCAAAAGGGGCAGAAAATCTCCTAAACCACTGTAATCAAGGGTGCTTAAAGAAACAAGAGAAATTTCCTCGTAGCCGGTGTTCTTCAAGATCTCCCCCGCCTGGCGGAGCAGGGCCTCCGGGGTCCGCTCCCTCACAGGGCGGTAAATCATCCCGGCCTGGCAAAAGCGGCACCCCCTTGTGCACCCCCGGAAAACTTCGAGCATGCCCCGCTCGTGCACCGCCTCCGCGAGGGGAACCACGGGTGCGGCCGGGTAGTAGGCGGCGTCCAGGTCCCGCAAAAGGCGCCGCCTGACGCGGGGGGGCGCCTTGGGGTGCACCGGCTCAAGCCTGGAAACCCTCCCCTCCGGCGTGTACTCAACCCTGTAGAAACCGGGTACGTAGACGCCCGGGACCTCCGCGAGCTTCTCTAAAAGGGCCTCCCGCTTCTCCGTGAAACCGCCTTCTTTGGCCCTCTTCACCACCTCCAGGACCTCCAGGAGGGCCTCTTCCCCTTCTCCGATCACCAGGGCGTCGAAAAACGGGGCAACCGGCTCCGGATTGAAGGCAACAGGCCCCCCTCCGATCACCAGCGGGTGGAAGCCGGTGCGCTCACCTGCAAGCAGGGGAATGCCTGCAAGGTCCAGCATATTCAAAAAGTTGGTGAAGGTCAGTTCGTACTGCAGGGTAAAACCAATTACATCAAAGTCTGCCAGGGGGCGGTGGGACTCCAGGCTGAACAGGGGGAGGCCGCGCCGTCTTAATTCCTCCTCCAGGTCTCGCGCCGGCGCAAAGACCCGTTCCATCAGGTAGTCCGGCTGCGCATTAACCAGTCCGTACAGAATGTGAAGCCCTAAATGGGACATCCCCACCTCGTACAGGTCCGGAAAGGCAAAGGCCATTTTTACCGCGACCTCGTTCCAGTTCTTTTTCACCGCATTCCACTCCGTCCCCAAATAGCGGGCAGGCTTCTTGAGGCGGGGGAAGACCTCGCCTGTCAGGATCTGTTCCAGCATTTTGGCCCTACCTCCTGAACCTATTTTACCTTATTTTAACCAAAGCCAGTGCTTTTTTCTGTCAAATTAAATTTTCTGTCAAATTAAAAAGGAAAGGCCGCCTCAGCAGGCAAGCCGCAAAAAGCTGCCTTACTTTCTCCGGCCCCTGTCGGCTACGGCCGGTGCTGGAGCTGGAGGATCGGGTCCACCAGCCGGTTTCCCTGCCGCAGTTCAAAGCGAAAAAGGGTGCCTCCTGCAGTGCCGATCACCTGGCCCTGCACCACTTCCTGCCCGAGGCGCACCCCGATCCTGCCGAGCCTTCCGTAAAGACCGGAGATCCCGCCCTCGTGCTCGATAATCACCACTTTCCCCAACCCTTCCACCTCCGCGACCCGGATCACCCGGCCGGGCAGGACGGCTCGCACAAGAGCCTCCTTCGGAACCGCCAGCTCGACCCCCTCGTGAAACCGCGGCCAGCCGCTTCTGTCTTCCTGCCAGCCGAATCCCCGGACAAGGCGCCCCGTAACCGGAAGATCAGGCAGCCGCGCCGGACTCCCGCTCACCGGGCGCGGCTCAGAAACCTGGACTTCCAGGCCCCGGCGCAACCAGGCCGCCCTGGCGCGGGCCGCAAGGGTGGAAAAATCATGATTCTTTGTGAAGTCCTCCGTCAGGAGATATTCCACCCCCTGCCGGACGAGGCGGGCAGGGCTCCCCTTCCCCTGGGCAAGCCCCCAGATCAGCCCGCAGATCAGCAGGGCGAAAAGGCTCCGGCAAAAAAAGCTTTTGACTCTCCTCACGGAGAAAATCCCGCGCGGGCAACCCCCTCCTCTCATCCACGACCACTCCCCTCACAGTCCTATAGGTTATATATGGCCGCGGCTGGAGGAATATAACTAAAAAAGGATTTTCTCCCTTCTCATGTGAACGTTGAGAATCAGTCCCAGCGCAATCATATTCGTCAGCATAAAGCTGCCGCCGTAGCTCAGGAAAGGCAGGGGGATCCCGGTGATCGGCATCAGGCCGATGGTCATCCCGATATTTTCCAAGATATGGAACAACCACATCGAAACGATCCCTCCCGCAAGTAGCCTTCCGAAAAGGTCGCGGGACTGAAAGGCAACCTGAAGCGTCCGGTTGAGGAGGTTGAAGTAAAGAAAAAGCAGGAAGCTCGCCCCCACAAAACCGAGTTCTTCTCCGACAACGGAAAAAATAAAGTCTGTGTGGTGTTCCGGTAAGAAATTCAGCTGCACCTGGGAGCCCCGGTACAAACCCTTTCCCCAGGGCCCGCCGGAACCGATCGCCACCAGGGACTGAATGATGTGGTAGCCCGCCCCCTGCGGGTCCCGGTAAGGGTTAATGAAAACGACAAGGCGCGCGATCTGATATTCCTTTAAAGGAAGGGGAAGATGGAGAGGAGAAAAGTGAAGGGCAAGGGCGAGCGCAAACGCGGCCAAACCCCCGCCCAGCAGACCGAAAAGCAGAAGCGGCCGCGCTCCCGCAAGAAAAAGCATTCCGAACAGAATGGCGACAAAAACCAGTCCCGTCCCCAGGTCGGGCTGGGCAAGCACCAGCAGCAGGGGCGCCGAAAAATAGAGAAAGCAGGGAAGGAGATCCCGGAAGCGCTGGAGTTCCCCCTGGCGCCTGACAAGATAAGAAGCAAAACAAACTACCATCAGGATTTTGCCGAATTCTGAGGGCTGCAGGAGAAAGGGGCCCAGGGAGATCCACTGCCGCGCCCCGCGCGAAGCATGCCCGATGAAGAGGACGGCAGCCAGGGAAACGATCACAAGTCCGTAAATAACGCGCTCAAAGCGCAAAAGTTTCGCGTAATCAAAAGAAAGCATCACGAACACCGCAACCAGGCCCAGGCCGATCCACAGGATCTGCTTCTTGACGTAAAAAAGGGGATCGGTCCCGATGTTCGCGGTGGCACTGCTTAAAATTAAAAGGCTCAGCCCCAGGATCAGGAGGACTACAAAAAGAAAGGTGTAATCAAGGCTCTTAAGCAGGCGCCGGTTCAGCATGAAAATGCCTCTCTCTCTTCAGCCTGGCCCCTATTATAAATCATCGCCAGGGTTTCGTCCATCCCGGCAGGGCTGGAAAGAAGAGAGAAAAAACTTCAATGCTGCTGGGGAGGGAGCCGCTTCATCTTGAGGACCGGGATATTTGCAACCAGAGCAACGCTCCCCTGGCCGCGGTGGAGGCTGATTTCCGTTGCCGCTTCATCAATTACCAGGTATTCTGTGACAACTTTCAGGAGGTCGGCGCGCAGGTGCTCCAGCAGCTGAGGAGAAACATCCAGGCGGTCGTGCATGAGCACAAGGCGAAGCCGCTCCTTTGCAAGATGCTTGCTCGGCCGGGAGGCCTCCCTCCCGAACACCCGCTGCAAAAGCTCCAGCATTGAAATCCCTCCCCGCTCTCAACCGGTTCGGAGCCCAAGGATCCGCTTCAACCGGTCCATGAAACTCCCATCCGCCTCTAAATCCATAAACGGCACCTCCTCACCGGCGATCCGGCGCGAGATGTTGCGGTAGGCTGCTCCCGCCCGGGAATTAACGTTGAGCACCGCCGGTTCGCCCCGGTTCGTGGAGATGATAATCGTTTCATCCTCAGGCACGATCCCCAAGAGGTCGATCGCCAGATGCTCGATAATGTCTTCGATATCCAGCATATCCCCCCGCTTTACCATCCGGGGCCGGATGCGGTTGATGATCAGGAGGGGGTCCCTCAATTCAGAGGCTTCCAGGAGGCCGATGATCCTGTCCGCATCCCTTACTGCCGCGACTTCAGGGGTCGTCACCACAATCGCTTTGTGCGCGCCTGCAATGGCGTTGCGGAACCCCTGCTCAATTCCGGCAGGGCAATCTACAATCACGTAATCACTTTCCCTCTCAAGTTCCTGGCAGAGTTCCCGGACCTGCTCGGGAGTCACGGCAGTCTTGTCCTTGGTCTGGGCAGCAGGCAAAAGAAAGAGGCTTTCGAAGCGCCGGTCCCGGATTAAAGCCTGCCTCAAACGACAGCGGCCGTGGGCAACGTCAACAAGGTCGTAGACAATCCGGTTTTCCAGCCCCATGACAACATCGAGGTTCCGCAGTCCGATGTCGGCATCCACTAAGACAACCCGGTAGCCCATCATTGCCAGAGATGTACCGATGTTCGCGGCCGTTGTCGTTTTCCCTACCCCACCCTTACCTGACGTGATAACCAAGACATCCCCCATTTAAGATCCCCCTTTACCTTGTTCCCTTGAATACCGATCATAACCGGGCTGGTACTGCTCGATGATTACAATTCCGTCCTGAACGCGGGCAATCTCGGGTTGATGGGGCGGCATTGAAAAATCACCCTCAGGGGCGCGTGTGATATAACCTGCGATCCGGAGCTGGGAAGGTTCGAGTCGAAGGGCCGCAACCACCGCTTTCTCGTCCCCCAGCGCTCCGGCGTGGGCAATCCCCCGGAAGGTGCCCATGACAATAATGTTTCCTCCCGCGATCACCTCTGCCCCGGGGTTCACGTCGCCGAGCACCACGATATTTCCCGGGTAATACACCCGCTGCCCGGAACGGATCGTCCGCTGGACGAGTATTGTCTGCTCCTCCGAAACGATGTCGGCACGGGGACCCCGGGGTGCCGCCCGGTAGCAGGCTACAGGGATGTCATCCTTTGCGGCCTGGTTTGCCTCTGCGCCCCCTCCCGGGCCCTCTTCACCCCCTCCCTTTTGCTCGCAGCTTTCAGGCATCCTTTCTCCCAGGTAAGGATGCCGCTTGCTGTGCTTTTTTTTCTTTTTCCGGCCCTGCCGCGCTTCCTCTCCCACCCTTTTCACCTCCCGCTCACGCACCGGCACCTCTTCCTTTCGTGCGGGCCCTGTAATAATTCTCCGCAGCTGCAGGTTGTTCAGGGCAAAAACCTCTTGCAAACGCTCCAGCTGCTCTGACTGAAGATCCCGGGCGCCGAGGTCCACGCTCACCGCAGACCCGGCAAGAAAGCCGTCTGCCGCCGCGAGCTTCTCCATTAATTCCTTTAAAACAGCCTGAAAATTGCCTTCGGAATTAAGGACAACCGTGAGACCGTCACGGTTCCCCCTGAACTTCACCAGCTCTCTCATTCCCGGCCAGCTGCCCCTCCAGTCCTTTCTTTCGAGACCATAATTTCTACCTCCTTCCTTTTGATTCCTGCTGTAAAGAAGAAAAAACGAGGCAAAAAATTCCTCGTTTTTCTAGCTTTTTTTGCCCTCCTTTGACAAATTCCGGATAAAACACCCGCCTTTCGTGCCGCCGGAAGCCCTCAGGAAGGCACCCTATCCGGGCGGATTCGGGGGCGCGCTGCCATCGGGCGGCTGATCCTGGCTCCCGGCGCTCCCGTCAGGCGGTGCAATCCCGCCAGATTCTCCAGGCTGCTCCCCGGATCCAGAAGGCTGCTGCTCCGCAGGAGGCGGTTCGCCGGGTCCGGGAGAGGGCTCGCCCCCCGCAGGGGGCGGCGCAGGAGTCCTTTCGCCGGGAGCCGCCTGGTAAGCCGGAGGAGCAGAGCGCCGGGGCTGCACAGCCGGCGGCGCTGCTTCCCTTTCTTCACCTGTACCTGCCTCCTGTTCCTTGAGGCCGAAATACTCCGTGAAAACATCCTTTGCCACGATACCCGCCGATTCCGAACCGTGGTACCCGTACTCGATGACCCCCGCAAAAGCGATCTCCGGCTCCTCCGCAGGGGCAAAGGCAACAAAAACACCGTGGTAGAGCTCGCGCCCGCCAAGCTTCCTGCCGGACTGGGCAGTCCCTGTCTTGGCCGCAACCTTCACGGGGAAATCGGAAAAAAGCCAGGAGGCGGTGCCCCCGGGTGCGGTGACCCGCGTCATCGCCTCCCTGACGGTTTCCATCGTTTGCCTGGAAACGCTCACCCTGTGCACGACGTGTGGCCCGAACCGGGCGACGACCCTCCCCTGGCGGTCCTCGATCCGCTGCACCAGGTAGGGGCGCATCCGCTTCCCGTCGTTGGCGAGGGCCGCCACGTAGCTCGCCAGCTCCAGCGGCGTAAACTCGCTTTCCCCCTGTCCAATGGCCATATTGAAGGTCTCGAAGGGCTGCCAGTTCACATAAAAGCCTTTCATCTGGTAAAGGTCGCGCAGCTGCCGCTCTTCGTCCCGCTTCCGGGCAAGAATCCGCTCCCTTTCTGCGGAAGTTTCCGCCCCGGCAAGCAGGCCCTGATACTTCTCTTCCAGCCTGGCCTGCTCCTCCCGGTACCACCTCTCCCTTTTCGGCCAGTTTTCGGCGCGTTTCTTTGCAGGGCTCGGCAAATTGCCCGCCACCTCTCCGGGAAGATCGACTCCGGTGGGCGCGTCCAGGCCGAATTCGCGGGCGACCCTTGCCATCAGCTCGGCACCCGCCCGGCGCCCCGCCTCGATGAAGAAAACGTTGCAGGAAACGGCCATCGCCCGGAAAAAGTTCACCGGGCCGTGAACCTGCCAGCACCCCGTAAAAGGCTTCAGCCAGTAAGAACCCTTGCAGGTAACCAGCTCCTGGAGCGAAATCTTTCCCGCTTCCAGGGCCGCCATCCCGGTGATGGGCTTGAAGGTCGAACCGGGGGGGTACCGGCTGCTGATCGCCCGGTTGACCATCGTCGGCTCCTCACCCGGAGGGGGGTTGAGGTACTCCCGCACGGCGGAAACCGAAACCGGGGGAACAAGCCTGTTGGGATCGAAGCCAGGCCGGCTCGCCATTGCCAGAACCGCACCGGAGCGGACGTCCAGAACGACCGCAGCCCCCGCCTTTGCAGGGTGCCCCTTCTTGCGCAGTTCGGCAAGCACCCTGTCCATGCTCGCCTCAAGGGTTTTCTGGAGGTCATAATCAATGGTCAGGACGAGGCGGTTCCCCTGCTTGGGAGGGACCGTAATCAGGTCTTTATGGGGGATCGGCCTCCCCCGCACGTCCACCTCCACCTGCTGAAATCCGTCCTGGCCCCTCAGGTACTTTTCGTACCGGGCTTCCAGGCCAAACTTCCCGATCAGGTCCCCCAATTTGTATTTCTCTTCCCGCAGCCTTTCCAGCTCTGAAGCGCTGATCTCCCCCACGTAGCCCAGGACGTGGCTGGCCAGTGCCCCCTCAGGGTAAAAACGTACGATCTCTTTCCCGATGACAACTCCCGGGAGTTCCGCCCGCCTTTCTTCCAGCCGCGAAACCACTTCCATCGGGATGTCCCGCTTGATCACAACCGGCTCGTAGGGGCGCCCTTTGTGCTCCGCAAGAAGCCTTCTGATGTAGGCGGCGTCGATCTCGGGGTAGGTATCGCTTAAAACAGCCGCCAGGCTGGAAATCGTCTGCTCCAGCTCCCGAGAGTCGCTCTGCTGCCGGACCAGGGAAACTGTGTTGACGATTTTGCTCCCCGCCAGAACCTTGCCGTTCCGGTCCACAATATCCCCGCGGGGAGCGCGGATGGGCAAAAAGCGAAACTGGTTAAGTTCCGCCTTGGTCCTGTAAACAGGGGCTTCCAGCAGCTGGAGGGCCGCCAGGCGCAGGCCCAAAACTGCAAAGACGGCGATAATCAGCCCCCTGAAAAACCTGTACTTCCCCTCAAGCCGGCGGTCCACCATCACCGGTGCTCACCCCCGGTAATCCAGAAACAGCCGCACGGGGTCCACCCCGGGAGGGGCCGGAGGGGCTGCCAGCCGGGTGAAGGGGCGAAAGAGAAAAACCGCAAGGAGGGTGTTGTAAAGGCCCCCCAGAATCAAATCACGCCAGACCAGAGAGAGCGAAAAGAAGGAGTGGCCGGTTATGCCCCGTCCTACGAGAAAAATCAGGCCGGAGAGCAGGCTCCCTGAAAAAACGAGAAAAAGAGAAACCAGCGGGTTTTCTTTGAAAACCTTTCCCTCCAGACAACCAACGGCATAACCAGCAACAAATCCGCTGAGCGCCTGGAGGCCGTAGCACCGGCCCACCAGGAGATCCCGGGCAAACCCAACCGCAAAACCAGCCGCCCCCCCGGCCCCGGCTCCGTAAAAGAGAGCAGTAAAAACAATCAAGACCAGGAGCAGATCGGGAACAACCCCTCTTAACTGAAAGAAAGGAATGATGGTGGTCTGAAAAATCAATGAAAGAAAAAAAGCAAGAAACAAGAGGAGAAGCCGTACTTCTTTCTTCATGTTTCCCCCCGTAAATCCTCACGGCCTTCGGAGCGGTGTACAGTCTGCCGGGGTCCTGCCGCGTTTTCCTCCTGCAGGACCGGCTCCGGAACACTGCGGATTTCAGTAATGATGAAAAGCTCTTCAAGGCGGTTAAAATCCACATAGGGGCGCACGAGGGCGTATTTGTCAAGCTCGCTTCCCTCGTCCTCCACCCGGAGGATCTCTCCGATGGGTATGCCCGGGGGGAAGACCCCTCCCAGTCCTGAAGTGATGACAACCTGCCCCTTTCTTAATTTTACATCATAGGGGAGGTGGACCATCCTCAGGAGGCCCGGCTCGTCTTTGCTCCCCTCGACAACACCTACGGTGCGGTTTTCCTGTACCATCGCACCAACCGCCCCCTCCAGGTCGAGGATCAGGAGCACCCGGGCGGTGTGGGAAGAGACGGAGGCGACCCTCCCCACAAGGCCGGCATCGGAAACAACCACCTGATTCTCCCGAACCCCGTCAGTGCTTCCCCTGTCCACCACCAGGGTGCTGTACCAGGTGCTCGGAGAGCGGCTGATCACCCGCGCCCCCAAAAGGGTGAACTGCCGGGCGTTCCGTTCTTTGAAATCGAGGAGCCGCAGCAGCCTCCGGTTCTCGTAGACGTATTCCCGCAGGCGGTTATTTTCCCAGGTCAGCTCCCGCACCCGCTGCCTCAAAAGGGAATTTTCCTCCTGCAGGCGGCGCGCCCGCGCCAAAAAATCGAAAAGGGAACCCGCCCCGCTCCAGACGCGCATCACTCCGCTTTGAAGCGGTGCCAGAATCTCCTGAAGGAGATCGGCCGCCGGCCCCCCGGAAAAATTTGCTGTAAAGCGGGCAAGGCCCAGGCAGAGGACGATGATGCTGGCAAGAATGACGATCTCCTTGCGTAAGGGCAGCCGGTGCAAAGGAACCACACCCTAACTACTCAACCTTTTGGAGGGCAAAAGAATGCGCCGCAAAACTTCGATGTTTTCCAGAACCTTCCCGGTGCCCAGGGCAACCGCGTACAAAGGCTCCTCGGCCAGAAAAACAGGGATTCCCGTCTCCTCGCTGACCAGGGTGTCCAGGTGCTGCAGGAGAGATCCTCCCCCGGCAAGCACGATCCCCCGGTCCATGATATCTGCCGCCAGCTCGGGTGGAGTCTTTTCGAGGCAGACTTTAATTGCCTCAATGATGCTTGCCACGGTCTCGGACAGAGCCTTGTAAACCTCTTCGGCCGTAATCGTTACCGTTTTGGGCAGCCCTGTTATCAGATCCCGCCCCCGCACCTCGTAGGTTCGCTGGTCCCCGTTCCAGACTGCCGACCCGATTTTGATCTTGATATCCTCAGCGGTTCTTTCCCCGATCATCAGGTTGTATGTGCGCTTGATGTGCTGGACAATTGCTTCATCCATCTCGTCCCCTGCCACCCGGATCGACCTGCTGGTGACAATCCCCCCGAGGGAAATCACCGCAACCTCAGTTGTTCCCCCTCCGATGTCCACAATCATGTTCCCGGTGGGGTCGTAGACAGGAAGGCCGGCCCCGATTGCTGCAGCCATCGGCTCCTCGATCAGAAAGGCCTCCTTCGCCCCGGCCTGCAAGGCCGCCTCCCTGACGGCCCGCTCCTCAACAGCCGTCACCCCCGTCGGCACTGCAATCACCACCCTGGGGCGCACGAAAAAGGTGCGCCTCTGCAGAGCACGGCTGATGAAATAACGGAGCATGCTCTGGGTGATATCGAAATCCGCAATCACACCATCTTTCAGGGGCCTGATGGCAACGATGTTGCCCGGCGTGCGCCCGATCATTTGCCTTGCCTCTTCACCAACGGCCAGGATCTCGCCTGTATCCCGCTGAATTGCCACAACAGAAGGCTCCATGAGTACGATTCCTTTTCCCCTTACGTGAACAAGCGTGTTTGCGGTTCCCAAATCAATTCCGAGATCCCTTGCAAAGAACACCGTTCTTTACTCCTTCCAGGTTAAATTAAGGCTTTTTCCTTGAAACTGCAAAAAGCGTGATCCCCGATAATAATATGGTCGAGAACTTCGATTCCGAGCAGCCTGCCGGCTTCCGCCAGGCGGCGCGTGATCTCGAGATCCTCGGAGCTGGGCGTCGGGTCCCCGCTGGGATGGTTGTGCACCAAAATCACCGCTGCCGCGCTGCACTGGATCGCCTTCTTAAAAACCTCCCGGGGGTGCACAAGAGAAGAATTCAGACTGCCAATGGAAATGGTATCAATGGCAAGAACCTGGTTTTTCGTGTTCAGCAAAATTACCCGGAAATGCTCGCGATCCAGGTAGCACATTTCCTCCATGACAAGGGTGGACACCTCCTGGGGGCTCCGCACAACAGGTCTTGCGCTGGGGCCCAGGCAGGCGAGCCGCTTTCCAAGTTCTACTGCGGCTTTAATCTGGGCGGCCTTGGCAAGACCGATCCCTTTCAGCCTGCACAGTTCTTCAAGGGAAACCTCTGCCAGAAAGCGCAGCCCGCGGGGCTCAAGCAGGAGGCGGTGGGCAAGCTCCAGAGCGGACTCCTCCCGGGAGCCCGTCCCCAGGATGATGGCAAGGAGTTCGGCAGACGATAAAGCACCCGGACCGGAAATCTGCATCCGCTCCCGGGGCCGGAGTTCCCTGGGTAAACTTTTCATCGTCAGGTGATACTCGGGCACCGGCAAAGCAAATCAACTCCGAACTCTTTAAGCATTACTCCCAGCTTCGCCAGGGGAAGGCCCACCACATTGAAGTAGCACCCTTCTATTTTTTCGATCAGCAGAGCACCGTAACCCTGAATTCCGTACCCCCCCGCTTTATCAAAAGACTCCCCGGTTGCAAGGTAGCCCTGGATTTCTTTCTCGCTCAAAACCCGAAAGAAAACCTTCGTCGTGACCACTTCTTCCCGCATCCGTCCCGTGCTCTCCTGAATCAGGGCAAGGCCGGTGCTTACCTCATGGGAGCGTCCGGAGAGCAGCCGCAGCATCCGGAGCGCCTCCTGGTAGTCCCGGGGCTTTCCCAAAATCTCCCCTTCACAGCAGACAACGGTATCGGCGCCCAGAACAATCGCCTCCGGATATTTGCAGGCAACGGCACGCGCTTTTTGCCCCGCCTGCCTCAGGGCAAGTTCCGGAGCCGGAAGGGATGGATTCATGTCCTCTTCAATTTGACTTGGCACCACCCGGAAGGAAACACCCAGGCTTCTGAGCAGGCTGATCCGCCGGGGTGAGGCTGAAGCCAGAATGATTTCCTGCATGTCTCTCATTCCCTAGAGATGCCGGTAGACGAAAAAAGCAGCAATGAATCCGAGCAGGCTGATCAAATTCACTTTAATGGTGAACCCCAGGGTAAGAGCCAGAACTTCGAGATCCAGGGTATTCACCGGCAGGCCGATCGACCGCCCTTCACGCAAGATGGCGAGCGCAGGGATCGCGCCCAGCGCCTCCCCGATCAGGCTCCCGAAAATCCCTCCCAGAATCAACAAAATCACCAGCAGCCAGGGACTCCGATAGTTTCCGTATCCCCTCATCAACTTCTGCTCCTTTTATCTTTATCTTGTTTTTTAGTCTAACACTTTCGATTCAACCTGACAAGGACGCGTGCTTTCCCGAAAAATGTTCGTGAATTCACAAATCTTTCCATAAAAAAATAATCTTTTTTAAGAAATCTTATGATTGACGAGTCCCAGATTAAAAGTCAACACCTCCAGGTTGACCGAAAAATCCACATTCCGGACCACAACCTGGCCTGGAACATTCAAAACCCGGGGAGAAAAGTTGAGGATCGCCTTGATCCCGGCCTTCACCAGAAGTTCGGCTACCTCCTGGGCTGCCGCCGCAGGTACGGTGATAATCCCGATTTCCACGCCGTTCTTCCGAACCACTTCCTCCAGCTGCGAAACCGGAAGAACTTCGGTCTCGTTGAGCTTGCGGCCGAACTGGCTGGGATCGTTGTCAAACACCCCGATAATCCGGAAGCCCCGGCCTGGAAATCCCTGGTAGAGGGCGAGGGCCGACCCGAGCTTCCCGGCTCCCACCAGCACCACCGGCCACTCCCGGTTCAGCCCCAGAATCCGCCTGATGTGCTGGTAGAGTTCGCTCACGTTGTACCCTACACCCCGGGTTCCGAACTCTCCGAAATAGGCCAGGTCCTTGCGAACCTGGGCGGGGCTGACCCCTACTCCCTCGGCAATGTCACCGGAGGACACGGTGACGACTCCATGATGGTCGGCCTGCTCCAGAAACCGCGAGTAAACAGAAAGACGCATCACGGTAGCTTCAGGAATTTTGAGGGTTTTCAAGGTCCTTACCTCCTTCACCAACTCGTCCTCAAACTATCTGCCTTTTAATCCGGCCTGCCGACCGGAATGCTGAACTGGCTCCGCAAAAAGGCCCTTGCCTCGGCAACCATATAAAAAGAACCGGTGATGCACACCAGATCTCCGGCAGCAGCTTCGTCAAGAGCAGCCTCAACAGCCTCAGGGATCTCTTCGATCACACGCACCCGCGGCACAAAGTGGCGCGCCTCTTCCGCCAGCCTTTCCCAATCACCAGCGCGGGGGCTGTTCGGCTTCGTCACAATAACCGTGGCAGCCAGGGGGGCCAGTTCCCGGATGACCTTCTCCCGTTCTTTATCCCCGAGCATTCCGATCACCAGGATGAGCCTCCTGTAATCATAGATTTCCTGCAGCGCCTCTCTTAAGGCGCGTGCCCCGTCATGGTTATGGGTGACATCCACCAGCACCCCAGGGTTCACCGCCAGCAGTTCCAGGCGCGCCGGCCAGTAAACCCGGGAAAAGCCCGCCCGGATCTGCTCCGGGGCAACTTTAACCCGATAGACATGCCGGAGAATCTCGATCACCCCTAAAGCCGTGGCAGCATTAACAACCTGGTACTTTCCCGCAAGGGGTATAAACAGATCAAAATAGTTTCCGTAAGGTGAGTGCAGATTAAAAGTGGTTCCCTGTGGAGTTGCGGTTTTGATCTCCCAGGTGAGATCCTTTCCCACCTGCAGGAGGGCAGCACCCTCAGCCTTACACTTTGCCTCGATCACTTCCAGCGCCTCGGGATCTCCGGCGGCGGTCACCACATGGCCGTGCCTCTTGATAATTCCTGCCTTCACCTCGGCGATTTCCCTGATGGTTGTACCCAGATACTCCATGTGATCAAAGGCAACGTTTGTGATCACCGAAACCAGAGGACAGGGAACAACGTTGGTGGAATCAATCGCCCCTCCCAGGCCCACTTCGAGGACGAGGAAGTCGACTTTTTCTTCGGCAAAATAGAGGAAAGCAAGAGCGGTGCAGACTTCGAATTCCGTCGGGTGCTCCCGGCCCTCCTCCACCATCTGCTCCAGGAGCGGCCTGAGCCGCTCCATAAGCGCGGCAAACCTTGCCTCGGAGATGGGAACGCGGTTGATCAGGTAGCGCTCTGTATAACTGTGGAGATGAGGAGAAGTGAAAAGCCCCACCCTCGCCCCGGCGGTTTCCAGAATGCGGGCCACCATCATGGCGGTCGTTCCCTTGCCGTTCGTTCCTCCAATGTGAATGACGCGCAGGGCATGATGGGGGTTGCCCAGCAGGTTGAGGAGGTGCTCGATCCGGCCGAGCCCTAAATTAACCCCGAACTTCGTCAAGCTGGCAAGAAAATCGAGCGCTTCATCGTAATTCACACTCTTTTCCCCCTCGCATCAAACGTTGAGGTCTTTCCGCGCTCCGGTGACCATGTAGTAAACCCACTCTCCGATATTCGTAGCGTGGTCTGCAATCCTTTCCAGGTGCTGGGCCGCGAAGAGAAGCTGGGTGGCCTGCCGGATCGTCCGGGGGTCCTCCATCATAAAGGTCAGGAGTTCCCGGAAAACCTGGCAGTACAGCCCATCCACCTCATGGTCGCAGTCGATCAGCTGCATCACCTGATCGGCATCATGCCTGACGTAGGCATCAAGGCTTTCCCGGACCATCTTCTGGGTAATTTCCGCCATGCGGGGAATGTCGATCAACGGTTTGATGAGGGGCTGGCCGGAGAGCCGGATTGTAACCTTCGCAATATCCACCGCGTGGTCGGCCATTCTCTCCAGATCGGTTACGATCTTCATGGCGGTGCTGATGACCCTCAGGTCGCTCGCCATCGGCTGCTGGAGGGCAAGGAGCTTCACGCAGAGATCCTCGATCTTAACCTGGTACTCGTCGATCAAATCATCACCGTCAATGACCTGCTGCGCCAGCCCTTCATCCCGCTCTTTGAGGGACTTGACCGCGTTGAAAATGGCCTGCTCAACAAGCGTGCCCATTTTCAGGACTTCCTGCTGCAGCTCCTCCAGCTGCTCATGAAAAGACTTCCGCGCCGCCAATTCCTCTCCCTCCTCCCTCAACCCGGGGGCGTCCAGCTTTTTAACCGAACCGGCCCGTAATGTAGTCCTCCGTTTCCTTTCTTTCGGGATTTGTAAAAAGCTTCTCCGTCCGCCCGAACTCGATCAGCTCACCGTTGAGAAGGAAGGCCGTGTACTGGGAAACCCTTGCTGCCTGCTGCATGTTGTGGGTGACGATCACAATGGTATACTCCCTCTTCAGCTCATCGATCAAATCCTCAATTTTTGCGGTGGAAATGGGATCGAGGGCAGAGCAGGGTTCGTCCATCAGCAAAACCTCCGGCTCAACGGCCAGGGCGCGGGCAATGCAGACCCGCTGCTGCTGGCCTCCCGAAAGCTGGAGGGCAGATTTATGGAGCCGGTCCTTGACCTCATCCCAAAGGGCGGCCTTCCTCAAACTTTCCTCCACAATTTCGGCAAGACGGCGTCTGTCTCTTATGCCGTGACGGCGCGGCCCATAGGCCACGTTCTCAAAAACAGACTTCGGGAAGGGATTCGGGCGCTGAAACACCATCCCCACCCTTTTGCGCAAGTTTACCACATCCACGTGAGCATTGTAAATATCCTCACCATCTAAAAGGACCTTTCCCCTGATCGTGACCCCGGGAATCAGATCGTTCATCCTGTTCAACGTCCGCAGCAGGGTTGATTTCCCGCATCCGGAAGGGCCGATGAGGGCCGTAACCTGGCGGGAGCCAATCTCCAGCTGGATGTTTTTCAAAACGTGGTTCGTTCCGTAGAAAAAATCCAGGTTCTGAATCTCGATTTTGATCTCCCTGGGAGCCATCATCACGACACCTTCCTTCTGATCCAGCACTTCCTCTTGTTTTACTACAGCCGGCATTTCTTTTGCACTCCTCAGGCAGTTGTTTTTTCCTCGTTCCCTTTTATTTCTTTAGGCAGGGAAAAGTAAAACGTGGAGCCTTTGCCCGCTTCGCTCTCCACCCAAACACGCCCCCGGTGCGCCTCAACAATATGTTTGACAATGGCAAGGCCCAAGCCGGTCCCTCCCAGCTTGCGGCTCCTTGCCTTGTCCACCCGATAGAAGCGCTCGAAAATCCTGGGGAGATCCTCCTGGGGAATCCCGATCCCGGTGTCTTTAACCCCCACAACGACTTCGTGATCCTCCTCCCTCGCCAGCACCTCCACCTGGCCGCCCCGGGGCGTGTACTTCAGGCTGTTGTCCAAAAGGTTTAACAAAACCTGCTCCAGCCGGTCGCGGTCCGCCTCGACTAAAACGGCCCGGGAGGGAAGATCGACGCCCAGCGCCAGCTCCTTTTTCTGAAACTGGGGCTTCAGTTTGCTGACAATCCGCTTGATTTCCGACCCCAGGTCGAGGGGTTCGATCTGCATTCTGACCTCCCTGGATTCGATCCTTGAAAGCTCCAAAAGATCGTGGATCAACCGGCTCAGGCGCTCGGCCTCTTCGTAGATGATGTGCACAAACTCCTCGGCCGCCCGGTAGTTGTAAAGAGCACCCGAAAGAAGCGTTTCCGCAAACCCCTTCACCGCCGTAATCGGGGTCTTGAGTTCGTGGGAAACGTTTGCCACAAATTCGGCGCGCACCCTTTCAAGGCGCCTGATTTCACTGACGTCGTGGAGCACCACCGCAACCCCGCGCGGGTCCCGGCCCTCCCCGAAAACAGGAGCGGCGTGGGCCTCGAGAATCCGCTCCTTGGGAAAAATTAAAGAGATCTCTTCTCTCTTCGGCTGCCGGTTCCTGCGCACCTCATCGATGAGGAAACTCAAAGGATAGTTCTTCACGACCTCTACATGAGACCTGCCGAGAACCTCTTCTTCCCGGATGCCGAGCAGTTCCCCGGCGGCCCGGTTGACCAGGCTGATCCGCCCTACCTGGTCCACCAGAACAACCCCGCTCTCCATGTTCGCCAGAACCGCTTCCAGCAGCCTTTTGCTTTCGGCCAGTTCCTGAACCTTTTCCCTCAGGGTTCGGGACATCGCGTTCACCGCTGCCGCCAGCTCCCCGACCTCGTCCTGAGTCAGGGGCCGCACCTCTTCCCATTCCCCCCGCGCAATCCGGCGCGCAACTGCCGCGATCTCCGACAGGGGACGGGTCAGGCCTGCCGCAAGCCGGGTGCTCAGGAACCCGCCCCCAGCAAGGACGACCAGAAGCGCCTCCAGCAAGATCTGCCACATTTTCCAGATCGAGGCATCGACCCGGGACAGAGAAACAGAGAGGCGCAGAACCCCCGCCGCCCCGGGGCGTTCACCCGGAACGGCTGTGGCAACAAAAAGAAAATAATCCCCTCCCTCCTTTCTGATGCTGGAGCCGCGTCCGGACTGCAGGGCCGCCTTCACTTCAGGGGCACCGGCCTGATTCGGGAGAAGCCGGGGATCGTAATCGGAGTCTGCCAGAACCTCCCCTGCCGGGTCGATCAGGGTCACCCGTGCGCCCGCAGCCCCCCGGAGCCTCTGAAGCTCCCCGGGTCCGGCCAGGGCATCCAGGCCCCGGGCGGTTTTGAGAAGCTCTGCCTTCCGCTCCAGCTCCGATCGGAGGAAGTCCACCTGGCGGTCCCAGAAAAAACGGGAAAGAACTCCCCCCAGCACAAGAAAGGAACAGCAAAAAAGGAGAATATAACCCAGGGTTATCCGCGTTTTGATCCTGCCCGGCATTCTACTCCTTTCCTTTCTGGGGTTCCTGGAACTTGTAGCCGACGCCGCGGACCGTCTTGATGTAGCGCGGATGCCCGGGATCCTCCTCAATCTTTTCCCGCAGGTGGCTGATGTGCACGTCCACCACCCTGGTGTCTCCGTAAAAGTCGTAGCCCCAGAGCTTTTGGAGAATGTACTCCCTGCTCAGAACCAGGCCTGCGCTCCGGCTCAGCATCAGGAGCAGTTCAAATTCCTTCGGAGTAAGGGAAAGAAGCTCTCCCTTGAGCCTCACCTCGTACCTGCCGGGGAAAATCGTGAGGTCCCCGAACTCAAGCTTCTCTTCGAAGCTCTGCTCCCTTTCTCCGGTGCGGCGCAAGATCGCCCTCACCCTGGCCACCAGCTCCCGGGGGCTGAACGGCTTTGTTAAGTAGTCATCTGCTCCGATCTCCAGACCCAGGACCTTGTCGATTTCTTCATCCTTGGCGGTGAGCATCAGAATCGGCGTCTTGATCCCTTCCTGGCGGAGCAGGCGGCAGAGAGAGAAGCCGTCCATTTCGGGAAGCATCACATCCAGCACAATGAGATCTGGTTTTTCCCTTTGCACGGCCTCCCAGGCCTCCCGGCCGTCGGCGGCGCTGACTGTTTGAAATCCTTCCTTTTTTAAGTTAAAAGAAACGAGTTTGACAATCGATTCCTCGTCATCAACCACAAGAATTTTTGAAGCCACTCCCTTTGCCTCCCTTCAACCCCCGCCCCGGGCCCAAAGAAGGATATTCGACAAAAAACGCCCTGCTTCCTTTTTGCCGCAAATAAAAAAACCGCCCTGTCTGCTAACCTCGCAGGACGGCAAGGCGGTGGGAAATCTTCAGCTGCTTCTGTTCCAGTTCTTCTTCCTTTGCCCGTTCCTTTTCGATTACTTCCGGGGGTGCCTTGGCAAGGAAGTCCCGGTTGGCAAGCTTTGCCCGCACCCGCTTCAGATCCCGGGCGACGGCGCCTGCTTCTTTTTCCAGCCTTTCAATCTCTTTCTCCAAATCAATGACCCCCACCAGAGGAAGGTATATTTCCGTACCCCGGACGACAGCGCTCAAAGCGCGGGTTGGCTTTTCATCCCCAGGGCTTCTGATTTCCAGGGGATCAACCCCTGCCAGCTGCCGGACATACCCACCGTATTTCCGGAGCAGGAGGGCTTCCGCCCCGGTGCCGGTGACCAGGATGCACCTGATGGTGCGCCCCGGATGGATGTTCAGCTCTCCCCTGAGGTTCCGGACCGCCCGGATCACTTCCATCAGGAACTCCATTTCCGCCTCCTCGTCCGGGGCGTCCAGCTCCTCCCTGAAACGCGGCCAGGGCGCAACCGCAATGCTCCTCCCCTCGTGAGGGAGGTGCTGCCAGATCTCCTCGGTCAGGAAGGGCATAAAGGGATGGAGCAGCTCGAGGGTGTGCAGGAGAACGTACCAGAGAACGTACTGGGCGGCGTACCTGCTTTCCGGCGTCTCCCTGCCATAGAGGCGGGGCTTCACCAGCTCAATGTACCAGTCGCAGAACTCGTTCCAGATGAACTCGTACAGGGTGCGCGCAGCTTCCCCCAGTTCGTAAGCCTCCAGGTACCGGGTCACGTCCCGGACGGCCTTGTTGTGCCTGCTCAGAATCCACCGGTCGGCCAGCGTCAGCTCCTCCGGCCAGGAGCCGGGCTGAAAGTCTTTTAAATTGAGCAGGGCGAAACGGGAGGCGTTCCAGACCTTATTCGCAAAGTTCCGGGTTCCCTCCACACGCTCCCAGTGGAAGCGGAGATCGTTTCCCGGTGTGTTCCCCGTAACCAGCATGAAGCGCAGGGTATCGGCGCCATAGCGCTCGATCACCTCAAGGGGATCCACGCCGTTCCCCAGGGACTTGCTCATTTTCCGGCCCTGCGCGTCCAGCACGAGGCCATGGATGAGGACCTCCCGGAAGGGCACCTCCTGCATAAACTCCAGAGCCATGAAGATCATCCGGGCCACCCAGAAAAAGATGATGTCCCGCCCTGTTACCAGCACCGAAGTCGGGTAAAAGCAGGCAAGCTCCGGGGTCTGCTCCGGCCAGCCCAGGGTGGAGAAGGGCCAGAGCGCCGAGCTGAACCAGGTATCGAGGACATCGGGGTCCTGTTCCAGGTCGGTTCCCGCGCACTTCGGGCAGCGCTCAGGATCCTCTTCGGGGCAGATCACTTCCCCGCAGTTCCGGCAGTACCAGACGGGAATCCGGTGCCCCCACCAGAGCTGGCGGGAGATGCACCAGTCCCGAATGTTTTCCAGCCAGTTCAGGTAGATCTTCGTGAAACGCTCGGGCACAAACCGGATCCGCCCCTCTTTCACCGCCGCCAGGGCCGGCCCGGCCAGGGGCTTCATCCGGACAAACCACTGCTCGGAAACGAGGGGCTCGATTACGGTATCGCAGCGGTAGCACTGACCGACGGCATGGGCATGATCCTCGACCTTAACCAGCAGCCCGGCTTCGGCCAGGTCCCGGACGACTTTTTCCCGCGCCTCTTCCCGCGTCAGGCCGGCATATCTTCCGGCCGCCTCCGTCATCCTCCCGTCCTTCCCGATCACCACCACCTCGGGAAGCCGGTGGCGCCGCCCGATCTCAAAATCGACCGGGTCGTGGGCCGGCGTCACCTTCACCGCCCCGGTTCCGAACTCCGGGTCCACCGCCTCATCGGCAACAACAGGGATCTCCCTGTTCAGCAGGGGCAGGATCACCCTTTTCCCGACGAGACCCCTGTACCGGTCGTCTTCGGGGTGGACGGCAACCCCCGTATCGCCGAGCATCGTCTCCGGCCTTGTGGTCGCCACAACAACCCCGGGGCCGCCGTCTGAAGCGGGGTAGCGGAGGTAGTAGAGCTTTCCTTCCCGCTCGACGTGGTCAACCTCGATATCGGAAATGGTCGTCTGGCAGCGGGGGCACCAGTTGATGATGTAATGATCCCGGTAGATCAACCCCTTTGCAAAAAGGCGCCGGAAGACTTCTCTGACGGCGCGGGAGCAGCCTTCATCCATTGTAAAGCGCTCCCGCTCCCAGTCGCAGGAGGCGCCCAGGCGCTTGAGCTGCCTGATGATTTCCCCTCCGTAGGTTTCCTTCCAGGCCCAGACGCGCTCCAGAAACTTTTCGCGCCCCAGATCGTACTTGCTGATGCCTTCACCGGCCAGCTGCTCTTCCACCCGGGCCTGGGTCGCGATCCCGGCATGGTCGGTGCCGGGAAGCCACAGGGTGTTGTATCCCTGCATCCTGCGCCAGCGCACGAGAATATCCTGGATGATGTTGTTCAGGGCGTGGCCCAGGTGAAGGCTTCCCGTGACATTGGGAGGAGGGATCACAATGCAGAAGGGGGTGCGGGACCAGTCCACCCCGGCGTGAAAGAAGCGCCCCTCCAGCCAGAACCGGTACCACTTTTCTTCCACCTGATGGGGATCGTAAACTGTGGGGATCACCTGTCCGTCTCTCATTTCCGCCTCCTGATACCCAGCAGTTATGGGTTCTCTCCCGGTTTTTTACAAAAGTTTCCCTGCTTTATCCTGAGAGACGAAAAAAAGCCGCAAATCCTTGTTTCCCTAACATTTTACGGTTTTTCGACAACCTTTGTCAACCAAAACGCAACTGCCCGACACCCCGCCTGATCAGGCATTCCCAGGCCGTTTTTCCGGGCACCCGAGAGATGTCATCAGGATGTAATTAGGAAAATGGCTAAATATCCAATTGAATTTCACACTTGCTTAACAAGAATGCAACCAATCCTTCCTGGACGTGAACGCCAGGAAGATTTCCCGGATATTGGCGGCTGGATTCTTAACTGATCGAGAACACGGGGTTCGATGGAAGATCACAATCCTGCGGAACCATCCAGCAAAATGTTGATGAAGGCTTTTTTAAACGAGTCAAGAACCTTGTCCTTTCTCATTACCACCGCTATGTAGCCGGGCTTAAAGATATGACTTAAAGAAATAAACTCCAGCTTTCTTTGCTTAAGTCCCGGCAGGTCTTTTACGATAGTAGCGAAGGAGATGCCCAGGCCTGCTTCCACATAAAGGGAGCTTAATTCAACGTTCGAAGACTCCATGATGATGTGATAATTAACCCCCAACTCCTGGAAAAGCTTCTCCAGACTCATACGACTGGTGTATTCACTGGTTTTAGGAGGCAAAATGAGGGGGTACTGCGCGATCTGCCTGACCGTAACCCGTTTTGCCCCGGCCAAAGGGTGTCCTGGAGGTGTTAGCAAAACAGGCTCCACCTTTTTCCAGCGGATTTTCGCGAGGTCTTTCGGAACAAAGGACTCAAGCGCTATGCCGAAATCAACCTCGCCATTTTTTACCAGCTCAATCACGCTTTGCTGCGAGCGGTCAAGTATGGTCAACTCGACCAAGGGAAATTGTTTAACATATTCCTTCAACACCTCCGGGAGAAGATGAAAAAGCGTCGTAAAAGGCGCGGCTATGCTCAGCCTCCCTTTTTGGAGGCCTTTAAGTTCAGTCAGTTCTTCCATAAGAGAGTCGTATTTATCTATGATCTGCTCCGCAAAGGCAAGGAACTTTTCGCCCGCCGCAGTAAGCTTCAATTTTCTTTTCCCTATCCTCTCAAACAGCAGGCAGTCTAGCTCCTCTTCCAGGGCCTTGATCTGTTGAGTCAGAGCGGACTGGGTTCTAAAAGTAACGCTGGCGGCTCTGGTAAAACTCCCCAGCCTGGCCACATGATAAAAACTTATAATCTGCCTCCACTCCATTTTAGTTCAGCCCTTTAATTAATAAATGTACCGGTCAAAAGTTTTGTTCAAAGCAATCAGACCCAACAGGGATTTTAAAAGAGCAAGGCTTGTACTGCTTTTTTTTGCAAGTG
Source organism: Bacillota bacterium (assembly GCA_013177945.1). Classification (NCBI taxonomy): domain Bacteria; kingdom Bacillati; phylum Bacillota; species Bacillota bacterium. The sequence continues at coordinate 311,407 of JABLXW010000008.1, forward strand.
GACTCAATCAATATATCAGAATTACTAATCAATTATATCATAATAATTAATTTGTCTTATAATAAAAACCTATGTTAAATTCGTCCTAACAAGATGCTGCTGAAGGGAGGTGAATCTGTATGAAAGATGCTTTGCGGCCTGGCCTCACTTACGAATTCAAATTTAAGGTCCCGGAAAATAAAACCGTACCCTACCTTTATCCTGAATCGCCAGAATTCCAGGCCATGCCTAAAGTTCTGGCTACAGGGTTTATGGTTGGCCTGTTCGAATGGGCCTGTATCCAGGCCATCAACCCCCACATCGACTGGCCTGTTGAGCAAACAGTGGGTACTCATGTCAACTTAAGCCACGTGGCTGCCACTCCGCCAGGCCTGACCGTTACTGTAAAAGTTAAGCTCGAGAAAGTAGAAGGGAGAAGGCTCACTTTTTCCATCGTCGCCGAGGATGATGTTGACAGGATTTCCGAGGGCACCCACGAAAGATTTATCATTAACGCGGCCAAATTTAACGCCAAGGCAGAGGCCAAAGCTGCCCGCATACTTCAAGGCCAGGTGTTTTAGTGCCTCAGATATCCCTGTTTCTGGATCTAGTTCCCTGTATCTATATATCAGGTATATATCAGGCGGGCCAGCAGGAAGTACCCGCCTCACTATAAGCGCCCGGGCGTTTCTGAAGACCCGGGCTTTCCCTTGGTTCCAGTATATCTCCGTCTGGAAATGGTACTGCACGGAAAGACAACCCGCGCCCTACCCGACCAGATACGTGCCATTGATAAGCGCCGCTTGAAGGAGTTTCAGGGAAATGTAGCCGACACCTCATTTTTTCTCGCACTCAAGATCGCCCTGGGCGAGCTGCTGGCGTTAACCGGGCCCTTTTCCTGATCTTTTTAGCAAGCGGCTGCCGGGGCTGCCCGGCAGATCCCGGGTGCCGCGCTTTTTGTTCCGGGCCGGCTTCAGGTTGGCGCCTCCCAGGGCGCCGGCGCTGCTCAGGAGGGCGGCCCCTCCAGGATAGACCACCCAGTCCCGGAGGTCCAGGCTCCCAGGGGCGAAGGCATAAAGAGGCAAGAGGAAAAAACAGGCGAAGGCCACACCAATAGATGCGGAGCGCAGCCAGAAACCGGGTCCCCCGCGAAGCCCGGCAACAATGCCTCCGCCGAGGCAGCTCAACGCCAGCCACCAGACCAAAAAGGAGCTGAGGTAGACGGCCCCGCCGGTTCCCCACGCCGCATAGAGCAGGGCCGCAAAACAGCCCGTCCCGCCGAGCAAAAAAGAGGCCGCCAGCCCGCTTTTCAGGGGGCCGGAGCCTCCTCCGAAACCGCTCACCAAAAAGCCTTTTCCGCGCAAGGTAATTCCCCCCTCCTTCCTGAATCTTACGCGCACGAGCCCGCCGTTAGCACCTCTTTTCCGGCATGCAAAGAGAGGGGCCGCCTTTGCGTCAGGCAGTGTTCTTGCATTCTTCATCTTCCCGCGCGAGAGGAAGGAGGGCCTCCTGCAGCACTTCGTCCATGTTCCGGACCAGGACGAAATTGAGGCGCCGCTTGATGTTGGGGGGAATCTCCTCCAAATCCTTTTTATTCTCCGCCGGAAGGATGATCTTTTTGATCCCCGCCCGGTGCGCCGCAAGCACCTTGTCTTTGATCCCCCCCACCGGCAGGACGCGGCCGCGCAGGGTAATCTCTCCCGTCATGGCCACCTCCCCGCTTGTGCGGCGCCCGCTCAAAGCGGAAGCCAGCGCGGTGGCCATCGTAATCCCCGCCGAGGGGCCGTCTTTCGGGATCGCCCCCTCCGGAATGTGGACGTGGATATCGAACTTTTCGTGAAAGTCTTCCGGGATGCCCAGTTCCTGCGCCCGCGACCGGACATAGCTCAGGGCGGCCTGCGCCGACTCTTTCATCACATCTCCCATCTTCCCGGTGAGCGTAATGTTGCCCTTGCCCTTAAGAATGCTTACCTCCACGCTGAGCACTTCGCCGCCCACCTCGGTCCAGGCCAGACCGGTTGCCACACCCACTTCGTTCTCTTTCTCGATCGTACCGTAGTGGTAGCGGGGAATTCCCAAAAACGATGCCAGATTGGAAGCAGAAACTTTGACCCGGTAATTCTTGTTTTTGACAACTTCGCGCGCAGTCTTGCGGCAGATTGCGGCGATCTCCCTTTCCAGGTTGCGGACCCCCGCCTCCCGCGTGTACTCCCTGATGATCCCCCGCAAGGCGTTCTCCGAAATCTGGAGGTGGTGGGGCTTCAGCCCGTGCTCCTTCAACTGCTTGGGGATCAGGTGGCGCTCGGCTATTTTCACCTTCTCTTCTTCGGTGTAGCCGGAAATCCGAATAACCTCCATCCGGTCGAGCAGCGGCCGGGGGATGTTGTATTCCACGTTGGCCGTTGTGATGAACATGACCTTCGAGAGATCAAAGGGAACCTCGATGTAGTGGTCGCTGAAGCTGTGATTCTGCTCCGCATCAAGCACCTCCAGCAGGGCCGCGCTCGGGTCCCCCCGGAAGTCGGCGCTCATTTTATCCACTTCGTCCAGGAGAAAAACAGGGTTTTTCGTGCCCGCCTGCTTCATTCCCTGGATGATCCGGCCCGGCAGGGCGCCCACATAGGTGCGCCTGTGGCCCCGGATTTCCGCTTCATCCCGGACCCCACCCAGGGAAATCCGGACGAACTTCCGGCCGAGAGCCCGCGCGATCGACTTCGCGAGGGAGGTTTTTCCCACTCCGGGAGGCCCCACAAAACAGAGGATGGGGCCCCGCATTTTTGTAGCAAGCTTCCGGATCGCCAGGTACTCCAGGATGCGCTCCTTGGGCTTTTCAAGGCCGTAATGATCCTCTTCCAGAATGCGCTCTGCTCCGTCAAGGTCGAGCCGGTCCCGCGTCTCCTTGTACCAGGGGAGGGCAAGGAGCCAGTCCAGGTAATTTCGCACCACAACTGCCTCGGCCACCATCGGGGGCATCTTCTCCAGGCGCTCCACTTCTTTTAAGGCCTTTTCCTCCACTTCTTTGGGAAAACGGGCCTGGGCAATGCGTTCCCGCAATTCCTCCACTTCTGCGGTTCGTTCGTCTTTCTCGCCCAGCTCTTTCTGAATCGCCCTCATCTGCTCCCGCAGATAGTACTCTTTCTGGGTTTTTTCCATCTGCTTCTTCACGCGCAGGTTGATCCTCCGCTCCAGATCGAGGATCTCCATCTCGCGGGAAAGGATCTCGCTAAGCTTTTCGAGCCTTTCCTTTACGTCGATCGCTTCCAGAATCGCCTGTTTATCCCCCACCTTCAAACTCACATGAGAGGCAATGATGTCGGCGAGCCGGCCCGGGTCGTCAACGGAAACAATAGAAATTGCCGTTTCGGGGGGAATCTTTTTCCCCATTTTCACGTACTGCTCGAACTGACCGACGACGGTCCGCATCAAGGCTTCGATTTCCGGTGTTTTTTCGGAGCTTTCATGGTACTCCTCAACAAGCACCTTGATAAAAGGCTCCATTGAAAAGTACTTTTTAATTCTTCCCCGCGTCAACCCTTCGACAAGGACGCGGAAGGTCCCCCCCGGCAGCTTCAGCAGCTGCTTGATTTCCGCGATGGTTCCCACCTGGTAGATATCGGATTCCCGGGGTTCATCAGTTTGGGCTTCCTTCTGCGTTACGAGAAAGATTTCCCTGTCGTGCAGCATTGCTTCGTCTATTGCATTTACCGATCTCTCGCGGCCCACATCAAGGTGAACGACCATATATGGAAACACCAAAATACCCCGCAAGGGGAGCAAAGGCAAGACGCGTTCCGTCTCTTCGTGTCCAACCTGCTTCTGGTCTTCAAAATGCTGATAGTTTTCTTGGGACATCCAGGCCACCCCCTTTATTGCCGGGAAAACTCCTGTTGAGAACTTCCTTTATAATTCTACTCTAATTTCGCCGATCCCTGCAACAGGTTTCCTCCCGGGCGGCTACATCCCTCCCCTGCTCCTCCGGCCACAATAAAAAACCCCCCTGAAGGGGGTTCGGGACAGAAGCTCCGGCTATGCCGGAACCTCCTTCAAGCGGGAATCCGGCAGGAGGGCAAGCTTCAGCACCTCCTGAATCTGCCGCACGGGGATGACCTCAAGGGGGAACTCCCGAAAAATTTCCTGCCAGTTTTCCTGGGGGATGAGGACGCGCTTTGCCCCGGCGCGCCAGGCCGCCTCCACCTTGGCAACAATCCCCCCTACCGGCTTCACCTCTCCCCGCAGGGAAAGCTCCCCTGTGAGCGCCACAAGGTTGTCAACCGGCTTTTCGGTCAGGGCGGAATAAACTGCCACAGCAACGGCCACTCCCGCCGAGGGGCCCTCGGCGGGAACGGCTCCCGGGAAGTTGATGTGAATGTCGTACTTCCTGGGATCGATGCCGAAGTAGCGCCGGATCACGGTGAGGACATTCTCCACCGACCCTTTGATCATGCTCTTCCGCCTCACCCGCCTCCCGGCGAGCCCCCCCAGCTCTTCTTCCTCCACTACCCCTGTGACGACCAGCTGCCCCCGCTCATTCCCGGCAGGAATCACGCAGGCCTCGATTTCCAAAAGCGTTCCGAGATTTGGGCCGCTCACGGCCAGGCCGTTCACCAGGCCGACTGCCGGCTCGGGGGGCACTTTCCTTTCCGGGCGGGGGGAATACTGGCCGCTGCTGACGACCCACTCCACGTCTGCAGCCTGGACTTCCCGGATGCCCCTGGCCTGGGCGAGGCCTGCGGCGATCTGGACGATGTTGACGGCTTCCCTCCCGTTGGTGGCGTACTTTTCGACGACATCCAGCGCCCCGGGGCCAAAGGCAAAGCCGATCTTCGCAGCCGCGTTCTCCGCGATCACCCTGATTTCGGCCGGCAGGAGCATCCGGAAAAAGATCTCGACGCAGCGGGAGCGGATGGCCGGCGAGATCTCTTCGGGGAGCCGGGTCGTTGCTCCGATCAGGCGGAAGTCCGCAGGCAGTCCGTTCTGGAAAACGTCGTGGATGTGCGCCGGAATATTCGGGTCCTCGGAATTGTAATAAGCGCTTTCAAAGAAAACCTTCCGGTCCTCAAGCACTTTCAAGAGCTTGTTCAACTGGGTGGGGTGAAGCTCCCCGATCTCATCAAGAAAGAGGACCCCGCCGTGCGCCCTCGTGACGGCGCCGGGCTTGGGCTGAGGAATCCCCGCCATTCCCAGGGGGCCGGCGCCCTGGTAAATCGGATCGTGAACAGATCCGATCAGGGGATCGGCAATTCCCCGCTCATCAAAGCGCGCCGTCGTGGCGTCGATCTCGACAAACTTTGCGTGCGCCCCGAAAGGGGAAAGGGGGTTCTTCTTGGCCTCTTCGAGCACAAGCCGGGCGGCAGCCGTCTTTCCCACCCCCGGCGGCCCGTAAATCAGCACGTGCTGGGGGTTCGGGCCGCACAGGGCCGCCCTCAGCGCCTTGAGCCCGTCCTCCTGGCCGATGATTTCCTCAAAAGACTGCGGCCGGGTGCGCTCGGAAAGGGGCTCGGCAAGGGAAATCCCCCGCAGGCGCTGGATTTTCTCCAGCTCCTTCTTCGCCTCACGGTCCACCGCAAGGCGCGTTCCGTGCTGGTTCCGGAGCAGGTTCCAGAAATAGAGCCCGATCACGATGACAAAAAATATTTGAACCAAACCCAAGAGGCTGTTCCAGCCCAAGTGACCCTCCAAAGCAACCACGGCTCCTTGCTGCTAAATTTTTCTCTCCGTCTTTAAATTATTACCAGGAACCGCAGTTTTAAACCCCTTCTTCCCGGCGCCGGCAGCCCCGCGCCGGGCGGAGCAAAGGCGGAGCAAAATTTAAGGGCGCCCTTGAAGAGCGCCCTTCCGTTCGGCAGTCGGTTTTCAGGCAGTTTCCTCCTTCTTTTTCTTCCTGTCTACAGTGACCAGGATCGGTTCTTCCTTTTTTGTCACGACCTCCCTGGTGATCACGCACTTCGCAACATCCCCCCGCGAGGGAATTTCGTACATGACATCGAGCATTAAATCTTCCAGAATTGCCCGCAGCCCCCGCGCCCCGGTGTTCCGCTTGATCGCCTCCCTGGCGATCGCCCGCAGCGAATCCTCTTTAAATTCCAGCGTCACGCCGTCCAGCTCAAAAAGCTTCTGGTACTGGCGGACGAGCGCATTCCTGGGCTCGGTCAGGATTCTCACAAGGGCGTCCTCGTCCAGGGCATCGAGGGTCACAATGATCGGCACCCGTCCTACAAACTCGGGGATCAAGCCGTACTTTAAAAGGTCTACCGGCAAAATCTGACTTAAAATCTCTCCAATTTTGAGGTTTCTCCGGCTGCCCAGTTCCGCACCAAAACCGATGGTCTTTTTCCCGATGCGGTTCTGGATGATCTTGTCAATCCCCTCAAAAGCGCCACCGCAGATGAACAAAATGTTCGTGGTATCAATCTGGATGAACTCCTGGTGGGGGTGCTTTCTTCCACCCTGGGGTGGGACGCTGGCAACCGTACCCTCCAGGATTTTTAAGAGAGCCTGCTGGACTCCCTCGCCGGAAACGTCCCTGGTAATGGAGGGGTTCTCCGACTTTCGGGCAATCTTATCGATTTCATCGATGTAGACAATCCCCTTCTCTGCCTTCTCTACATCATAGTCTGCAGCCTGGATCAGCTTCAGGAGAATGTTTTCCACATCTTCACCGACATATCCGGCCTCGGTCAGAGATGTGGCATCGGCAATTGCGAAGGGCACGTTTAAAATCCGGGCCAGTGTTTGGGCAAGGAGCGTTTTCCCGGAGCCGGTCGGGCCCAGCATAATAATGTTGCTCTTCTGGAGCTCGACATCATCAACCTTCAGGCCCAGATTAATGCGCTTGTAGTGGTTGTAAACGGCGACGGAAAGGATCTTTTTGGCGCGCTCCTGCCCTATCACGTACTGATCCAGGATTTCCTTAATCTCCCTGGGCTTGGGGATATCGCTCAGCTCAAATCCTGCCTCATCGTTGAGCTCTTCTTCAATGATTTCGTTGCACAACTCGATGCACTCATCGCAGATGTAAACACCGGGGCCCGCCACCAGCTTCTTCACCTGGTCCTGCAACTTGCCGCAAAAAGAACACTTTAACTGCCCTTTGTCGTCACCGAACTTGTACAAAAAATTACACCCCCTATCGGATTACCCCACCTTTTCCCCTACCCGTGAAGTAATCACATCATCAATGATTCCGTATTCCCTGGCTTCCTGGGCACTCATGAAGAAATCCCGGTCCGTGTCTTTCTGGATCCGCTCGAGAGGCTGCCCCGTCAACTGGGAGAGAATCTGGTTGAGCCTTTCCCTCACCCTTAAAATCCGCTTGGCATGGATTTCGATGTCCGTTGCCTGGCCCTGGGCTCCCCCAAGAGGCTGATGAATCATGATCTCGCTGTTCGGAGTTGCAAAGCGCTTCCCCCTGGCGCCGGCGGCAAGGAGAAAGGCGGCCATGCTTGCAGCAAGCCCCACACAGATCGTGGAAACATCAGGCTTTACGTACTGCATTGTATCGTAGATGGCCATCCCTGCAGTAATCGAACCACCGGGGGAGTTTATGTACAGGTAGATGTCTTTCTCAGGGTCTTCTGCTTCAAGAAAAAGCATCTGGGCGATGACCAGGTTTGAGACGTGATCATCAATAGGTGTTCCCAGAAAAACAATCCTGTCTTTCAGCAGCCGGGAATAAATATCGTACGCCCTTTCTCCCCGGCTTGTTTGCTCAACAACCATAGGCACCAGATACTGGTTTCTCAACAACCGGTCCACCTGCTTTCTAACAGTTAAACATAGCTTTTTTATTTTGATTAAGAAGCCTCTTTATACCTAAACTATACCAGATTTTTGCCTGCGGCAAAAGGGGGCCGCTCCGCTCTTTCTCTTGCCCGCGGCTCTTTCCTTCAAGGCCGAAAACTCCTTCCTCAGTCCCCCGGAAGCGCCTGCTCTTCCTGCACTTTGCCCTCTTCGCTCCCGGATTCCGCCCGGCCTGCTCCGGAGTCCAGAGGAGGCGCTGCGGCGTCTTCCGCCCGGGGCTGCCCGCCTTCCTTTTCGGCTTCGGGAGAGGCAGCCTCAGACCGATCGGGAAGCACCAGCGCGTGGTCGGCCAGAAACCTCTGAACCTTTTCGAGCAGAACGCCCTCTTCAACCGATCCAAGCTGATCCTTTTCCTCCAGGTTCTTTCGCAGCTCTTCGTGATCCAGGCCGTATTGGGCGGCGAGGGTTTTGATCTCCTCTTCCAGCTCTTCAGGCGTCACCTTGAGGCCCTCGGCCTTCGCGATTGCCCCCAGCACAAGCCTCTCCTTCACGGCTTCCCTCGCCCTCTTTTCAAAATCGGCCTGCCAGGCAGCAAAGTCTTTATTGGTAAGCCGGAGGTACTGGTCGAGGTCCATCCGCTGCAGGGCAAGCCGCTGCAAAAACCGCGCCTGCTCCCTTTCTGCCTCCCGCTTCACCAGAACCTCGGGAACATCCACTTCCGCCTGGGCAACCACCTTCTCAACGACGCGCTGGGTAAAAATGCGTCTGGCATTAAGGCGCCCCACCTCTTCCAGTTTATTCCGAATCTGCGCTTTTAATTCCGCCAGGGTAGAACATTCGCTGACATCCCGCGCGAACTCGTCATCGAGCGGGCTCAGCTCTTTGCGCTTGACGGCTGCGATTTTCACCTTAAAACGGGCATCTTTTCCGGCGAGGTCGGAAATGTTAAAGAGGGAGGGTAGACTTAAAGTGAATTCCTTTTCCTCCCCCGCTTTCGCACCCAGCAGGTGGGCTTCAAAGCCGGGAATAAATTTTCCGGAGCCAACCTCAACCGCCTGTTCCCGCCCGCTCAGGCGGGGTTCCGGCCTCCCGCTCACGGTTGCGTCGTAGTCGATGACCGCAATGTCCCCATCGTCAACGGGGCCTTCTCCGGCGTCAACCAGCCGGGCGTGCCGCTGCTGGAGCATCTTCAAATGAAGCTCAACCTCTTCGTCCCCTACCTTAACTTCAGGCATGACGGCAGCCACGCCCTTATACGGGCCCAGCTTGACCTCAGGCATCACTTCGACAGTTGCCTTAAAGATCAGGGGCTGGCCGGCCTCCAGCTGGACGACGTCGATTTTGGGCTGGTCGATGGGATCGATTGCGGTTTCCCGGACTGCTTCCTGGTACGCCTGGGGAAGAAGCATCTCCAGGGCCTCTTCGTAGAGCACCTGCTTTCCGAGGCGAGCTTCCAGAATCGGGCGCGGCACCCGCCCTTTTCGGAAGCCGGGAATGCTCACCTTCCTTACCACCTTCCGGTAAGCCTTCTCCAGGGCTTCCTCAACCTGGTCTGCTTCCACTTCCACGTGGAGGGACACCTGGTTCTTCTCTATCCTTTCCAGAGTCGCGCGCATTTATGCTCCTCCTATACCGAAGGGGATACTGGCCGTCAAATGTCCTCTGCCGCACTTTTATCCTGCCGGCAGCAGCCGCCAGCGGCGCGCTGCTGCCGGAGATTTCCGCCTGGTGCGGGAGAAGGGACTCGAACCCTTACGGTTGCCCACCGGATCCTAAGTCCGGCGCGTCTGCCAGTTCCGCCACTCCCGCAGTTCACGATGCAATAATAGCATCACCACCTGGTTTCGTCAAGGGATCAAAAAGATGTTTATATTCATGCATGGAAAAACTCAATCAGGCCAAATTAAGAAAAAAGATGGCGTCGCCCCAGCCGGGCTTCCAGACCAGAGGACAGTTCTTGGAGGGATGGACATTGGTCGAAAAGGTGCTTGCGCTGCTCCTTCTTCTCTTCCTGGGGAGCACGGTTTTCTACATTTTCTATACTAACGTAATTGTGCCGCTCCGAAAGCCCCCTTCGTGAACGGGCAGTTCCTGCTCCTTAGATCCTGCTCCAGGTTTCAGGCCGGCCGCTCTCTTCCCCAGCGGAGCCAGGCGGGGCCTGGAGCGCCGTCAATCAGAATAATGCGCGCTTCACCGGGATCAGGGCAGAAAGCCTCTTCCACAATGTCGGCAAACTCTATCACCGCAATCTCCCCCAGCCGGAATGTATCGCAAGGCCTCACCGCAGCTCCGCCTGTAGAGGGTCTCCATCCCCTCAACTGAGGAAAACCCGTACTTCCCGGCAATCTGAAAGATCTCAGCCTTGATGCTCCGCAATTTCTTTTCTAATTCAACCCTTCCTCGAGAATAGCTTCACCGGGAAGGTTCAATTCCCTGGCCAAGGCGTCGAGCGCTCTCTTTGCCCTGAGAGCCATCTCCACCGCGCCCTTTCGAGCCTCATGCTCTTCGATGATAATAATCAGCGCGCCACCCGGGGGGACCTGAACCCCCTGCATAGACCAGGCTTAAGCAATAAACTTCTGCTACTATTATACCCTACATAATCCCCTTCCGGAGCTAGAAAATGAAAATCGAGGAAAAGTCTTTCGCATCTGCCGCGGTGCAGCTTGTAAGCATAAAAGCTCCATTGAGTGCTAGACGGCGCCTCTGGCGCCGCGCATTTGCGAGCGCCGGTGGCCGGAGCGGCGGCGGGGCGGCCGGGAGCAGAGGCCTCAAGGCGCGGCTCCGCCCCGGCGGAGGTGGGCGGCGTGGAGCCGGGGCGGGGCCTGGAGGAACCCGCAGGGAGGGTGGAGAAAAAGATCAGGTGAGCTTTTCATATTCAAAGAAAGGAGATGGTGGCTGTGGTCAGGCTCCGGGGGCACCACCTGGTCTGTCTGCACTTCTTCCAGGGGGAGGGCTACGGCCCCGAATTCGTAGAGAACCTCAAGGGAATCATGGACAGGTTGGAAAAGGGTGAAGAGGTGGAGGTGATCCCGGGGGCAGACGACGTCTGCGCCTGGTGCCCCACCCTGAAGAACGGGGTGTGCGCCAACGAGTCGGGAGGAGAGGCGGCGATCAGGGAGCTGGATCAGAAGGCCCTGGCACACCTCGGGCTGGCGGTAGGGTCAAGGGCGCGCTGGGGAGAGGTGAGGGAGAAGCTCCTGACAACGGCCCCGGAATGGCTCGGCGTCTTCTGCGCCGGCTGCGAGTGGGAGAGGGTGTGCGCCGGGAGGAAGAAGGCGCTTGGGCTCTAGGGGTACCGCGCCCGGCGGGAATCCCCCGGCCTGAACTGCCTCGGGGCCAGGGCGCGGGAGCCGCCGCCCGGCCGGCCAGAGCAAACTGGGGCAGAGCGCATCAATCACCCCAGTGCGGCGATCAGCGCTGCGGAGGCCCGCCGCTCAGGACTACGGCCTTCTCTCAAGGACATAGATGACGTAGCGCCTGGTGAACATGCGGGACCCAACCGGCAGAGTCCTCCCGCCCCTCTCGTAAAAAATTGCAGCTCCCAGCCGGTCCTTGAACCTCCAGCCCCGCCCGGCCAGAAACCTCGTAAGGGGCTCCTCGCTTCCGCTCTTTTGGATCAGCCTGGTTTCGTCTGGGGTTACGGGCACGATCTCGGCCCCCGTAAGCTCCAGTTTGGCCACCGCAAGCGCCACCGGCAGCGGGTTGCCCTCCTGGAAAATCGTCAAGAACTTAGGCCAGTACCAGTAGACGCCGAGACCCACTCCCA